>CACBJQ010000004.1:0-58247 GCA_902539635.1 uncultured Alphaproteobacteria bacterium
CAAACTTAGATGAATTTTTTTCAGTAAGAGTGGCTGGATTAATTGAACAGTTAAAACTCACTCCTAATAAAAAAAGTTTTGATGGAATGAAGATTGAGGATCAAATTAAAATTGTTGACTCATTAACAAGAGGTTTGATTAAAAGGCAAAATGAATCGTATGGTCAAATTGAAAAAGAATTAAAAAAAAATAAAATCTATATTTTAAGAGATAAGTTTTTAAAAAAACATTTGTCCCACATAAAAAATTATTATTTGAATGAAATTATTTCGATTCTGACACCAATTACAGTTGATAGCACACACCCTTTGCCCTTTATACCAAATTTAAGTTTGTGTCTTATCGCTAAAATTAAAAATAAAAAATCAAAAAAAGAATTTATCTCAGTTATGAGAGTATCAGATTTAAAACAACGCTTTCTTAAAATTATTGATAAACAGGGTATTTATTTTTATCCCGTAGAGTCAATAATTAACAATTATGTTGGGGATGTATTCCATGATTTTGATGTTATTGATACAAATCTATTTCGCGTAATAAGGGACAGTGATTTAGAGGTTTTGGAGGAGGCAGACGATCTTATCAGAGAGTTTAAAAAACTTGTCAGGGAAAGAAAAAGAGGACAGGTAATCAGATTAGATGTTCAAAAAAGTCTTAATAATAATTTTAAATCATTCATCATTAACGAGTTGAATGTATCTGAAAATGAAATTTTTGAATACGAAGATCTACTGGGGTTCGACCAATTATCAGAAGTCTTTGGAAATATAAAAAACAAGAATTTAAATTATAAAAAATTTAAACCTCGTTTCCCACAGCGAATAAATGATTTTGGCGGTGATTGTTTTGCAGCAATCAAAAAAAAGGATTTAGTTGTACACCACCCTTTTGAGTCTTTTAATGTTGTTGTTAGTTTTTTAGATCAAGCATCAAACGACAAAAACGTTGTGGCAATTAAGCAAACTTTGTATCGTACTAGCGATCAATCGCCAATCATTGATGCACTCATTCGTGCTGCTGATGCTGGTAAATCTGTAACAGCAGTTGTTGAGTTAAAAGCAAGGTTTGATGAAGAAAAAAATCTACAGTGGGCATCAAATTTGGAAAAAGCTGGAGTTCAAGTAGTGTATGGTTTTTTAAATCTAAAAATTCATGCAAAAGTTTCCTTAGTTACTAGAAGAGAAAAAAAAAATTTAGTCCATTACGTTCACTATGGTACTGGTAACTATCATCCTCAAACAGCAAAGGTTTATACAGATCTATCATTTTTTACTTGTAATAAAGATCTAGCATCTGATGCTATAAAATTATTTCATTATATGAGTAGTTACAACATGGCAAAAGATTTTAAACGAATATCTTTCTCTCCATATAACTTAAGACAAAAACTATACGAACATATTGACTACGAAATAGGTTTATCAAAAATTAAAAAGCCAGCTAACATATGGATCAAGATGAATAATTTAGTTGATCAAGAAATAATTAACAAACTTTACGAAGCATCTAAAGCAGGAGTGAAAATTACTTGTTTAATTAGAGGTATCTGCTGCTTAGTTCCTGGTGTTAAAGGAATGTCAGAAAACATAGAAGTTAAAAGTATTGTAGGAAGATTTTTAGAGCATTCACGTGTAGTTTGTTTCGGAAAAGGCAATAAACTACCCAGTAAAAAAGCAAAAATTTATATTTCATCTGCTGACTGGATGACTAGAAATTTTGACAGGCGCGTGGAAACATTAGTTCCTATCGATAACAAAACTGTTCACGAACAAATTTTATATCAAATTATGTACACTGCCATTAACGATAATCAAAATACTTGGATACTCGACTCAGATGGAAATTATCAAAAAATAAACTCTAAACTAAAAATAGACTCACATAAATATTTTATGACCAACCCTAGTCTCTCAGGGAGAGGCACTGCTGCCCAAAAGGTCTATAAAAAAATAGAAAAACAATAAAATGTTATTTGTATTTTCTATTGCTGTTCTCTCATTAAACTTATTTTTGTTTTTTAGTACTTCAATTAATATTTTTTTAATATCAATTATTTCTCAGAGTTTAGTTTATTTCATTTCTTATTATTTCTTTGAGAGCTATCTTGAAAAAAAAACTTTTGACCTAAGAAAATCTGACAATATGTTATTTACAAAAGTCCGAAATATTTTAGAAGAGACTCTTTTAGACAAAGAAAGACGCATCGAAGTTGGTGACAAACAAAGTTTGGAGTATCAAGACATTCTTAACTCCTTAGACCTCTCAATAGTTATTATAGATTACGATTATAATATCATATTCGTTAATAATATTTTCAAAGAGACATTTAATTTAGAAAATGCAGATAACCTTAAAATAGGTTTAAGAGACTTATCTTTGTCTGAAAATCTAAGTAACGCACTTAAAACTAAATCAAAAAAAAATTTTGAGTGGAACAGATTAATACCAAATGACCGATATTACGACGTTACAGGATTTCCAATTAACGATTTTTTTTGCGTTGCTTTTAAAGACATTACTGCAATTAAAAATCTTGAGATGGTAAGAACTGACTTCGTAGCTAATGTAAGTCACGAATTAAAAACTCCACTCTCTTCAATAATAGGATATTTAGAAACACTTTTAACTGTTGACGATGAAAAAAATAAAAAAAAATTTATTTCAATTATTCAAGATCAGTCAAATCGAATGAACTCTTTGATTGATGATCTATTAAGTTTAAGTTCCATCGAGAATAAAAAAACTAATGAGAATGACCAATTTTGTAATTTATTAAATACCGTTAAAATTGGAATAAACTCATTGGAGTCAAAAATTTTAAAGAAAAAAATAAATGTTGATATTAATTTAGACCAATCTCTTTTAGTTGGATGTCCTCATGAAGAATTTATTCAAGTGGTTGTCAATATCGTTAACAACGCTGTTAAATATTCAAAAGATGGTGCTAAAATTTTAATTAAAGCTCGTGAAAAAATGAATACTAGCAATATGACTGAATATGTCGAAATTTCCTTCAAGGATAATGGCATAGGCATTGCAGAAGAGCACATCTCAAGGCTTACCGAGAGATTTTACAGAGTGGACAGTGCTCGATCCAAAGAGGTTGGTGGTACTGGATTAGGCCTTTCAATTGTGAAACATATTTTGAATAAAAACATGGGTTTTATTGACATAAAAAGTGAAGTTGGAAAAGGCTCAGAGTTTTTAATCACAATTCCAAAGCATGCTTAATAAAACTTTAACATATTTGTAACATAAGATTTACTTCTAATGGATATTTTTAGCTCAATTTAAACAACATAAAGGAACTTAACTATGAAAAAATCTATGTTAACTTTTCTTGCTCTAGCAGTAAGCGTACTTTTCTCTGCTGAAACTTTTGCAAGAGATCAAATTAATATTGTTGGCTCATCAACAGTATACCCATATGGAACAGTAAACGCACAAAGACTCGGCGAGTCAGGTTTTAAAACCCCCACTTACAATCCAATTGGAACTGGTGGTGGAATGAAAGCATTTTGTGCTGGTGTGGGAGTTGAATTTCCAGATATTACTGGAGCGTCACGACCAATGAAAGCTAAAGAAGCTAAATTATGTCTTGAAGCCGGTGTAACAAACGTAATTGAAGTGATGTGGGCTAATGACGGTATTACTTTTTCTCACTCCAACGAAGCAGAACCTTTTTCTCTAACAAGAGAAGAAATCTTTACAGCTATGGCTGCAAAAGTTGTTGTTGATGGTGAAGTGGTCGAAAATCCATATCAAACTTGGAACGAAATTAACCCAAGCCTTCCTGCATATAAAATTGAAGTATTAGTAGCTCCTCCAACCTCAGGAACAAGAGATGCATTTGATGGTAAAGTAATGGAAGCTGGATGTACATTAGAAGCAGTAACTGGCAGTGACGATGGATGTACTGATTACAGAGAAGATGGAAAAATCATCGAGATGGGTGAGAATGACACTCTTATTGTTCAAAAACTAGTTGAGGATCCAGAACGTTTTGGTTACTTTGGTTATTCTTATCTAAAAGACAACGGAGATAAATTACAACCATCTACTGTTGAGGGAGTAGTACCATCTGCTGAATCCATTGCAACTTATGAGTATCCAATGGCAAGACCTCTTTTCATATACTTAAAAGCAGATCACATCGGGGTTGTACCTGGCATTCAGGAGTTTGCACAAATGATGGTAAGTGATGAAGCAATTGGTGATAACGGTTACCTAACAAAAATTGGTGCTGCACCTATGGTACCAGACCTTATCAATAGAGTAAGAAACGTTACTGACAGCTTAGATGCAATGGGATTTGATATTGCAGCATGTGCTGAAAAAAAACATCCATTAAAAGATGCTGGTTACGCTTTTTCAAGCGGACTTTGTAAGTAAGCATTAATTAATTATCTTATTTTTAGGGGCAAGATTTCTTGCCCCTAAGACAAAATCAGTTTATAGAGGAATAGGACAGTATGCTTTATTTATCACTTATTTTTGTTTTTATACTTTCTTACTCTTTTTACTTCTATGGTAAAAAAAGAGCATTAAGCCTAAAATTTAAAAAAAATGAAAATCTTTCCTCTCTTCCAGATTATTATGGATATTACGTTGTCCTTTTAGTTTTTTTTCCAGCAATAATTATTTGGTTCTTTTTACTTATTTTTAAATCAAACTTTCAAGAGATGTTTGTAATGTCCCCTGTGTTATTTCCAGATGTCGCTACATGGAGCTCTGGAAAATTCGGTTTAATTATGAATAAGATTAGCAACCTATCTATAATTGTTAATTTATCAGAAATTGATTTGACCGTAGGCGATAAATCAATTTTAAAAATGGCCAGTGAGAGTGAGATAATTGCAGCAAAAAATTTAGCAAATTTTGACAAGATCTACGGATGGTCGAATTTAACTCTATTTATTATTCTACCTGTGCTTTTAGGATTTTTGGCTACGAAATCAATATCAGGAAAACTAAATGCACAGCCAATTGTTGAGAAAATAATTTCATATGTTATCAAGGGCAGTTCTTATATTGCAATATTCATTACTTTTGGAATCTTCTTTTCTCTTGTTTTCGAGGCCATTAATTTTTTTCGGTACGTAAATTTTATGGACTTTTTCTTTAATACGGCATGGAATCCCAATAGAGCTTTTGTTATCAATGCATCAGAAGGCTTCGATCAAGAGGCTTTAAAAGAGGCTTTTGGTTTTGTACCTTTGCTTACCGGAACGCTTTTAATTGCATCTGTTGCCATGTTAGTCGCTGTTCCTTTAGGACTGCTAACAGCAATTTATTTAGCAGAGTATGCGTCATCAAAAGTAAGAGATATAGCTAAACCAATAATTGAAATTCTTGCTGGCATACCCACAGTTGTTTATGGATTTTTTGCTGCTTTATCACTGGCACCTTTCATAAAAGATGTCGGTGAAGGCGTTGGATTACCGGTGTCCGCTGAAAGTGCTCTAGCTGCAGGTTTAGCGATGGGTGTTATGATCATACCTTTTGTTTCCTCTCTTAGTGACGATGTCATAAAAGCAGTTCCTCAATCTTTAAGAGAGGGTTCTTATGCAATTGGAGCAACTAAATCAGAAACTATTAAAAAAGTAATTTTACCAGCAGCTCTAGCTGGAATAATGGGCTCATTTTTATTAGCTATATCTAGGGCAATAGGTGAGACAATGATTGTCGTTATGGCCGCCAGCCTAAGAGCAAATCTTACTTTTAATCCCTTGGAGCCAGCGACTACAATAACAACACAGATTGTTACAAGTTTGATAGGAGATGTCGAGTTTGATAATCCAAAAACCTTAGTTGCTTTTGCTTTAGGCCTAACTTTATTTGTAATGACATTAATTCTTAATATTGCTGCTATAACAATAGTAAAAAAGTACAGAGAAAAATATGAGTAGTTTAGAAAAGAGACTTGCAGCAGAGAAACGTTTCAAATTTTATGGAATGTTTGCGATGACTCTCTCTTTGTTCTTCGTGCTTATTTTAATGTATAAAATTTTTTCTACCGGCAGTGGTGCTTTTGTTAGAACAACTATTAATGCTGATGTTTATTTTGACCCAAATTTTATAGAGGTTTCTAGTAACTCCTCCAAAAAAGAAATAATGAAAGCATCTTATGTTGATCTTGCTGATCAAGTGATTAACCAAAACCATCCTGGATTAGATGAAGAAAATTTTATTAAAGTCAGAGAAATGTACACAAGAAAATTTGATTATCAGCTGAGAGATTATATTGCAAACAATCCAAATGTAATTGGAAAAACTGTCAATTTAGATATATCTGCCTCATCAGATCTTGACCAAATTGTCAAAGGAAACTATCCAAGAAATGTTCCCGAAGCACAACGAAAAATAAATGATTATCAACTTTCTATCTTAGACTCTTTAGACTCCAAAGGTAAAATGTCTAAGACATTCAATTTTTGGTTTTTCACAAATGGAGACTCAAGAGATCCAGAAACAGCCGGAATACTTGGAGCACTTATGGGGTCTTTTTATGCTTTATTGATCTGTTTTAGTTTTGCTTTTCCAATCGGACTTTTGGCTTCTGTGTACTTAGAGGAATTTGTTAAACCAGGAAAAATAACTGACATTATTGAAGTAAATATAAATAACCTTGCGGCGGTTCCCTCTATTGTTTACGGACTTTTAGGCTTAGGTATGCTAATTGGAGTTTTTGGGATGCCATATCAAGTCCCTTTAGTTGGAGGATTAGTTTTAGGTTTTATGACTTTACCAACAATTATTATAGCATCTAGGGCATCGCTCAGAGGCGTCCCCCCTTCAATTAGAGAGGGAGCACTTGCTGTGGGGGCTACTAAAATGCAAACTGTATTTCATCATGTAATCCCTTTATCTTTGCCAGGTACTCTTACTGGAACAATTATTGGAATGGCACAAGCTTTGGGTGAGACAGCCCCTTTATTATTGGTAGGTATGGTTGCTTTTGTGATGGAAATACCGGGAGGGGCATTCGACCCTGCCACTGGTCTTCCTTCACAAATATATCTATGGTCTGAGAGCGCTGAAAGAGGTTTCCTCGAAAAAACATCTGCAGGAATAATGCTACTTTTATCTTTTTTGATTATAATGAATACTGTGGCAGTGTTGGTAAGAAGAAAATTGGAGGTGAAATGGTAGATCAAAACAGCAATTATGCTTTGCAAACAAGTGAGGTATATGTCCACTATGGAAAAAAAATGGCAATCAATAACGTTGCTCTTAATTTTCCAAAAAATGAAGTAACTTCTCTTATAGGACCCTCAGGTTGTGGTAAGTCGACATTTTTGCGATGTTTAAACCGTATGAATGATGTAATAGATATTTGTAATGTTAAAGGTAAGTTTTTGTTGAATGGCAATGTTGATATATATAGCCCTGATATACAGGTAGAAACTCTTCGCGAAAAAGTTGGAATGGTTTTTCAAAAACCCAATCCTTTTCCAAAAACTATTTATGAAAATGTTGCCTACGGACCAAAAATTCATGGTATTGCTTCTTCTCAAAATGAATTAGATGAAATAGTAAAAGACTCACTTCACAGAGCGGGTCTTTATGAAGAGGTAAAAGATAGAATGGATGATATTGCTACCGGTTTATCAGGAGGACAACAGCAAAGATTGTGCATTGCAAGAGCGATTGCTATAAGACCGGAAATCATTTTGATGGACGAACCTTGTTCTGCATTAGATCCAATAGCAACCGCAAAAATAGAAGATTTAATTAACGAATTGAAAGAAAATTACACAATTATTATAGTAACTCATTCTATGTCTCAAGCATCACGAGTATCATCTAAAACTGCGTTTTTTCATTTAGGTAACCTTGTCGAATATGGAGAAACTGGTAAGATATTTACAAAACCTGATAAAGAACAAACAAATGACTACATAACTGGAAGGTTTGGTTAAAATGGAAACAGCACACACAGATAAAAACTTTGAACAAAAGTTAAATCATCTTACAGATAATTTAATTAAAATGAGTAATATTGTTGAGAAACAAATTGAAATTGCAGTAAATGTTATTAAATCTAAAGACTCATCTGATGCACAGACAACACAGAATCTTGATGAACAAGTTGATGAAGTGGAAAGAGATGTTAGGGATTTAAGTTTCGAAATTATGACTTTACATAGACCCGTTGCCAGTGATTTAAGACTAGTTTTCACTGCCCTCAAAGTTTCAAAAGAGCTTGAGAGAATGGGAGATCACTCTAGAAATTTAGCAAAAAGAGCTATTTCAATTTCTTCTTCATTTGACGAGGATTTAACGGACCAAATGCATAATTTAGGTAAAGGTGTCCAAAAAATGGTTAATCAAACACTTGAGAGTTTTTTTAAAAAAGATGAGGTACAGGCAAGGATCTCATGGAATCAAGATGCAGAAATTGACAGGCAGTACAAATCTTTATTATCTGATTTAATAGAAAGAATGCACAATAAAGAAACAAGTGTTGTTGATGAAGGCACTAAGCCAATTTTAATTGCAAAGTCCTTAGAAAGAATAGGTGATCATGCTACTAACATAGCTGAAGAGGTCATTTTTAACATTACAGGTCATTATATTGATTTAAAAAAATCTGATTTTGAATGACAGACAAGATTTTAGTTGTAGAGGATGAAAAACCAATCTCAGAATTAATTGGATTTCATTTAGAACAACAAAACTACCAAATAAAATTTTCATACGACGGAGAATCTGCAATTCAAGAGATCGAACATTGGCTGCCTGATTTAATTTTATTAGATTGGATGCTGCCAAATATATCGGGCATTGAAGTTTTAAAGAGAATTAAAAGAAAAGATAATCTAAAAAAAATTCCAATTATAATGTTAACAGCTAAAGGTCAAGAGGATGATAAAATTAGAGGTTTTGAATTAGGTGTAGAGGATTATGTAACCAAACCTTTTCTTCCAAGTGAGATTCTCGCTAGAATTAAATCATTACTTAAAAGAACAAAAGCAAGAGAAGATAACGACTCACTCAAGTTTCATGATATTAACATTAATCTTACCAACAGAAGGGTAACAAGGGGTGAGAGAAAGTTAAATTTAGGACCGACTGAATTTAATCTTTTAAAATTTTTTATTGAAAATAAAGGTAGAGTCTATTCTAGGCAGCAACTATTGGATAATGTTTGGTTAAATGACGCTTACGTTGAACCCAGAACAGTTGATGTTCACATAAGAAGACTCAGAAAAGAGCTGAATTTAACAGGAGAAAAAGATTTCATTCGAACAGTTAGATCCGCTGGCTACTCTATCGACTCAGAAAATTAAAATGATTAAAATTCTTGTACTTTGTACAGGTAACTCTTGTCGATCAATTATGACAGAGGGGCTTTTAAACCATTATGGTAAAGACTTTTTTAATGCTTATAGTGCAGGAAGCCACCCTGCAGGATATGTGCATCCATTAAGCATCAAAACATTAGAAAAAAATAAAATTTTCCTGGACAATTTTAAAAGTCAATCATGGGATAATTTTTCAGATATTAATTTTGATTTGGTTATTACTGTGTGTGATAACGCAGCTGGAGAAACTTGCCCCGTGTATCTCAAAAATACATTAAAGGCACATTGGGGCGTAGCTGATCCTGCAAAATTTAAAGGCACTGAAGAGGAAGCTGAGATAGAATTTTTAAAAGTATTCAATGTTCTTAAAAAAAGATGTCTTGCACTAGTTCAAAATTATAAGCAAAACAACTTATTAAATATCGATCAAATAAAAGAAATTGGAAATTTAATCTAAATTTAACTTTAATTTAATATAAATGATTATTTTATTAGGTGGAAGATTGGCATTTCCCCTGTGACTGAAACATAGACCTCCTCTACTTGTAGAAAAATCATGTCAATCTTCCCAAATTAATTAAATAAACCTAAGATTAAAACTATTCCATAGGCTGTTAGAGATAAAAAAATTGCAGCAGAGCCCAAATCTTTAGCTTTCTTTATTTTGTTTGACTTATCCATAGTAATTTTATCACAGGTATATTCTATTGCAGTGTTTAGAGCCTCAATACTAAGTATGAGCAAAGGTAAAATTATCAGCCAAAGTATGAACAAAAGAGCCGGTTGAAAAATTACGATGTATAGAGCAGACAAGGGAAACAATAATAGCTCTCTTCTTGCTGCTTTTTCTTGAAGGAGAATTTTTAGGCCTTCAATTGAACACCAAAAAGCATCTACTATATTTTTATTTTTAAAATCCATAGCTAAAGTTCAATAAATTATATGAAGTTTTTGTTTATTATTCACTTTCTCTTTTCCATTAATTTTTTTTTAATTCTCCATCTGAGATTGCTTCGAACAATATATCCAATACAGTTTTTAGATCCACATCTACACGGGTGATCCTTGAAAGAGTACATATCATAACCATAATCATATGACAGCTCTTCTCCTTTTTTTATATCTTTAATTGCGCTAATCCAAATTCTTCCTTTAATTATATCAGTTTCACAATTAGGGTTGCAGGAATGATTAATATATTTAGCTAAATTCCACGATACTTTTCCATTGATGTCGTATTTTTGATTTAGTGTAAAAATGTAAACAGACCCGACTGTTTTAGCCCTTTTGTTTGCCTCTATGTGAACATCAGCAATCTTGTCGGATTGAGCTTTAGTTATCTTTAACCCGCGATATTCAATGATTCTAGTGCCAGCACAGATATCAGCTTTTGCAAAAAGACCAGATGCATGAATTTTAGAATTTTTTCTAATATAAAGCTTTTGTGAAGAGCCCATTTAATAAAACTTTAACAATCCTCAATACTATCAATCGTAGATATATCTATTTTTAGATTCTATGCAAATCAAAAAACATCGATCCATATTCATTTCAGACATTCATATTGGCATACGTGCTTCAAAAGTAAAGGAGCTCTTACACTTTTTAAAATATAATGATTGTGATCATCTTTATTTACTTGGAGATATTATAGACGGATGGCGTCTAAAAAAAAATTGGTTTTGGAATCCTGATTTTAATACTTTCATACAAAAAGTTTTACGAAAAGCACGCTCAGGTACCAAAGTCTATTATATACCTGGAAACCATGATGAAGTTTTTTCAGATTATTGTGGTTTTTCATTTGCAAACATTAAAGTTCGAAAAAATAGAATTCATACAACAGCGAATAATAAAAGACTTCTCTTAATGCATGGGCATGAATTTGATGGAATAGTTCTAAATTCAAAATGGTTAGCAAAGATAGGTGCCGTCCTTTATGACTACTCTGTTTGGTTTAATAATATTTTAAATTTCTGTCGAAGAAAACTTGGTCTTTCGTATTGGTCTTTATCAGGATATTTAAAAACACGAGTAAAAGATGCTCAACGATATATTGAAAATTTTGAAAATGCATGTCTTGAGAGAATAAAAAAAAATAATTGTGATGGAATTGTTTGTGGTCATATTCACCATCCCCAAATAAAAAAAATTGGTGATAAAACATATCATAATCTAGGAGATTGGGTAGATAGCTGTAGTGCAATGGTTGAGGACTTTAAAGGCAACTTGGAGTTAGTCTTTTGGAATGAAAAAAAGATCCAGTCTTTAGAAAAACAAACTCTTAATAAGGTATCTGCAGCTTGAAATTATTATTAGTAACAGATGCATGGAAACCTCAGGTAAACGGCGTCGTCCGTTCTTATCTGAATACCATACCGGAATTGGAAAAAATGGGTATGCAGGTAGAGGTAATACACCCTGAGTTATTTAAAGTTCGCTTTGGCCTTCCTTCGTATAATGAGATTAAAGTTGTGATTACTCGCAAAAAAACATTGAAAAATATGATGGATCAGATCAATCCTGATCATATTCACATTGCTACAGAGGGCCCCCTAGGTTTTTTGGCCAGAAAAATATGTCTTTCAGAAAAAATTATTTTTACAACTTCATTTCATACTCGTTTCCCTGAGTATATTCAACAACGTATAAAAATACCTGCAAGTTTCTTTTATTTCTTCATAAAGCATTTTCACAATAAAGCGAAAAAAGTTCTTGTTCCTACCCCATCCATGCAGGCTGAATTAATAAATATGAATTTTAAAAATACCGTTGTTTGGTCAAGAGGTGTCGATCATCAAAAATTTGGCAACTATCAAAAATTAGACTTAGGCCCAGGACCAATATTTTCTTATATCGGTCGAGTGGCTACTGAAAAAAATATTCAAGCTTTTTTAGATTTAGATTTAGAAGGTACTAAAGTTGTCGTTGGCGATGGACCACAGTTAAATAAACTAAAAAAAAAATATACAGATATAAAATTTGTTGGTTACCAGTTTGGCCAGAATTTAGTGAATTACTATGCTAGTTCAGATGTAATGGTTTTCCCTAGCAAGACTGATACCTTTGGAAATGTGGTAACTGAGGCAAATGCAACCGGCACACCAGTCGCTGCTTATGATGTAACAGGTCCTAAAGATATTATTATTAATGGGGTCAACGGTTTTATTGGTGATAACTTAAAAGATAATGTTTTGAATTGTTTGACTATCGATCGAAAAAAATGTCAAGAATATACAAAAAAATTTAACTGGTATGAGTGTTCCAAGGTTTTTTATGATAATATTGTGGCTTGAACTTTACACATACTCTATCTGATTCTAAAAATTGGATTATCAATCATAAAGACCAACTAGAGATTAATTGGAGTGAAAAAGATATTGAGCTTCACCTCAATAAAGAAACAAGTTTTAATATTTATCTTCTAGATCAAACTAACGTCAAAGGTGCTTTGATAGGACATTTTTTATATCAAGATCAAAAGGTCAGTGAATTTGAAATTTTACATATTGCTGTTTTGCCTGAATTTAGAAACCAAGGGTTGGGAAGAATGATTTTAGAAGAGCTTGAAAAACAACTCAAAAGTACTGGAAAATCATTTAAAATCTTTCTGGAAGCGAGTGCTATTAATAATTTTGCTATTAAACTTTATGAAAAATTAGGCTATAAAGCCTACAATGAAAGAAAAAACTATTATCGGAGTAAGTCTATAAACGCTCCAAATACGCAAGACGCAATTTTGTTTGCAAAATCCCTTAATGCTATCAAATAAGAAATTTTATATTAGAACATTTGGTTGTCAGATGAATGTTTATGACTCTGATAAAATGAAAGATATTTTTCTATCGCATAATATTAATCAAACCGATGACTTTCAAAATGCAGACTATGTAGTTTTAAATACTTGTCACATCCGTGAAAAGGCAACAGAAAAAACATTTTCAGATTTAGGAAAAATTCATAAAAAAGGAAAAGAAGATCAAAAAGTTATTGTTGCCGGCTGTGTAGCTCAAGCTGAAGGTGAATTAATTCAAAAAAGGGCACCTTACGTGGACTTAGTGATCGGACCACAATCTATTCAGTCATTAAATAAATTTTTAGATAAAAATAACTTACCTAAGACATCTATCACTGAATTTGATGTGATTGAAAAATTTGACACGCTCAATCATATTAAAACGAATACATCGAATAAATCTGCATTTGTGACTATCCAAGAAGGCTGTGATAAGTTTTGTCATTTCTGTGTTGTTCCTTATACAAGGGGGTCAGAATACTCAAGAACAGTTAAGGAAATCTCTGATGAGGTTAAATCTTTAATTGATCAGGGTGTGGTGGAATTCACACTTCTAGGTCAAAATGTTAATGCCTATCACGGTTTAGACACTCAAGGTCAATCAAATAATCTAGCATCTCTTATTAACAGTATTAGTTTAATAGATGGAGTTGAAAGAATTACTTATTCTACAAGTCACCCTGTGAATATGACTGATGATCTAATTTCCCTTCATGGTGAAAACTCTAAACTTATGCCCTATCTTCACCTTCCTGTTCAATCAGGTTCCGACAAAGTTTTAAAATTAATGAATAGAAAACATACCAGGGATTATTATTTTGAAATTATCGAAAAGGTTAGAAAAGTAAAACCCGATATAGCACTTTCCTCGGACTTTATTATTGGTTTTCCTGGAGAAACAGACAAAGATTTTGAAGACACAATCGATCTAATTGAAAAGGTTAAATACATGAATTCTTATTCTTTTAAGTACAGCCCAAGACCAGGTACACCTGCGGCTGATCGTGAAGAAATAGATGAAGCAATTCTCAATGAGCGTTTAAAGATCACACAAGATTTACTCAATGAACAACAAATTGAATACAACAACCAGTTCGTAAAAAAGACAGTGCAAGTATTAATTGATGGTGCTGGTAAACACATAGGACAAATCAAAGGCAAGTCACAATTTAATCAAAGTGTAGCCCTACAGGGAGAAAAAGAAATAATAGGTCAAATAATTCCTGTACAAATCAAGGAAGTTTTAACACACTCATTATTGGGAGAAAAAATTTAGTTGAGTCCTGTAAATATTTCTTCCCATCAAAAACAACTTGAGTTTGAGGATAATCAGTTTCTATCAAGTCTATTTGGTTACCACGATAAAAATTTAAAGGTCTTAGAGAATAAATTTAAAGTAAAGCTATACACAAGAGGCAACCTTCTATCTATAAAAGGTAATAGAGATCCAGTTGAAAAAGCCTACTTTATTATTCAAGGCTTATACCAAAAATTAAAGAACAATGATATTTCTGCAGAAGAAATAGAAAACAATATTGATCTAGCAAAACCTACATATATCAAAGAACAAATCGAACAAGATCAGAAATTTCAAATCAATACAAAATTAAAAACAATTTATCCCAAGACTAAAAACCAAGAGCTCTTTTTAAAAGAAATGAGATCAAAAGATGTCGTTTTTGCTGTTGGTCCAGCGGGAACAGGAAAAACTTACTTAGCTGTTGCATATGCAGTTAGTCTTTTTGTAGAGGGGAAAATTAATCGATTAATATTATCAAGACCAGCAGTTGAAGCGGGTGAACGATTAGGTTTTTTACCTGGAGATATGAAAGAGAAAATTGATCCCTATTTACGACCACTTTATGATGCCTTGTATGAGATGATGCCAGGTGAGGAAATTGATCGAAAAATGGTAAATAATTTAATAGAAATAGCTCCTCTTGCCTTTATGAGAGGAAGAACTTTAAATAAATCCTTTATCATTTTAGACGAAGCACAAAACACCCTATCGACACAGATGAAAATGTTCTTAACTAGGTTAGGACAAAACTCAAAAATGGTTATCACGGGAGATTTAAGTCAAAAAGATTTACCCGATAATGCAAAAAGTGGAATGCAGGATGCAATGGAAAAATTAGAAAAAGTTAAAGACATCGGGTTTGTTCATTTAAATAGTAGTGACGTATGCAGACACACACTAGTAGAAAAAATAATTAATGCTTACGATAAGTAATTTTGAGGATTAGTAATAAAAAATTTGTGATCGAGATAATTGGAGACAAGAATTTAGAGCAATTTCTAAAATCCTCCAAAGAAAAGTTAAAAAAGTTGTCAGAATATTTTCAAACAATCCACCAAGCTGATCATCAAACACAACTGACAATAAAAATAGTTTCTAATGAAGAAATCAAAAGTATGAATAAAAAATTTAAAAATAAAAATAAAATAACTGATGTGTTATCTTTTCCTGACGGAGACTTTTCTGGTGATATTGCTATTGCAGATAGTTATATTTTAAATCGCAATAAAAAAATTAATGAACAAAACTTTTTTATGCTAGTGAGTCATGGATTACATCATTTATTTGGTTATCATCACTACGATAAACAATCGAGAAGTAATATGAGATTTTTAGAAAACACACTTATGAAACTATTAGGTTTAAAAAAAGTACATGAAAATTAAAAAAAATTTAGCTATAAAATTAGTCAAAGAACTAATTCAAGACGAGAATTTTAAAAAAGATATTATTGATCTTATCTCAGCGACTTCAGATAGTTCAGGTATTGCCAAGAATGAAGAAAAAAAAATCTTTAATAATCTTTTAAAGGTACACAAGAAAACGGTTGATGATGTAATGGTTCCAAGAGGTGAAATAATTTTTATTGATCAAAATATTGATAAAGAAAACATCATTAAAATTATCAATAAAGAAGCTCACTCAAGAATGCCCGTTGTAAAAAAAGACTTAGAACATTGCTTGGGAATGGTTCATATCAAGGATTTATTCAAGAAAATCAACAATAAGTCATTTAATATTAAGAGTTTGTTAAGAGAGGTCATTTATATCCCCTCCGCTACACCTGTTTTTAATCTTCTTCAAAAAATGAAAAAACAAAACATCCATTTAGCAATTGTCATGGATGAATTTAATAGTGTTACTGGTTTGGTTACCATCGAAGACTTAGTGGAAGAAATAGTAGGTGAGATTGAAGACGAACACGATAAGGATGAAGCACCGATGTTTCGACAAAAAAACAATAACATAATTATGGATGCCGCAATGCTTGTTGATGATTTTGAAAGAGAATTTGATGTCAATATCCCAGATGATTTAAAAGAGGATGTAGGAACTATAGGCGGTATCATATTTAATATAGCTGGTCGTATACCAAAGAAAAAAGAAAAATTTACAATAAATAAAAAATTATCTTTCACCATTCACAAGGTATCAACAAGAAAAATTCTTGAAGTTGTGGTTAGTGGTGTCAAATCTCAATAATCTACTGCCCTATCTCTCTAGGCCAATAAGCTTAATAATTATCTTTTCTATTGTTTATGTATTTTCTCTTCCTCCATTTGGAGTATCTGTTTTCTATTACTTATCATTTTCAATCGTTTTTTATAATATTCTAACTAATAATAATTTTTCAAAAAAAAACATATTTTATTTTTTCTTATTTACTCAAATAATTACATTAAGCTGGATTACACAGTCCTTTTATTCAGGAGGTTTTGGATATTTATTCTTAGGTATTATTTTAGTTGGTGTACTCTCTATATTTATTGCATTTCTACATTATTCAGCAACAATTCTCATCCTAGTTACATTTAAAAAAAAATTATTACAGATTTTCTTATTACCATTAGGTTTATCTATAGTAGAAATACTAAAGGAATTTATTTTTGGAGGCTTCCCTTGGAATCCTAGTGCAATTATATATTACAAAAATATTTGGATCTTAAAGTCACTACCATTTTTAGGCGTTTATGGTTTGGGATTAGTTATCCATTTGATTATGGGTTTAATTATTTATTTTCTTTATTGCAAAAATAAAGTTGTAACTTTTAGTTTATCATCAGTGCTTGTTTTAATTTATGCATTTGGTTTTTTTGAAAATAATACTGAGAGAAAAACAAACAATGAAACTCTGAACATTCTTTTAATTCAACCTAATCTTTATGAGTCATTAGTAGAATTTGACGTTCTAAGAAACCTTGAAATATATGAAAAATTAACCCTAGAAGCTCTTACAAATACTCCAAAAGCAGATTTAATTATTTGGCCTGAAGGCTCATTATCAATTGATTTGAATAACAGGGACGGACTTCTTAGTAGATTATCCTCTTTAATTAATGAGGATCAAAAAATAATAGTTGGGTCGAGTGCTATCGAGAAAAACCAATTATTTAATCGTCTATATATCATCGATCATCAAGGAAAGATTATTGATTTTTATGATAAACAAAAGTTGGTTTTATTTGGAGAATACATTCCCTTTGTAAAACCTTTTGTAAGCAAGTTTTTAAATTTAGGAATGAACTATACTCCTGGAATTAATCAAAAAATCTTAAAATTACCTAAAAATATAAACGCTGTTCCAATGATTTGTTTTGAGTCTATTTTTAATTACAAATCAATTAATACTGAGGTTTGTAATGCAGATATGGTGATACAAATTTCAAATGACTCTTGGTTTGGTAAATGGTACGGGCCACATCAACACCTGGCTAACTCTCTTTTAAGAAGTGTTGAATTCCAAAAACCTCTCATAAGATCAACTCCTTCAGGTATTACATCTGTTGTTGATTATTCGGGTAAAATTATTGAGACTATTCCAACAAACAAAAAAGGTTACCTCTATTATCAACATCCAATTAATAAATATAAATCAAATTGTTCATCAACTTTATTCCCAGTTACTCTTATGATTTTCTTAATGTTTTTAGTTAGTTTTTTATATGTTCGAATCAAAAAATAAATACTTTGGTAGAAAAAAAGGAAAGTCATTTGTAAGACTCGAGCAATACTCGAAATTTCTTAAAGAACCAAACAAAAGCTTATTTAATAAAATCAAAACACCAAGAATTTTAGAAATTGGAATTGGTGATGGAGAAAAAATTAGTGAAGATGCAAAACTATATTCAAAAATAAACTTTATTGGTTGTGATATTTTTGCTGATGGAGTTCTAAGAGCCATCAGAAACTCTGTTGATGATAATTTGAAAAATCTTCAAGTATTCCATTTAAACATTCAAGATCTTTTACCATTCATACCAAACAATTATCTTCAGGAAATAAGAATATACTTTCCAGATCCGTGGCCCAAAAATAAGCATAAAAAAAGAAGAACTGTTAACCAACTCCTTGTAAAAGATCTCACTAAAAAACTAAAAAAAAATGGATTTGTTCGTTTTGCAACTGATCATGGTGACTATTTTATTGAAGCTTTAGTCTTGATGAAAAAGTTCAAATACACCATGCCAGATATTAGCCCTAAATGTTGGAAATATAGTGACTCCAACGCTTTACACACTAAATTTGAGAAAAAAGCCTTAGACAAAAATCATAAATTATTCTATTTTAGCGTTCTTAAAAATTATTAACCAACGATGAGGAGGTGGGTTATCCCGCCTTTTTTTTTAACTAGAAAAGATAATGCTAAATAACACAGAAATATTAAAAGTTGCCGAAGTCGTCTCACAAGAGAAGGGCATCGAAATGGATATAGTAATGGAGGCTCTTGAGGAGTCTTTTGAAATTATTGGAAAATCAAAATACGGAATGGACAATAACATTAAAGCATCTATTGACCGTATGACAGGAAATATAAGTTTATCTCATATTAAAGATGTAGTTGAAAAAATTGATCCTGTTTTGCAGGCAAATCAAATTTTATTAGACCATGCTAAAAAATACGATGCTGATACTGAAATTGGAAAACAAATAACAATTCCTTTACCATCTGTAAACTTCGGAAGAGTTACAGCCAATATGGCAAGGCAAGTTATTTACTCCAGAGTAAGAGAAGCTGAAAAAAGAAGACAGTTTAATGATTTTAAAGATCGTGTCGGAGAAGTTTTGTCGGGTATTGTAAAAAGAATTGAGTTTGGAAATATTATTGTTGATCTTGGTAAAGCTGAGGGATTTTTAAGAAAAGATGAACTCATTCCAAGAGAGAATTTTAAAAATGGTGATCGTATTAGAGCTTACTTTTTTGATATAAAAGAAGAGGCCAAAGGACATCAAATTTTTCTTTCAAGAACTCACCCTCAGTTTATGGCAAAATTATTTGAACAAGAAGTACCTGAAATATATGAGGGTCAAATAGAAATTTTATCTGTTGCAAGAGACCCTGGTAGTAGAGGAAAGATTACAGTTCGTGCAAATGATAAGTCTATCGATCCAGTTGGGGCATGCGTAGGTATGAGAGGATCTAGAGTTCAGGCTATTGTTAATGAATTACAGGGTGAAAAAATTGATATCGTAAATTGGTCAGAGCTAAAGTCGATGTATGTTCAAAATGCCATTGCGCCCGCACAAGTTGCAAAGGTTAATGAATTTGAAGACTCAAATAGAGTAGAGATAGTCTTACCTGAGGATCAGTTAAGTATTGCTATTGGTAGAAGAGGTCAAAATGTAAAATTAGCCTCAATACTTACCAATCTTGAAATTGACATACTAACTGAAAAAGAAGATGCAGAAAGAAGACAAGAGGAATTTAAAAAAATCACATCTCTTTTCGCTGAAAAACTTGATCTAGAAGATATGATCGCACAATTATTAGCGGTCGAGGGATATACAAGTATTGAAAAAATCGCTAATGCTTCAATCCAAGATATAGAAAAAATTGAAGGATTTGATAATGAGCTTGCTGCTGAGATATATGCTCGTGCAACGCAGTATATGGAAAACGAGAAGGCAGAACTTGAGAAATTAATTCAATCTTCAAAACTAGATGATTATGTAAAAGGAATTTCAGAGTTTGATAATAAAATTTTAGCTACATTGATTGAGAACAATATCTTATCACGTCAAGACCTCGCAGATTTAGCTACTGATGAATTAGTGGGCAGAGACGGCATACTACAAAAAAGAGTTGAAAAATCTGCTGCAGAAAAAATTATAATGGATGCTAGGGAGATTTATCTTAATAGCTAATTTTGAATGACAAAAGAGACAAAGAACACAAATACATCTTCGGCTAAACCTACCACACCTACATCTACAACATCCGCACCTCCCAGAAAAAAACTAACTCTCAATACAACAGCATTTCAAAAAAAACTTTCCTCTATTTCAGTTAACAATCTCTTAGATGAAGAACCAGACTATGAAAAAATGCCTAGTCTTGCAAAAACAAAAAGAAATAGAGAAAAACAAAAAACAAAATTTAAACCAAATTTAACTAGTTCTCAAAAAATTGTTCGTGAAGTTGACATACCTGTAAAAATTTCTGTGCAGGAATTAGCAAGTAGAATGTCCGAAAAAACAGGCGATGTAGTAAAAGCACTTATGAAAAGTGGAATTATGGCTACGGCTAATCAATATATAGATGGAGACACAGCTGAGCTGATAGTTACAGAATTAGGACATACACCGAAAAGAGAAGAGGCGATCAGTTTAAAAGATGAAATCGCAAATCACCAAAAAACAAAAATATCTAAAATTTTACCTAGACCTCCAATTGTAACTGTAATGGGCCATGTTGATCACGGTAAAACATCTTTGTTGGATGCACTAAGAAATACAAATGTAACTTCAAAAGAGTCTGGTGGAATTACTCAACATATTGGTGCTTATCAAATTCAACATAAAAACAATCCCATCACATTTTTAGATACACCTGGTCATGCAGCTTTCTCAAATATTCGCTCCAGGGGAGCCAATTTAACAGATCTTGTTGTATTAGTAGTTGCTGCCAACGATAGTGTTAAACCTCAAACAATTGAAGCTATTTCACATGCTAAAGCAGCTAAAGTTCCAATTGTTCTTGCAATAAACAAAATGGACTTACCAGATGTTGACCCAAGTATTGTCAGAAATGATTTGTTAACTCACGAAGTGGTTGTAGAGAGCTACAGTGGAGATGTATTAGAAACTGAAATATCAGCAATTAAAAAAACAAATCTAGAAAAATTATTAGATAACATTTTATTACAAGTAGAAATTCTAGATCTTAACGTCGAACATAACAAACTCGCTGAAGCGATTGTGGTTGAGTCTAAAATTGAAACAGGAAAAGGACCTGTTGCAACAGTGATAGTAAAAAATGGAACTTTTAAAGAAGGTGATCATTTTACATGTGGTTCATCTTATGGAAGAGTAAGAGCTTTACTCGATGAAAATGGAACTAGAATTAAATCAGCTAGCCCAGGTATGCCAATTGAAGTGTTGGGTTTTGACTCAGTGCCACAAGCGGGCGACACAGTTTATGTTATGCCAAATGAGGATATTGCAAAAGATATTACAGAAAAAGTAAAAGAACAAAAAAAATTAGAAAATACAGAAGCAGTTAAAAAGTCATCACTAGAGGAAATGATGGCTAATGTATCAAAGGGAGATATGAAAAAACTTCCAATCATTGTTAAAGCAGATGTTCAAGGTTCTCTTGAAGCAATAGTTTCCTCACTAGAAAAAGTAGGTAATGAAGAAGTTAAAATAAATGTCGTCCATAACGCTATTGGTGCAATTAATGAAAGTGATGTGAGTTTAGCGAGTTCCGCACAAGGGTTAGTAATTGGTTTTAATATCAGAGCTATCCCACAAGCCCGAACAATCGCAAAACGTGATAAGGTAGATATACGATATTATTCAATTATTTATGAATTAATCGATGATATGAAAAAAATGCTCTCTGGTCTTCTCACTCCAGACACTAAAGAGGAAATTATTGGTCATGCCGAGGTTCGTGATACTTTCAAATCCTCAAAGTTTGGTACAATTGCAGGCTGCTTTGTTACTGACGGTATAGTCCAAAATTCTGCTAAAATCAGGCTTGTTAGAGAGGGTAAAATCATACACGAAGGAGAAGTTGGAACTCTTAAGCGTTTTAAAGATGATGTCAAAGAGGTTAGAGAAAATTATGAGTGTGGTATTTCATTTAAAGACTACTCGGATATTTTGGAAAAAGATGAAATTGAATTTTATGTAACTAAGGAAGTTCAAAAAGAATTATAGTGTGGACAATAAGCCAAGTTTTCGAACCAAAAAAGTTGAACTTTCAATTAAAAGGCTTGTCTCTGAATATCTCGTAACTCAAAAAGATTATCTTTTAAAATTTCCAACTGTTCGTTTCGAAATAACTGAAGTTAGAGTAAGCAAAGATCTAAGATTTGCAAAAATTTATCTTATTCATAATATTTCAGAGGAGGATTTTAAAGAATTTAATAAACTTTATCTAAGAGAAATACAAAGTTTAATCGCAAGAACTCTTACAAGTAAATATACTCCAAAAATATCTTTAATTTTTGATGAATCTTTTCAAGAGTCTTTAAAAGTACAATCACTTCTAGATAAATTATAGATCTTGGTAAAAGAAAACTTTCACAGTGATGGATGGTTATTAATAAATAAACCACAGGGTATAGAGTCATTTGGAGTTATTAGAAAATTAAAATTTCGTTATTCGTTTAAAAAAATTGGCTTTGCTGGAACTCTGGACCCTTTAGCTTCTGGTTTATTATTAGTAGGTATTAATAAAGCTACGAAGAAAATACCAAATATACATCAAGAAAAAAAAAGTTATGAGGTTGAGATACGATTTGGTGCTTCAACAAATACTTTAGACTCAGAGGGTAGATTCTTTAAAATGGAGTCGTCCTCACATAATACAAATGAAAGAGTTTCACATTTAAAAAAGTTCATAGGAACATATCAACAAAAAATACCAGACTTTTCTGCGCATAAATTAAATGGTAAAAATTTTTATGAACTCGCTAGAGATAATAAAGCTATAGAAGATCGTTATAAAAAAGTATCAGTTCAAAGTCTAAAAATTCTATCTTCTAATAGCTCAAAAATGAGAGTTGAGTTGAATTGCCATTCAGGGTTTTATGTGAGATCATTCGCAGAAGAATTTGCAAATTCCCTAGGTGATATAGCTTATGCAAGTATGATTAAAAGATTGAAAATAGGGACTTTTGATATAAATCAAGCTATTCCATATGAAAAAATCCTTGATTTCTCAAGTATAAATGATTTACATACCAATCTGATTACCATTTGAACTGGGCGGCATCCTGGTCAGATGATGTTTACTTTGAAAGGAGTATTGATGTCGGAAATACAAATAAACGATATAGCTCGTGCTGATAATGACACTGGTTCGCCAGAGTCCCAAATTTTTTTTCTCACAAAGAAAATTAATCTGTTAACAGAACATATCAAAATCCATAAGAAAGATTTTCATTCTCGAAGAGGTCTGCTGATGATGGTTGGTAAAAGAAATAGATTGATGGCGTATTTAAAGAAGAGGAATGTAGGAAAGTACACAGAAGTAGCAGATAAACTAAAGCTAAGAAAAAAATAATTTTTAATTAGCTATAAAGAAAGAGGAAGATGAAAATAGAACATAAATTTGAGTTGGGTAACCAACAAATTACACTTGAAACAAATCGAATAGCAAAACAAGCAGACGCATCTGTGGTTGTAACCTGCGGCGAAACAATGGTTATGGCTAATATTTGTGCAGCAAAAACACAAAAACCTGATATTGATTTTTTCCCATTAACAGTTAACTATCAGGAAAAATATTATGCCTCAGGTAAAATACCGGGGGGTTTTTTTAAAAGAGAGGCAAGACCGACTGAAAGAGAAACATTAACAAGTCGTTTAATTGATAGACCTATTAGGCCTCTATTTCACAAAAACTTTAAAAATGAAACTCAAGTAACATTAACTGTGCTATCTTACGATAGCGTTGTTGATCCTGATATTATTGCTATGTATGCAACTGGCGCAGCATTAGCGATTTCAGGTCTTCCTGTGGCAGGTACTTTGGGTTCAGCTAGAGTTGGATATATAGATGGAAAGCTAGTTGCAAATCCATCTATCCAAGATATGGAAAACTCTGAACTAGATCTTGTTTTAGCTGGAACAGAAGAGGGTGTCCTAATGGTTGAGTCTGAAGCCCAAGAACTCTCTGAGAACATCATGCTAGAGGCAGTAATGTTTGGACATGATTTTTATCAGACATTTATTAAAGAAGTTCAAAGCTTTGCAAGCAAAACAGAAATTAAGACTTTTGAAGTCCCAAGCCTACCTGATTTTTATGAAGGTTTACAAAAAGACGTTGAAAGTAAAATTTCAGATCCTATTCGTGAAGCATACGGTTTAGTTGATAAACAAGAGCGAAGTCAAAAACTTACAGAGATCAGATCTTCTATTATCGATAATGTTGAAGATGATCAGATTTTAGCCGCTACAACAATTATCAAAGATATAGAAAAAGAAGTAGTTCGAGGCGATATCATCAAAAATAAAAGCCGTATTGATGGAAGAAAATTAGATGAAGTAAGACAAATTACATGTGAATTAGACATTCTTCCTCGAGCTCATGGCTCAAGTCTCTTTACTCGTGGAGAAACTCAAGCATTAGTTGTTACCACATTAGGAACGGGCGATGATGAGCAAATGATTGACTCTCTTGATCCTATGCATAAACAACATTTTATGTTGCATTATAATTTTCCTCCTTACTCTGTAGGAGAAGTAGGAAGAGTAGGAGCAACTGGTCGAAGAGAAATTGGTCATGGAAAACTAGCATGGCGTGCAGTTCATCCAATGTTACCAAAAAAAGAGGACTTCCCATACACACTAAGATTAGTATCCGAGATAACTGAGTCTAATGGTTCTAGTTCTATGGCTACAGTATGTGGCTCTTCTCTTGCTTTGATGGCAGCGGGTGTACCAATTAAAAAACATATTGGCGGTATAGCAATGGGTCTAATCAAAGAGGGTGAGAACTTTGTGGTGCTTAGTGATATTCTAGGAGATGAAGATCACTTAGGTGATATGGACTTTAAAGTTGCCGGTACTATGGATGGTATTACTTCTCTTCAAATGGATATTAAGATTACCAGTATTACTAAAGAGATTATGGAAATTGCTTTAAATCAAGCATCAGGTGGAAGAAAACATATTATTGGTGTTATGTCGGATGCCATATCAGAAGCTCGAACAAAATTTTCTAAGCATGCTCCTCAAGTAATTTCCATCACTATTGATAAAGCTAAAATTAAAGATGTGATTGGCTCAGGTGGCAAGGTAATTAAAAATATAGTCGAAGTCTCTGGTGCAAAACTAGAGGTCAACGATGATGGAATTGTAAAAATTGCTTCCAATAATGAAGAGTCAATTAACAAAGCTAAGCAAATGGTTGAAGACATTGTTGCGGAGCCAGAAGTTGGCAAAGTTTATACTGGTAAAGTTGTTAAAATTGTTGAGTTTGGAGCCTTTGTAAACTTTATGGGTGCTAGAGATGGATTACTTCATGTCTCACAAATTTCGCAAAAAAGAGTCGAGAATGTCTCTGATGTTTTATCTGAGGGTCAAGAAGTTCAAGTCAAAGTACTTGATGTAGATCGTGCGGGTAAAGTAAAGCTTAGCATGAAAGAAGTTTAAAATAGTTACTTCTCAATTTAAATAATTATCAAAAATCAAGGGGCTTTTGCCCCTGATTCTATAAACTATAGCTCTTGAACACTCATTCCTACGTTGTTATATCCGTTATCTACGTAAAGTATTTCGCCTGTAACACCTTTAGATAGATCGCTCATCAAGTAAACAGATGACTTACCAATATCCTCTAATGATAATGGTTTTTTAATAGGAGAATTTTCAATTGTATAGTTATAAATTTTTCTCGATTTGTTTATAACGGCACCTGCTAGAGTTCTCATTGGCCCAGCTGAAATTGCATTAACTCTAATTCCTCTGTCACCCATATCAACAGCAAGATACTTTATTGATGTTTCCAATGCAGCTTTGGCAACACCCATTACATTATAACTTTGCATGTATCTTGTGGACCCATAATAAGTAAGGGCCATGATTGATGCTCCATCATTCATTTTTGGCGAGAGCATCCTGACCATTTCAGTCAATGAGTATGCAGAAATATGAAGCGTTTTAAGAAAATTTTCTCTAGTGGTATTTAAATATTTACCTGAAAGTTCATTTTTATCTGAATAGGCAACTGCGTGAACAAAAAAATCAATATTTCCTTTAATGCCATTACAAACATTTTCAAGTGAAGATGTTTCAGATACGTCACAAGGCATAATTCCTAAGCAATTAATTTTCTCAGATAGAGGCTCAACTCTTTTTTTGATTGAGTCATTCTGATAGGTCAAATACATACTTGCACCTTCATCACTCAGGGTCTTTGCAATACCCCATGCAATTGAATGATCATTGGCTATACCAACAACCAATCCTTTTTTGCCCTCTAAAATTTTACTCATTAAAGCTAGTTAGATAGATAGATGCATTCGTTCCGCCAAAACCGAAACTATTCGAAAGTATAGAATTGATTTTGATATCATTTTGATTCTCTAAGAGAATATTCATTCCTTCAGCCTTTTCATCTAAGTCTGTAATATTGGCTGACTCAACCATAAAATCATTTTCCATCATTAAAAGAGAGTAAACGGCTTCTTGTACACCAGTTGCTCCTAATGAATGACCCGTTAGTGACTTTGTAGAGCTGGTTGGAGGAATGTTATCTCCAAAAACCTCTTTAATACCTTTTAACTCAATCATGTCTCCGACAGGTGTTGATGTTCCATGAGCGTTGATATAATCAACAGGTCTACCCTGTGTTGCCATCTGCATACACCTTACTGCTCCCTCTCCAGAGGGTTGAACCATGTCATATCCATCTGAAGTCTGACCAAAACCTTGAATTTCTGCAATAATATTGGCCCCTCTAGCTTTAGCGCTATCAAGGCTCTCAACTACTAAAACACCTGCACCTCCCCCAATGACAAATCCATCTCTAGAAGAGTCGTAAGCTCGAGAGGCAACCTCTGGTGTTTCATTATATTTGCTTGATAAGGCACCCATGGCATCAAATAAAATAGACATTGTCCAATGGGTTTCCTCACCACCACCTGCAAATACAATTTCTTGTTGCCCATGTCTTATGAGATCATAAGCATTGCCAATGCAGTGCAAACTTGTCGAACAAGCTGAACTAATGGAGTAATTTACACCTTTAATTTTAAAAGGAGTTGCTAAAGTAGCAGAATTTCCTGATGCCATTGTTCTAGTTACCATATAAGGTCCAATTTTTTTAACACCTTTTTCTCTTGCTATGTCAAATGCTTGTTGCAATTGATACGTTGAAGGTCCACCTGATCCCATCACTAACCCAGTATTAACATTAGATATAAGTCCCTCATCAAGACCTGAATGTTCAATTGCCTCTTTCATTGCAATATAATTGTAAGCTGCGCCTTCCCCCATAAAACGCAAAATTTTTCGATCTACATTTTCTTCAATATTTATTTTAGGTTTTCCATGTACATGACTTCTCATTCCAAGTTCTTCATATTCCTTGCAATGACTAATCCCAGATTTCACATCTCTTAAGCTCTGTAAAACTTCTTTTTTATTATCTCCTATACAAGAAACAATACCGTATCCAGTAACGACAACTCTTTTATCACTCATTGAATAAACCCACTCTTAAATCATTGGCATGGTAAATTATTTTTTCTTTGTGAATTATCTGCCCATCTCCATACCCAATTGATAACCCTTTTTTATTTAAAGATTTTTTTAAACTAACTTTATATTTTATTAATTCTTTGTCCGGTTTAATTTCTTCAACAAATTTTATTTCCCCAACACCCAAAGCACGACCTTTCCCAGGATACCCAAGCCAACCTAGATAAAAACCCAACATTTGCCATAAAGCGTCAAGACCCAAACATCCGGGCATAATTGGATCACCCAAGAAATGACATTTAAAGAACCATAAATCCTCATTTATATCCAGTTCAGCAGTTATTTCTCCTTTCCCATGTACTCCACCATCTTTATTAACATTAGTAATGCGATCAAACATAAGCATAGGAGGTGCTGGTAGTTGAGCATTTCCTTTTCCAAATAAATTTCCTTTACCACATTCAATTATTTCTTCGTAACTATAACTAGATTGAGGTGTAAATGTATTCATATTAATGAGGACAATCTTTATTTGTTAATTGTAGTTTGTTTATGTCCGAAGTCAAAAGGTCTATCAAATTGATTTCACTTTTCAGTTGAGTTTTAATTTTTGCAAGGGCAAATATAATTTTCATACAAGCAAAACTAGTAACAAATCCTGCAACTGGACCTATCATTGCGCTGTTAAGACAACGGTGATTCTGATCAACTTTAGGAAATAGGCACTCAAAACATAATGGATTATTTTCTTCATTGTTTTGTGCAAAGTATATACCCTCTGAAGAGTTAATTGATATGGATACAAATGAGATTTTATTTGCTCTAGAATATTTTGAAGAAAAAATTTTATTCTGATGATTATCCGTGCAATCAAATATTAAATCAAAATTATTATTTGGATTTTTTTTTATGAAAGACTCAAAATTTAAAGAATGCTCTTTTATTATTGTTGAGTCATTTATATTATTTAGTTTATGTTTTGAAGTGTTTGATTTAGATTTACCAACATCATCTTTATCATAATTAATTTGACGATGTAAATTTGACTTCTCGATAATATCATAATCAATAAGGTGTATCTCACCAATCCCAGCTCGAACAAGATATTGTGAAGCAACAGTTCCCAGAGCACCTAAGCCAATTATACAAATTTTTTTCTTAGAGATATTTAGTTGCCCCTCTTCATTTATCCCAGGAACTAAAATTTGTCTTCCAAACTCTTCAATCAGTTTTTCACTTTGTTCCTGTTGATCCAAAACCACCACTACCCCTCTCGCTTTCACTTAAATGACTTACTAGTTCAAAATTAACCTTTTCATATTTTGACACAACCATTTGTGCAATCCTCATTTTATCTTCAATTTCAAACATTTTTGATCCATGATTTATTAAAATCACTTTTATTTCACCTCGATAGTCAGCATCTATAGTTCCTGGGCTGTTAAGAACAGTAATAAAGTTTTTCACAGCCAGTCCACTTCGAGGTCTAATTTGAACTTCTAATCCATTTGGAATTTCAAAAAATAATCCAGTTCCAATTAGTTTTGTTTCTTTTGGTAGTATGCTAACTTTTCCATTAGGTAAGTATGCTCTAATATCCATTCCGGCACTAGATGATGTCTCATAAGTTGGAAGAGTAACGTTATCATTTATCTTTTTTACTTTTATATAAACCATCCTAATTCTTTCTATTGCTAATGTATTTAACAATTTTATTTGCAAAAATTGTTTTAGTTACATTTCCTAAATTTAAAAAGTCACCTGATCTTCCAATTAAAATACCATTATTGTATTTTGAATTAAAAATTTTATCTTCTGCTGTTGGAAAGTTCAAAACTAGATAATCACAATTTTTGGAAAGCAATTTTTTTTTTGCATTTTTAAATACATCATTTGTTTCATAAGCAAATCCGACTGTAACTTTAGGTTTATATTTACCAAATGACATTGATCTTAAAATATCAGGGTTATTGGTTAATTTTAAAGACAGTCCATTTTTTTTCTTAATTTTCAGTTTATTATATTTTTTAGCTTTATAATCACTTACCGCAGCATTAAAAATTCCTAAGTCGATAGACTTATATTTTTTTGCTTCTCTTAACATTTCATCTGCTGTAGGAGTGAAGATAAACTTAACATTTTTTGAGACTATTTGTTTTGTTTGAAGATATCCGTGTAAACAAATAACTTTATAATTAAATTTTAATAGGCTTTTTATTAAAGCTATGCCTTGCCGACCTGATGACTCATTTGATATATATCTTACTGGATCTATATACTCTCGAGTGCACCCAATAGTTATTAATGCGTGTTTCAATTACTTAAGTTGACTAATGATTTCACTAGGATCAACTAATCGACCACTACCATATTCACCACAAGCTAAAGATCCATCATCTGGGCCAATAAAATGATGACCAATTTTTCTTAAATAGTCCACATTGTCTTGAATAATTTGATTAGCCCACATTTCTTTATTCATTGCAGGTGCAAAATATATAGGTTTGTTTGCAGCTATCATACATGTTAGAGCTAGGTCATCACAAAAACCTTTTGCAAATTTTGAAATTATATTAGCTGTCGCAGGGTAAACAATAATATGAGTATTATCTCGTGCTAATTTTATGTGACCAATTTTTTTTTCCATATCCAAATCAAAGAGCTCTGAATACACTGGCTTATTGGAAATTGTTTCAAGTAGTAGTTTAGAAATAAACTCATAAGTGTTTTTTGTTGCAATAACTTCATATTCAATAGCTTTTTTTTGGCACTCACGAATTAGATCTAAAGATTTATAACAGCCAACACTCCCTGTTATTATTATTAAAATTTTCATTTTTTCTGCACTATATATATGCTGTTAGCTCCAGAAATGAAATCAATAGTTTTAATATGAGAAAAACCTGTATTTATCAGTTCTTTAAGAAGGTTATTTTGATTAGGAAAAGAAATAATACTGTCAGCTAAGTATTTATAACTATGTCTATCATTGGAGATAATGCTACCGGTAAAAGGTAAAACATATTTTAAAAATTTTTTGTATGGATTTTTTAATAAATCTCTTTTTGGAATACCAAATTCCATAATAAAAAAATAACCATTTTTTTTAAGACATCTATAAATCTCAGAAAAACCATTTTTTCGTTTTTTAAAATTTCTTACACCGTAAGTACATGTTATAATTTGAAAAAAATTTTTCTTATACGGCAAATTTTCTGCATAACCAACTTCGTAATTAATTATTTTAGAACTATTTTTTTTTCTAGATATATTATGCATTTCAGAAACGGGGTCTAAAGCATAAAGATTTTTTGAAATAGGAAGCAAATTAAAAATATCCCCACTGCCACTTGCAATGTCTAAAATTTTCTCATTGTCAGTATGTTTTGATAATACAAGATCAACAAAATATTTTTTCCAAAGTCTATGTATGCCAAAACTCATAATATCGTTCATTAAGTCATATTTTGCATGAGATACATTTTCAAAAATATCTGTAATATTATAATGATTTGAATTATTTTTAGTTATCATGCCTGAATTACCTGAAGTAGAAACCACAATAAGATATTTAAAGTCAAAAGTTAAAGGAAAAAAAATTATTTCTATCAATAGGTCACAAAAAAAACTAAGGAAAAATTTAAACTTTCAAGATCTTGAGCAAATATCACAGAAAAAAATTATATCTGTTAAACGTTTTGCAAAATATATAATCATAGGATTAGAAAATGATAATTACATAATTATTCATTTGGGAATGAGCGGTCGATTAAAGTTTTATTTAAACGAGAATTATAAAAAAGAAAAACATGATCATGTTGTTCTGCAATTTAACGAATTTAAAATTATTTTTAATGATCCTCGTAGGTTTGGCATGTTTTTTAGACTTAAAGATTCAAAAGAAGTTAAATTTTTTTTTAATAACTACGGCACTGATTTACTAATTAATAAGGTTAATTTAAATAAGATATACAATATACTTATAAAGAAAAAAATTTCTTTGAAACAAGCTCTCCTAGATCAAAGTTTAATAGTGGGTATTGGAAACATATACGCTAATGAGGCTCTTTTTCACTCAAGGTTAAATCCTCAAAGACTTACACACACACTTAAAAAAGCTGAAATATCTAAGTTATTAAGCTCTTGTAAATTTGTATTGAAATTATCTTTAAAAAATGGTGGCTCTTCAATAAATGATTATAAATCCCCAGATGGAACCCTCGGAAGTTTTCAAAGCTTATTTAAGGTTTATCAAAAGAAACATGTTATATACAAAAAAAAGACCTATAAGGTAAAAAAAATCATCCAAAATGGGCGTTCAACTTTTTTTTCACCTGCTTTACAAAAATAAAAAAATGTGTATAAGTTACTAACGCTTTTAGACGAACAACCTGTTAATAATATTTTTATATGCCACAACATAAATCAGCAAAAAAAAGACTTCGACAGTCTGATAGAAAAAAAACAGTTAACAAAGCTGTAAAATCAAATGTTTCAACCCAACTAAAGGCAATTGATAAACTCATCAAAGATAAAAAGGTAGAGGAATCAATGGTGAAACTAAAAGTAGTTATGTCTGTATTGCATAAATCTACTAAAAAGAAAATTATGCACCTTAATAAGGCATCTAGAACTATCTCAAAACTACAAAAAGATATAACTGCAATTTCAAAATAATTTTTTTTTTCAAGCAATTTTTTTTAAAAAAAACATTTTTTTTTATTCTTCTTTTTTAACTTTTCATGCTTAAATAGCGCATCTTTTAGAGGAAGGAATTAAGTTAGTGGAAGACGAAAAGCATCAAGGTGGCATAGATGTGTCCTGGCCGAAGATCACATCTGAACTAAAAAAATCACTTGATAAAGATACCTTCCAAAATTGGATTAAGCCAATCTATTTCGAGTCACATATTGATACCTCTCTCACCCTTTCAGTTCCAACGAGATTTCTTCGTGATTGGATAATCAAAAATTATGCTTCTGTTATCAAAAAAGCTTATATGGATCAAGGTCATAGCATCGATAAATTGGCTATACTCGTCAAAGAAAATAATAATCGAATTATTCCTGGCACAGAAGTCATTTATGAAGATAAAGATGATGATGAAGACACATATTATGACGATATTTCTGCACCATTAGATCCAAAATTTACTTTTGATAATTTTATCGTTGGTAAACCCAATGAGTTGGCGTACGCAGCAGCCCAACGTGTAGCACAATCAGAAGTCGTAAGCTTTAATCCATTGTTTTTGTATGGTGGTGTTGGATTAGGAAAAACACACTTAATGCATGCTGTTGCATGGAATATTAAAAAAAGAAATCCCAAAAAAAATGTTGTTTATTTAACAGCTGAAAAATTTATGTATCAGTTTATTAAAGCTTTGAGATTTAAAAATATTATGAGTTTTAAAGAACAATTTAGATCAGTAGATGTTCTAATGATCGATGATGTGCAATTTATTATTGGTAAAGATAACACACAGGAAGAGTTCTTTCATACTTTCAATACTTTAATCGACAAAAAAAGACAAATTATCATCTCAGCTGATAAATCCCCTGCTGACCTTGATGGATTAGAGGACAGATTAAAGTCCAGATTAGGCTGGGGATTAGTAGCGGATATACATCCCTTAACTTATGAATTACGATTAGGTATTCTGCAGGCTAAAGCTGAACAAAAATCCCTTAAACTAAAACAAGAAGTAATGGAATTTTTAGCAAATAAGATCACAAATAATGTCAGAGAAATGGAAGGCGCCTTGAATAGATTAGCAGTTCATGCTTCAATTCAGGACTCAGAAATATCTGTTGACCTCGTAAAAGATGTTTTAAAAGATTTACTCAGGACTAATTCAAGAAAAATTACTATTGATGAGATTCAAAAGAAAGTTGTTGAGCATTACAATATCAAACTTTCAGATATGCATTCACCGAGAAGATCAAGGTCTGTGGCGCGTCCAAGACAAGTTGCAATGTATTTAGCTAAGTCAATTACCACAAGATCTTTACCTGAAATTGGTAGAAAATTTGGTGGCAGAGATCATACCACTGTTATTCATGCTATTAAAACTATCGAAGAAATTATGGTAAATGATCCTAACCTAGCAGAAGATATTGAACTTTTGACTAGAATATTGCAAACTTCTTAAATGGATTTTAGAGTAAGTCGAGAGGCTTTTTTAAGAGTCTTAACTCACGTTAGTTCAATTGTTGACAGTAGATCTACAATTCCAATTCTTTCTAACATTTATATAAAATGTGATAATAACCAAATAGAGATTAGATCGACAGATATGGATATTTCCATCAGAGAATTCGTATCAACCGATTCTTCAAAAAATGGCGAAGCAACTGTAAACTCAAGAATATTAACTGATATAATTCGCAAGACAAAAAAAAACTCTATTGTAAAATGTAAATTAGAGGGAAATAGATTAATAATAAATTCTGATAACTCAGTCTTTGAATTAAATGCATTGACAGCAGATGAATTCCCAAAATTTGTTCCTTTAGAACAAACAAACTCATTCGAACTAACAATCTCGCAGATTAAAAGACTTTTTAATAAAACTAAATTTGCTATATCTGCTGAGGAGACGAGATACTACCTAAATGGTATATACTTCCATACTATCACTAACGGACCAAAGTCAACTTTGAGGTGTGTTGCTACTGACGGCCATAGACTTGCTAAAACAGAGCTAGATTTAACAAATGTCATAAATATATCTGGAATTATACTCCCAAGAAAATTTATACTTCAATTAGACCGCATTTTAGGTGATTTTGAGGGTAAGGTTAAAATAATATGTACTGATACTCAAGTGAGTCTAGAAGCAGATAATTTCATTATAATAAGTAAACTAATAGATGGAACATTTCCAGATTATGAAAAAGTTATACCTGTATCCAATGACAAATTATTACAAGTTGAGGCAGAGCCTTTTTTTAATGCCGTTGATAGGGTTTCAACTGTGAATCAAGACAAAACACCAACAGTTAAGTTACAATTTGAAAATAATAGCATCAAGATAATGGCCACAAGCACTGACAGTAACAAAGGCGATGAAGAGGTTGCAGCAAATTACGCTGCAGATGGTCTTGAAATACTTTTTAATTCAAAATATATATTGGATTTACAAGATGTTGTTGAAGGAGACACTTTGATTTTAGAGTTACTAAATCAATCATCACCAGTAATAGTAAAGGACCCTAAAGATACAACAAGTTTATTTATTTTAATGCCTATGAGAGTTTAATTGCCCCCACCATTAAAGGGTATACAGCTATCGAACTATAGAAATTTCATCAACAAAAAAGAAATTTTTAACTTTGATCATACTTTGTTTAAAGGAAAGAATGCTGTTGGCAAAACAAACCTATTAGAGTCTATAAGTTTTTTAAGTCCTGGCACAGGTTTTAGAAAAGACGTGATACAAAATTTTATTTTTAAAAAACAGGAAAAGTTAGAAGCTTCTATGACCTTTGATTTTATACACGAGGATTTAGAAAATCATTTAACTATTATATTGAGTAATAAAGATGAAAGATGGACAAAACAATATTTTTTAAACGATAAAAAAATACAACAGCAAAAACTTTTAGATATTTTTCAATTATTTTGGCTAACAGAAACAGATAAAGTTTATTTTATCAAGGATGCCCAGTATCAAAGAAATACTATAAATCGAATTATTTGTTATTTTGATTCAAAGTTATTTGGTTTTCTAAGCAAATATACAATTTTAAGAAGAGAAAAAAGAAGAATATTACAATCTTCTCAAGATATTTCATGGCTAGTTTCACTGGATAAACAACTGATTGACATAGGCAGAGTAATTATTGAGATTAAAAAAAAATTCCTTTCTGAATACCAAAATTTCCTATCAAGTAACAATAAACTATTTTTTGACTTTGAAATTAAGCCAAGTTTTGGCCTTATAGAGACAGAGAGTTTTTTAGAAAAATTTCAAAAAGATCTCTCTGATGAGAATCAATGGCCAAATGATCATAAACTTCAATCACAACATGATCCAAAAAAATCAGTTTTTGAAATTTCACACAATCAAAAAAATATTTCTCAGCTATCTTCAGCTCAATCTAAAATGTTAATATTAAGCCTTCTTCTTAGTTGTGCAAAATTTCTAAATCGTAACAAGATTTCTATTTTTTTAATTGATGAAATATTTGATAACTTTGATATGATGAATGTTGACAAAGTTATTCAATACTGTGCAGAAAATAAATTTCAGACTTTCTTTTCAACCACTGATAACTTCACACTTCAAGGGAATATAGATAACTTAGATATTAAAGAAATATTTTAATGACAGATCAATATACAGCATCCTCGATAAAAGTTTTAAAAGGCTTAGAGGCAGTCAGAAAAAGACCAGGTATGTACATTGGTGATACCGATGATGGCACAGGTTTGCATCACATGGTTTACGAGGTACTTGATAACTCTATTGACGAGGCTTTAGGAGGTTATTGTGACAGTATTCAATTAATAATTAATAAAGATGGGTCAGCTACAATATCAGACAATGGTAGAGGTATTCCAGTTGACCAGCACAAAACTGAAAAAGTCCCAGCAGCTGAGGTAATCATGACCCAACTACATGCAGGTGGTAAATTTGACCAAAATAGCTATAAAATCTCCGGTGGTCTTCATGGGGTTGGTGTTTCTGTTGTGAATGCCTTATCAGAAAGACTATCTTTAACAATTCGCAGAAATGGCAAAATTCATACAATGGAATTTAAAGATGGTGTTACAACAAAAAAATTAAAAGAGATCGGTTCAATGAAAAAGACGGAGAGAACTGGAACAACTGTCCAATTTTGGCCATCAAAAAAAATTTTTTCCAATACAACTCTTATTCTTAAAACATTAGAAAATAGAGTTCGCCAGTTAGCTTTTCTAAACTCTAACGTGCGAATTACATTATCTGATATGCGCACATCAAAAGTAGAACCTATTGAATTCTATTATCAAGGAGGTTTAACGGCATATGTGCAATTTCTTAATTCAAGGAAATCAACTTTAAATAAAATTATACCTTTTAATGGCGAGTCAAATGGAATTAAAGTTGAAGGCGCTTTACAATGGAATGATGGATACAATGAAAATATGCTTTGCTTTACTAATAACATTCCTCAAGGAGATGGAGGAACACATTTACAGGGTTTTCGATCAGCACTAACACGCTCATTAGTTGGATACTCAAATACAGTTGCAGTTGCTAAAAAAGGCAATATCACTATTTCAGGAGATGATGCTAGAGAGGGCATGACATGCGTGCTATCTGTAAAGGTTCCAGACCCTAAGTTTTCATCCCAAACCAAAGATAAGCTGGTGTCCTCTGAGGTAAGACCAGTTGTTGAGAAAATAATATCTGAACAATTAAGCGCTTGGTTAGAGCAAACTCCTGGAGAGGCAAAAAAGTTAGTTTCAAAAATTATTGAGGCAGCAAGTGCCAGAGAGGCAGCAAGAAAAGCAAGAGAACTTACAAGAAGAAAAAATGTATTAGAGACATCATCACTTCCGGGAAAATTAGCTGATTGCCAAGAAAAAGATCCATCAAATTCAGAATTATTTATAGTTGAGGGTGACTCAGCTGGAGGCTCAGCCAAGCAAGGCCGTGATAGGGTCACTCAGGCTATACTTCCACTAAGAGGTAAAATATTAAATGTAATTAAAGCAAATCCTCATAAAATTTTAGAAAATAATGAAATCTCTGCACTTATAACAGCCATCGGTGCTGGATATGGTAATCCACCAAAAGATAAAGAATACAATCCTTCTGATTATTTCAATCCTGAATCAATGCGATATCATAAAATTGTTATCATGACAGACGCTGATGTTGATGGAAGCCACATAAGAACACTGCTACTCACATTTTTCTATCAATTCATGAGAGATATTATAACCACAGGTCGTTTATATATTGCTCAGCCACCTCTATATAAAGTAAAAAAAGGAAATGCTGAAAATTACTTGTTAGATGATAGAGAATTAACAAAGTTTTTATTGTTAAATAATAAGGATGATCTCGATTTCAACATTTACAATAAAAAGAAAAAAATTCAGCTAAAAGAGGAACAGCTAAACGAATTAATAGATTTAGCTTCTCGTGCAAATTCTGCTTATCAAAATTTAGATCTTACATATTTAGATGCAAAGTTTTTTGATCAAATTCTAAATACAGGCTTATTTTTTCAGGATTTTCATCCAAATAAGATAGAAAAGTCACAATTTAAAATTTTCTTATCTAATTTAAATCAAGTTTATAAATCAGAAAATATTAAATTTACATTTCAAAGTATGATTAGTAATGAACTAGTTTTTTTACAAGAAAAAGAGGGTTATAATAAAATTATAAAGGTCGCTCTGGATAAATTATTACATTTAAGAGAGTTTATTTCTTCAGACAGCATATCTCTTTATAATAAAATGGGTTTTGCAAAATCTACAGATACTTACTTTGGTATTTCTAAACTTTCTTCAAAAGAAAACTTTATTTGTAATGGACTTGTTGAATTTTTTACTACTCTTTTTGAAATGAGTAAAAAAGGCCAATCAATTAGCCGTTATAAAGGTTTAGGTGAAATGAATCCTGATCAATTGTGGGAAACAACATTGGATCGAACTAATAGGAAATTGCTTCAAGTTAAGCTCGAAGACCAAATCAATGCTGAAAGACAGTTGATCATGCTGATGGGTGATGATGTGACTGATAGAAAAAACTTTATTCAAGATAATTCAGTCAAAGTAGCAAATTTAGATATTTAGTTGAACAACCAAAAAAATTTTCTCTTTGTTAATTCCTCAGATTTTTTAATTATACGTGCAATTGCTTTTGGAGGTCAGGCCGCCACTTTATTTATAACACAGTATTTTTTCGAAATTTCTAAGACAGTAGCAATGAGCTCTTGGATAATAGCTTTTATCTTAATGGCTAGTATTCTCTTAGGATTTTATTTAAATAAAGGAGATAAAATTATTTCTGAAAATCAAGTCTTCTTATTTTTATGTTTTGATATTGTTCAAATTTCAAGTTTGATTGCTTTAAATGGTGGACACACTAATCCTTTTATATTTATTATCTTAGCTCCTATTGCTATTGCAGCATCATATCTCACGATAGAAAGAATAATAATTATCTTAAGTTTAGCATTAGTTTGTTTTGCTTTGATATTTAACTTTTATATTAATCTTCCTTTGTCTGTGCATCCTAATATTAATTTTACATACAGCCTAGCTATTATGATTTCTTTATTCATAAGTAGTATTTTTTTAGTTTTTTATCTTTATTACTTTTCACTAAATTACAAAAGCACCCAAAAAGCATATGAGTTAGCTAGTAAACAACTTCAAAATGAAAAAGAGCTTTTAAAAGTTGGAGGTTTAGCAGCCGCAGCTGTTCATGAATTAGGCACACCACTGAATACCATAAATTTAATTGTTGATGATTTAAAAAAAGATCAAAAATTAAAAGATGATTACGGGAAAGATATTAAAACTCTATTATTAGAGTTAGACAGGTGTAAGGAAATACTAAAAGAGCTCTCAACAAACCCAGAGTCAAAAGAACTCTCTTCTGAAATTACAAATATGTCATTAGATGCCTATGTGCAATCTTTATGTGATCAATTTTCAAATAACTATCGAGCTGTGAAATTAGATTATAGATCTGATGAAAATTCTAAAAATATTAACATTAAAATCACACCCGAACTGAACATAGCGATGAATAATATTATAAAAAATGCCATAAGCTTCGCGTATAGACAAATATTAGTAATCTCAGAGACATCGAAAAATTCTTATTCAATTAAAATCAGAGATGATGGTCCCGGTTTTGATAAGAAGTTTATAGCTAATTTTGGAAAACCATTCTATTCTAGCAGACCTGAAAAAGGGGTAAATATGGGCCTTGGCCTATTCATAACAAAACAAATGATTGAAAATCTAAATGGTGAAATATTAGTACAAAGTAATGATGGAGCAGAAGTAACTTTAACATGGCGGATTTAGAGCAAAATACATTAGTCAAAGATAAAACACTTTTTATTATTGAGGATGATAAACCCTTTCGTGAGCGTTTAACCACTTCGTTTCAACGTAAAGATTTCACAGTAACAGCAGCAGCTTCAAAAAAAGAGGCTTTAGATGTTTTAGCTGGAAATAATTTTAATTATGCCATAGTTGATCTTCGTCTAGGTGATGGTTCAGGACTCGATGTTATTAAGGTGATCAAGGAGCAAAACCCAGAATGTAGAACAGTAATGTTGACAAGTTATGGCAACATAGCTACAGCTGTATCCTCCGTTAAATTGGGTGCTGATGATTACTTAACCAAACCTGCAAACATTGATGATATCGAAAAATCATTAATGTCTGCCACTGCTACATCTTTGCCCCCACCACCTGAGAACCCAATGTCTGCTGACAGGATAAGATGGGAACATATTCAAAGAGTTTTTACACAATGCAACCGTAATGTATCTGAAACTGCTAGAAGACTAAAAATGCACAGAAGAACTCTTCAAAGAATTTTAAATAAGCACGCACCTAAAGAATAGAAACTCACTACTTTCTTTGTTATTCTGCTTAAATGTCTAAGCCAAGACTAATACTTGTTGATGGTTCAGGATATATTTTCCGAGCTTATTACGCCTTACCCCCAATGAATAATTCTAAGGGCATCCCCACAAATGCAGTTTATGGGTTTTGCAATATGATGCTTAGACTTATTGAAGAGCATCCAAATGACAAAATACTAATCATTCTTGATGCAGGAAGAAATACTTTTCGAAACACTTTATTTCCTGAATACAAAGCAAATCGTGGCGAGGCACCAGAAGATTTGATTCCTCAATTTAGTATTATTCGTGAAGCTATTGATGCGTTTGGTTTAGATGTTATTGAAAAAAAAGACTTTGAGGCCGATGATGTTATAGCAAGTTACGTTAAATATGGTGAAGACAATAAGATACCCACCACAGTATTTAGTTCAGACAAAGACCTTTTTCAACTGTTATCAGCTAATAATCGCATCATGGATCCAATGAAAAATATTGAAATTGATGAAGTAAAGGTAATGGAAAAATTTGGTGTTGGCCCTGACAAGATTACAGATGTACAAGCTTTAATTGGCGATAGTGTTGATAATATTCCTGGCGTCCCTGGCATCGGACCAAAAACAGCCTCTAAATTAATTAATGAATATGGTTCTTTTGAGGGCCTTCTGGCAAATAAAGAGAAAATATCAAATGAAAGAATTAAAAATCTGATACATGATCATGAGGAAAAAGCAAAAATAAGCCACCAACTAGTAATTTTAAAAAATGATCTTGAACTACCTATAACAATCGAAAAGTTAAAAGATTTTGAAGACTCACCTAAACTTAATGACTTTTTCAAAAAATATGAATTTAAATCATTAATTAGAAATAGCGCTCATGAAACAAAACCGCATGCAGCCAAAAAAAACTTAGAATTTAAATCACTTATTAAGACAAAAGATATAATCGAATATCTAAAGTCTCTTCAATCTGAAAAAACCTTAGCGATAGATTTAGAGACAGATAGTTTAGACGTCAATGAAGCAAATATCATTGGCATTTCATTATCTAATGCACAGCAAGCTTATTACCTACCTTTTAAATCACCTGAAAATGAAATATCTGAGACAGATCAAAAAAAAATATTAAAAGAGCTGAATTTATTATGTGAAGATCCTTCAATTTTAAAGATTTTTCATAATGCTAAATACGATAGTGTTATTTTAAAACGCTTTAATGTAAATACTATTTCTTTTCAAGATACCTTATTAATGTCTTTTTTTGTCAATAACGGTTTAACAAAACATAATCTTGAGGATTTGTATTATTATTATTTTGGAGAAGAAAAAGAAAAATTTAAAGATGTCATCAAAAATGAGTCTAAAAGAAATTATAAAGATTTTTCTGAAGTGCCTTTACAGTCTGCAACAAATTACGCTGCTCATGATGCTTATGCCACTTATAAATTATATGAGACATTACACGATCAAATATTAGATGCCCCAGATAGTTATATATATTTTGATATCGATAAAAAATTAAGCTTAGTCCTTCAACAAGTTGAAAACAATGGTTGTAAGATTGATCTTAAATTTTTAACAAAACTGGAAAAAGATCTAAATAAAGAAATTGAAAAAATTGAACAGAAAATTTTCAAAATCGCAGGTGAGGAGTTCAATATTGGTTCGCCAAAGCAACTTACCGAAATCTTCAAGAAACTTGATGTGAAGGTAACAAAAAAAACAAAAGCAGGAGATTTTCAAACTAATGTAAAAGTCTTAGAACAATTAGAAACTGAGGGAGTAGAGATTGCCTCACATATTCTACAATGGCGTCAATACTCCAAGCTCGTGTCGACCTATACATCTTCTTTAGCTGAACATGCTGATAATAACGATCGAGTTCATAGCACATTTAATATTGCAGCTACTATTACGGGCAGATTAAGTTCATCTGAACCTAATTTACAAAATATCCCTATTAGAACTGAGATCGGAAAGAAAATTAGAACAGCATTTATTGCAGAAAAAGATCATGAGTTATATAGCTTCGATTACTCCCAAATCGAGCTTCGTGTGCTTTGTGAAGCGTGTGAAGACCCTAATTTATTAAAAGCTTTCCAAGATGATCAAGATATTCATCAAAGTACAGGCCAATTAGTTTTTAACAAAAAAACAATTAATGCTAATGATCGAAGAATGGCCAAGATTATTAATTTTGGAATAATCTATGGAATTAGCCAATATGGTTTAGCTAAACAGTTAGGTGTTAGCAATGCTGAAGCAAAGCTTTTTATAGATAACTATTTTAAAAAATTTCCAAACATTAGTGACTTTATGAAATCAACTACCGATAAAGCAAAAAAACTAGGCTACGTTGAAAACCTTTTTGGAAGAAAATCTCACATTAAAGACATCAATGCTAAAAATTTTATGCTCCGATCTTTTGCAGAAAGACAAGCTATCAATGCGCCTATTCAAGGCACAGCATCTGAGTTAATTAAAATTGCAATGTTGGACATTCATAGCTATTTAGAGAAAAATAAATGTAAATCTAAAATGACATCTCAAGTTCATGACGAGCTTTTATTTGAAATTCATAAAAAAGAAAAAGATATTATTCCACAAATAACTAAATTGATGGAAACATCACATCAAAAATATAAATCTTTTAAAACTCCTATAAAAGTTGACTTCGGTGGCGGCTTGAACTGGGGATTAGCTCACTAATTAAAACTAAAAATCATCGTCAGGTTTATTAAATGCCATCCAACGTTCTAGCTCATGGTAGCCACCAATTTTTTCACCGTTGATTATGATTTGGGGAAACGTTTTGGCAGTTGGAAATATTTCAAAAAACTGATCACGGCTGTAATCCTCATCAAGCATTAATACTTGGGGGTTATGTGAGGATAAAACTGCCTTGGCTTTAGTGCAAAAAATACAGTTGTCTTTACTATAAATTTTGACTTCCACTTAGAAAGACTCGTCAAAAGACAAAGAACGATCTGTTGGACGCTGGTATTCAGACACCCTTTTTTCGAAGAAATTAGTCACGTTTTGAACATCAAGAGCTCTCATGAAATCAAATGGATTTTCGGTATTAAATACCCTTTCAAATCCAAAAAGATCAGCAATTCGATCTGAAACAGCTTCAATATACATACACATCATTTCCTTGTTCATACCAATGAGATCAACAGGAAGTGCGTCAGTAACAAACTCTTTTTCAAACTCTACCGCTTCTCTGACTATTTCTTCGAACTCAGACTGTGCGACAGGACCAGGTATTAAATCCATTGATTTAATATCTTCATCTGACAAGGTTCCTTTATTAAACTTTTCACTTAATGTTTTAAACATCAAAGCTGAGAAACTAAAGTGCATTCCTTCATCTCTAGCTATCCAGTCATTTGATAAGGCTAAGCCTGGAAGTAAACCTCTTTTTCTAAAATAATAAATGGCACAAAAGGATCCAGCAAAAAATAATCCTTCAACTAAACCAAAGGCGATTAAGCGTGTTAATAAATTTTGATTTCCATTCAGCCATTTTGAAACCCACTGTGCTTTTTTATTAATACAAGGAACGTTTTGAATAGCAGAAAATAGCTTATCTTTTTCTGATGGGTCCTCTACATAAGCTTCAATTTGTAAACCATACATTTCTGCGTGAATAGACTCATTTAGCATTTGCATGGTGATAAACAATCGAGACTCAGGAATTAAAATCTCATTATAAAATCTGGATGCTAGATTTTCATTTATCATTGCCTCTGAATTTGCAAAAAATGCAAGCACATGTTTGATAAAATGTATTTCTCCTTCTCCTAGAGTTTTTAGATCTCTTAAATCATCTTGAAGAGACACCTCCTCAGGCGTCCAAAATGCTTGAACGTGTTGCTTGTAACGATCAAAAATTTCTTGGTGTTGAATAGGGAAAATTGATTTGCATCCTTTAGATATCATGACTTGCTCCTTAAATTAAATTGATTGAAAATCTTACGCACTACATGTTACACAATCTTCCGGTTCATTAGATTGCGCCTCTTTGACATAAGACTCTTTTGCTTTTTTTTCAGAAGACACTGTTACTTTAACTGCGTCTACGGCTGATCGGCTTCGCAGGTAATACATGCCTGTTTTTAAGCCTTTTTTCCAAGCATACATGTGCATGGAGTTTACTTTTCCAAAAGTAGGTGTTGCCAACCATAAGTTCATGGATTGGGTTTGGTCAATAAATGGCGCTCTATCAGCTGCCATATCTATAACTGTTTTTTGAGATGTTTCCCAAACAGTTTTATAAACATCTTTTAAGTCTTCAGGAAATCCTTCAATATTTTGTACAGAGCCATTTTCCAAAATAATTTGATCACGTAATTCTTTGCTCCATAAGTTTCTTTTCATAAGTTCTTTAACAAGGTGACGATTTACTAATAAAAATTCACCTGAGAGAGTTTGTCTTTTATAAATGTTTGATGTTTGTACTTGGAACGTTTCAGTATTTCCTAGGATAATACCAGTGGAGGCTGTCGGCATACATGCAGTGGTCAAAGAGTTTCGAACACCATGCTTTTGGATTTTCTCCATTAATCCCTTCCAGTCCCACATACTTGACGGTTTCACACCCCAAAGATCAAATTGGAATTTCCCTTCAGATAGAGGGGATCCTTTAAAAGTAGAGTAAGGCCCTTTATCAGTAGCAAGTTCCATTGATGCTTCTAAAGCTCCAAAATAAATTGTCTCAAAAATTTGTTTATTAATTATTTGCGCTTGAACAGAGTCATAAGGGATATTCATTTTAAAATAAACATCTGCTAAACCCTGTATACCGAGACCGATAGGACGGTGACGACTATTTGAGTTTTCAGTTTTATTAGTAGGATAGAAATTTATATCAATAACTTGATCTAAATTCTTAGTCGCCAGTTTTGCAACTTGATATAAGTTTTGATAATCAAATTTACTTTCATCAGTTACAAATTTTGGCAATGCAATTGACGCAAGGTTACAAACAGCAGTTTCATCTTTTTCAGAATACTCCACTATCTCTGCACAGAGATTAGAAGATTTAATGACACCAATATTTTTTTGGTTAGACTTATTATTAACAGCATCTTTGTAAAGCATGTATGGCTGACCAGTTTCAATTTGGGCTTCGATTATTTTAGACATTAAAGCTCTTGCCTTTATTCTTTTTAAGTCAGGCATTTCATTTTCATATTTTGTATAAAGATCAACAAACTCCTTGCCATATCTATCCGATAAGCCAGGGCATTCGTGTTCACTCATTAGAGTCCAATCGGCATCTTCTTCGACTCTTTCCATAAATAAATCAGGGATCCATAAGGCATAGAATAAGTCTCTGGCTCTAAATTCTTCAGCTCCCGTATTTTTTCTAAGCTCTAAAAAAGCTTCAATATCCGCATGCCATGGCTCCAAATAGACAGCAAAAGAACCCTTTCTTTTACCTCCACCCTGATCAACAGACCTTGCTGTTTCATTAAAAATTTTAAGGAAAGGTATCAATCCATTAGACTTGCCATTGGTTGACTTAATACGGCTACCGCCACCTCTAATGTTATGAGCATGAAGACCAATGCCACCAGCGGTTTTTGAAATTAAAGCGCAGTCTTTTACAGTATTAAAAATTCCTTCGATAGAGTCATCTTCCATTCCAATTAGAAAACAGGACGACAATTGTTGCATCTTTAAACCACTATTAAATAGAGTGGGGGTTGCGTGTGTGTAGAAACCCTGAGATAGGCTGTCATAAGTTTTCTTAACCTGATAAAAATCAAACTTATCTCCGGACACACATAAAGCGACTCTCATCCATAAATCCTGAGGTCTTTCTGCTGTTTTATTGTTTGATTGTAAAAGATAAGCTCTGAACAAAGTAGTCAATGCAAAATAATCAAAGTAATAATCACGATCGTAGTCAATAATTTTTTCAATCTCTTCAGCGTTAGCTTTTACTTTTTCATAATATTCATCGCGCAATAAACCATCCTCATAAAGATTTTTTGTTGCAATAATAAAACCTGGTGTTTCTTTATGTAGAGCATTAGCTTTAATCCTCCCAGCTAGATATGAGTAATCGGGATGTTCTACTGTCAGAGCAGCAGCTGTTTCAGCTAGGTAAGTGTCAATTTCATTTGTTGTGATACCATCGTAAAGACCTTGAATTGCCTTTTGAGCAATTGTAATAGGATCTATCTCTAAACCGTTTGACAAAATAGAAATGCGATTTGTAATTTTTTCTAAAGAGATATCCTCTTTGTTACCATCTCTTTTGGTAACAGCCATTGTGGATACTTTGGCACCAATTTGTTCATTCAGTTGAGCAGTCTTATAACGTTGGTTAGCTCTTTGTTCTCTGTAGAGTACATAGGCGCGAGCTACTTTATGATGTTCACCTCTCATGAGGGCTAATTCCACTTGGTCTTGGATATCCTCGATATGAATCATATCACCGTTTGCAATACGTCTAGTTAGAGCTGCGGTGACTGTTTCAGTTAACACTGAAACATTTTTGTCAATTTGTTTGCTATCACGAAGATCAGTTTGTGCCAAAAATGCTTTTCTTATAGCATTTGCAATTTTGTCAGATTTAAAAGGTGTTATCGATCCATCACGCCTTACAACACTGAGACTTAGCAAGTTTATTTCTTCGTTTTGCTTATTTATAACTGTGTTTTTTGTTGAATTTTCAAGTGATTCTGCGTTATTTGTTTCCATTCTTCCTACCAAGTTAAAGTGTACTTTTTTGAATAATCACTAGATGTAGTGTTTATTGCCTAGTGACTATACAATCTATAGACAATCTTAGTCAATTTATTTTGTATTAAATTCTGAAAAGCCAATAAATTCAATTGGAAATTAAAGATTCAATTAACAAGTAATTTGAAAATATTCACAGGTTTTTATCAAATTTTCCAAAACTACGAATATCTCTTAAAAAATACTATTTAGGTCCATTTTTAATAGCCCTAATTCTGACCTGATTCGCATTTTGCAAATCAAAAACAATTCACATTTATGTTCAACTTTCATAAGGAATTCAGGATTTTTTAATAGATCTCTGTTTAAAATCCCTTACTTTCATTTGGTGAAAAAAATTCTAGGGGTAGGAACTGCTTTGGTTGATGTAATATGCCAGGTAGAGGACAGTGTTATCAATAATTTGAAATTAACTAAAGGCTCTATGACATTGATTGAGGAGTCTCAAATTAAGGAAATTAGGTCAAATTTCGATAATCCATTAATTACTTCGGGTGGATCAGTATGTAATACTATCCATGAATTAAACTTTAGCTCTCATGAGGCAAGTTTTTACGGCAAGGTCAATGATGATGAGTATGGAAATGCTTTTGTTCAAGATTTACAAAAAGAAAATATCTCGTTTAAAGGTGTCTCCAATAAAACAGATCTTCCAACTGGCTGCTGTAATATTTTAGTTTCACCCGATGGTGAAAGAACCATGGCTACACACATCGGAATAGGATCACAATTAAACCCTGACGAAGTTAATGAAGATATACTCAATTCAATTGATCATGTGTACATGGAGTCATATCTTTGGGATCATGAACTAACAAAAAAAACACTCAAAAAATTTTCAGATATTGCAAAATCAAAAAACATAGAAATATCTCTTTCATTGTCAGACCCCTTTTGTGTTGATCGACACAGAGATGAATTAAAAAATTTTATAACTAATAATGTAGATTTAGTTTTTTGTAATTTTGATGAAGCAAAGATGTTTACACAATCTGATTCAATGGCAGATGTGAGTTCTTTTTTTAAAAATTTTAGAAAAAAAATTGTTATGACCTCTGGTGCTGAGGGTGCATATTATTTTTTTGAAGACGATGTAAAACATCAATCTGCTCAAAAAATAGAAAATGTTCTAGACACAACAGGTGCAGGAGATAATTTTGCTGCAGGATTTTTAGATTTTTACTTATCTGGAAAACCTGTCGATGAAGCGCTTAAAAATGGTAATAGAAAGGCTGAAGAAGTTATTCAGCAGCTGGGACCAAGGATAAAAAGAGCTTGATAATGAAGAATAAATCATATTTTATTTTAAAAAGTCTGTCTAAAAGGAGGGTTAAGTGGATTACAAAGTAAAAGATATTTCCCAACATGAATTTGGGAGACAAGAAATTGAAATAGCAGAAACTGAAATGCCAGGATTAATGGCTATTCGCGAACAATATGGAGAGTCAAAACCGTTGGCCGGGGCCAATATTATGGGCTGTCTTCACATGACCATCCAAACTGCTGTCTTAATTGAAACACTTGTAGCACTTGGCGCCAAATGTCGATGGAGCTCTTGTAATATTTACTCTACTCAAGATCATGCAGCTGCTGCTATTGCCCAAAGCGGCACACCTGTTTTTGCCTGGAAGGGTATGAATGAAGATGAATTTTGGTGGTGTATTGATCAAACAATTGAGGCAGATGGGTGGGAGCCTAATATGATACTAGATGATGGTGGAGACTTAACACTTCGAATGCATGAGAAGTACCCTGAGCTTTTGAAAAATGTCAGAGGATTATCTGAAGAAACTACCACAGGTGTCCTTCGTTTAGAGCAAATGGCATCTAAAGGAACTCTTCAAGTTCCTGCTATAAATGTAAATGACTCTGTAACAAAAAGTAAATTTGATAATTTATATGGTTGTAAGGAAAGTTTAGTAGACGGAATTCGAAGAGGAACTGACGTAATGATGGCGGGTAAAGTTGCTGTTGTAGCCGGGTTTGGAGATGTTGGAAAAGGCAGCGCAGCTTCATTAAGAGGAGCTGGAGCTAGAGTTCAAGTAACAGAAGTTGATCCTATTTGCGCACTACAAGCAGCAATGGAAGGCTATGAGGTTGTTACTATGGATGATGCATGTAAGTATGCTGATATCTTTGTAACTGCAACAGGTAATAAAGATATCATTACCCAAGACCACATGAGAGAAATGAAAGATCGTGCAATTGTATGTAATATTGGACACTTTGATAATGAAATTCAAATAGATGATTTGCAAAACTATAAATGGGAAGAGATAAAACCTCAAGTTGACCAAGTAACATTTCCAGATGGTAAGAAGCTAATAATACTTTCAAAGGGAAGGTTGGTGAACTTAGGTAATGCCACTGGCCATCCTAGTTTTGTGATGAGTGCATCATTCTCAAATCAGGTTTTAGCTCAAATTGAAATTTGGGAGAATTACAAAAACTATGAAAATAAAGTCTATGTCCTTCCTAAAAAACTAGATGAAATGGTTGCGATGTTTCACCTGCAAAAAGTTGGTGCTAAACTGACTGAAATGTCCAAGGAACAAAGCGATTATTTAGGTGTCGAACAGCAGGGTCCATTTAAGAAAGATACATATAGGTACTAAAATGAGAAAAAATTACATTTTTACATCTGAGTCAGTGTCTGAGGGGCACCCAGATAAAGTTTCTGATCGAATTTCTGATGTAGTTGTCGATCATTTTATCTCCAAAGACCCATTTGCTAGAGTCGCTTGTGAAACACTAACAACAACCAACAAAGTTGTTTTATCCGGTGAAGTAAGAGGGCCAGTCCAAGAAGACAAAGATGAAATTATTTCAAAAGTAAGGGAGTGCATAAAAGATATCGGCTATGAGCAAGATGGTTTTCATTGGCAAACCGCAGATATTCAATATTTACTTCACGGACAATCTGCAGATATTGCAATGGGTGTAGACTCATCATCTGACAAAGATGAGGGGGCGGGTGACCAAGGAATTATGTTTGGATACGCTTGTACGGAAACACCTGAGCTGATGCCGGCACCAATTTTTTATTCTCATAAAATCTTAGAGATAATGGCTAAGGGAAGAAAAGACGGTAGCTTAAAAGGATTAGAGCCTGACTCAAAAAGCCAAGTAACTCTTAAATACGTTGATGGTAAACCAAGTGCAGTTACATCTGTCGTGATATCAACACAACATGCTGATGGATTATCTCCTGCTGATGTTAAAGAAATAGTAAACCCAGCATTAAAAGTGTCTATCCCTGAAGAGTTATTAAAAAATTTAGACGATAAGGAATACTACGTAAATCCAACAGGTAATTTTGTTATCGGAGGACCAGATGGTGATACGGGATTAACAGGAAGAAAAATTATTGTCGACACCTATGGTGGTGCAGCACCTCATGGTGGAGGGGCTTTCTCCGGAAAAGATCCCACAAAAGTCGATCGCTCTGCAGCTTATGCTTCACGATACTTAGCAAAAAATATTGTTGCTGCTGGTTTATGTGATCAGTGTACTATCCAGTTGTCTTATGCAATCGGTGTAGCCAAGCCATTGTCAATTTATGTGAACACTCAAGGCACTAATAAAATAGATGAAGCAAAAATTGAGTCTGCGATACCTGACATTATGAATCTTTCTCCAAGAGGGATCAGAGAGAAATTACAGTTAAATAAGCCAATTTACGCACAAACAGCAGCTTACGGTCATTTTGGTAGAACACATGACAGCTCATCAGGAGCTTTTTCATGGGAAGCTCTAGATTTAGTATCCGATTTCAAATCGCTAGCTTAATTGAGTTTGAGATTTGCAGTCTCTAATGAAATTGAGTTAAAAACTCTAGCTAGAAATATATCTAGGTCTATTTCTAAAAACCAGATTATTTTTTTTGAGGGAGAGGCTGGTTCTGGTAAGACAACTTTAATTAGATATATCTTAAGTGAAATTAGCAAGTCAGAAAAAAAAACTTTTTACTTTCAAGGGAGCCCCACGTATCAAAGAGAACATATTTACAATTTTAATAAGTTTAATATTATTCACTTTGATTTTTATCAAGTTCAAAATAACAAACTAGATTTGGATGAGTATTTTAATGATAATTGTATTCTCATTGAGTGGCCATTAAAAAATCTTATGAAAAAATATAACCATATGGCCTTATCTATTAATATTTTGGTTACTGAAGAAAAAAGAAATATAGAGATAAAATCAAGTAATAAAAAATGGCTTCACAAAATAAAATAAATCTTATCAAAATAAAAAACTACCTTCAAAATAAAAATTTTAAAATAGGGGGCTTTTTAAATTTCAAGTCTGATGCATCAGAAAAAATTTTCAAATTATGTAAAACAGCAAATCAATCATTACTTGTACTCTCTTTTTTAAATAAACCTAGCGAATATAAAAAATATATTAAAGCAACTGATATTTTAATTTCCCAAAATGTTAATACACCAAAAATAATTGATCAAAGTAATTTACATAAGTTTGTAATCATGGATTATTTCCCTATTGCAAATGCATCAAAATATTTCCAAAAACCTCAAATTAAAAAAATACTTCCATTGGCTGTGAGAGCTCTTACAAATCTTCAAAAACCCAGGAAAAAGTTTTCAGGCGTTCCGGTAAAATCACAAAATAATTTACTTAATGATGCTTTGAACGGCATTGAGACTTTTATTGATCACTATGATCACAAGATCCAAATTGGTTTTTATCTCAATAAACTTGTGAAAGTATCTTTGAAAAAAAGTACTGAAAAATATAGAAAATTTAAGCCAACTTTAACTCACGGTGATTTTTTTTTAGATAATTTAATTTATTACAATCAAAAAATTTATGTTATTGATCATCAAGATACTCACTACAACCACCCATTATTAGACATTTCTTCATTGATTTTTGATGCTAGGAGATCTTACTCTACTAAAGTCGAAGATAAATTAATGAAGCTTTATGCAAGAAGAATGAAACTTAATCTCAAGGGGCTTAGGTCAGATATTCATATGATTAGTCTTTTACGTAATCTGAGAATTCTTGGTAATTGGGTGCAATTATATAACGCTGGAAAACCAAAATATCTTAAAGTCTTTAGAAAAAATACATGGGTTCAAATATTTAAACATGTTGAATATTTAAGACTTTGGGATCTAAGAGAAATATTTATAGAGATATATAACAAAACAAGTTAAATGGACGCTCTAATATTAGCTGCAGGTTATGGAATGCGAATGGATAACTTAACCAAAGATGTCCCTAAACCCTTATTAAAAATAAAAAATAAAACACTTATTAGCTATGCAGTTGATCTAATTAAAAACATGTCGTTTGATAAAATTTATATCAATACTCATTACAAACATAATATGTTGGAGAAATTTGTCTCTGAAAATTACCCTGATATTTCAATTTCTTATGAGGAAACTATCTTAGGAACAGGAGGTGGTATCAAAAAAATTCAAAAAAATGATATAGTAATTCTAAATACAGATAATTTATGGGACCAGTCCTTTGAAAATGAATTAGAGGGATCAATTAAATTTTTTGAAGAAAATAAAAATTTTGATAATGTCCTCCTTATAAATTCTAAAAATTATAATTTTGATCTTGAAGTAAATAATGATGGACTTATTAACTTTCCATCAAAAATCTACAATACTTCATTTCAAGGTTGTCATATTATAAGAAAAAACTCTTTGTATCCTTATCCTGAAATTTTTAACATTCAAGATTTTTGGAAAGATTGTTCTTTAAATGAAAAAATCTATGGATATGAGACCACTGTAACCAATGCTCATGTTGGAACTAAAGATGAGTATTTGAAATACAAATAATCATTACCATATTAAGTATATGATAGTTGAACAAATAAATGACGATGAATTTAATCAAAAAGTTCTTGAAGGATCAAAAGATAAGCCCGTTTTAGTAGATTTTTGGGCTGAGTGGTGTGGTCCATGTAAGGCTATAGCCCCCATATTAGATAATTTAGCCTCTGAAATGAGCGATAAGATATCTATAAAAAAAATTAATATAGATGAAAACCCTCAAGCACCAGCAAACTTCAGTATTAGAAGCATACCCACAATGATACTCTTTAAAGATGGATCATTGGCTGACACAAAGATCGGTTTAGGCTCCGAAACAGACTTAAGAGATTGGATTAATAGTAAACTTTAGAAAATATACATATCAAAATATACTTTATTAAACGAGATTATATTTCGAATAAAGCTATATATCTATTTCATATGGGAATGAGCTTAGTTGCTCCAAGCCATCTTTGGTTACAACGAACTGATCCTCAAGTTTAATTCCTTCTTTGCCGCCAACTTCACCAATATAACTCTCTACACAGATAGTCATATTTTCCTCAAAATTGGCTGAGTAATCCGCATTGCTAAAATCTTTATTTGGGTAAGCAACAAGTGGCCATTCATCACAAAGACCGACACCATGAATAATGCAGGGGTAATGGTTATCATAACAATTATCTGGCAATTTCCAGGATTTTTCTGCAAATTCTCTAAAATTTAAACCAGCTTTAATTAGAGATTTGTTATGATTGATATGCTCTAATGACATTGAGTAAAGCCTTTTTTGTTCATCATTTAGACGATTGCCCTCAACAAAGGTTCGAGAGATATCAGCACAGTAACCGTACGGTCCAACCATATCTGTGTCAAAAGCAACTAAATCTCCAGACTCAATGACTCTGTTACTGCATTCTTGAAGCCAAGGATTTGTTCGTGGTCCAGATACTAAAAGACGAGTCTCAAACCATTCCCCACCATTTTCAATATTGACTTTATGCATGTATGACCAAAGTTCCTCTTCTGTCATACCTGCCTGAAGTTTATCTTTCATTAGCCACATTCCTTTTTCAGCAGTCTCAATAGAAGCTCTCATGCAAATTAGCTCATCATCAGATTTAATGGATCTTGCAAGCTCAATGTACTTTTGGGCGTTCACTAGTTTAACATTAAACTGTTTAAGTAACATTTGTATTCCAACTGGATCGGAAACATCTATTGCAAGGCAATTATTATTAGGTGAATGCTCTCTCATTAAATCTTGAACAGTGCCAGCCCATTTTTTTGCATTTTTATCAACAAAATTATTTGCTGAAAAAAAATCCCAACTATCAACTGCTCGAATATCATCAATCGTGCATAAATGTTCTGAAAGATGTTCGCTCTTTGGATAATCAAATAGTATTACTTTTCCCTCTGCAGAAATAAATACAAATCGCACAAGTTCATGCATTGTAAATAAACTCATATTTCTACTGTCGGTTGCATACCTTATATTGATCGGATCAAATAATATGCAAGCACCAACATTATTTAATCGTAGTTGTTCTAAAACTCTATTGAGTCGGTACATACGCAAACGGTCGAAGTCTATTTTTTCTTCATAGAGTCTAGGTTTGTAAACTTGATTTTCAAAATTTTGGTTAATTGTTTCGAAAAACTTTGGGCCAATTTTACGGTCAGCAAACTTACTTGTAAAATTACTCATCTAAATCTCTTTTAATATTATTCTTTTCAAACCTTAAAAGACAATCACTAAATTCCAATTTGAGTTTTTTTGCACTATTACTAATTTTATCAAGGAAATTAATACTTATTTTTATACTTTTTTGTTCATTTTCGGATATTTGACCAACATAGGTGATAGCATTCCATAATCCAAGGGAGTTCATCGGTGAAAATTTTTTCTTAGAGGATAATGATAAGTTTATAAATGAAAATAAAAATGAAGATGCAGACACTTTAAATTTTTTTTTAAAATGAGGTATATTTTTATTCAGGCTTTCTACAAATTTTTTAGGATCACTAAACTGATAGGGATTAATTTTTGGAAAGAATAATTTGAGAAGCTTTTTTGAAAAATCGTTTCCAGATGAATAAATAAAAAATAGCTGACCTTTTACATCTAACATTTTTAATAGTGGAATAAGTACTAGTTTAAGTGTTCTTTCGTAAGGAGATCTTAGCCTGAAAGCTTGAGATGCAATTATATAGTCATAAAACTTTGGAATACTCTCTAACTTACTTGGTATCAAATGCTTTAACGCAATTTTTTGATCCTTTCTATAAATAACCATCAGTGTCTTTTGCTTCGGTTTCAAAATGGTTGAAGAAGTATCTTCTTTTATATCCCAATTTTTTCTTATAACCTCACCCATATTCATGAGTTGTTGATTGAAACTAAAACTTGTATTTCCAACTAATTCTTTTTTAATTAATTTACAATCTGTGAATCGATTATCATTAATTTCTCTGTAGGATGCATTTGTTATACAGAAAACTAAATTCTTATGTTCAAAAAATCTATAACCAAGATAATTTAGAAGACTGTTAATATCATCAATACTAATTTCTTTTCCAACAACTATAATTGGATCTTCTGGAAATTTGTCATGAACAGCCGATAGCAATGTGCAGATAACCGAGCCATCTCCTGTCCCAGCATCAAAAATTCTAAATGAATCTTTAGTAATTTTTGAATTTTTTAAATATCTTGCTAATTGAAAAGCTATTCGACTTTTTTCGTTGGTAGAATTTACAAATGATAAATATTTATCTCTTGAATCAAAAAAATCTGACTTTTTTGCCCCCACCTTATTTCTCCTAGTTTTTTTTTAAACTAGAAATGCATTGATTACCATAATAGAGTTTACTGGTTAGTTTATAAATATGACTTTAGAAACCTTGTTTTTATTAGATATTTGTCGCAGTTTCAGCAATATCGATAATGGTTTTTGATATTTACAAAAGAAACAAATAATCTAACTCAAGTAACATTTATTATAATAATAAGACATGACTAATATCATTAAATCAGGTGGAAGCCACGAAACAGACGTTGTTATTATAGGAGCTGGTCCATGTGGTCTCTTTCAAGTTTTTGAATTGGGTCTTTTAGATATGAAGGCTCATTTAATCGACAACCTTGATAAAATAGGAGGTCAGTGCGCAGAATTATATCCTGATAAAAATTTATATGATATTCCAAGTAGGCCTGCTATTACCGGCCAAGAACTAACCGATGATCTAATAAAACAGGCTGAGCCTTTCAACCCCTCTTATCATCTCAATCAATTAACCTCTAAAATATCTTTAAATGATAATGATATTTTAGTTGAAACCGATAAGGGCACATCCATTAAATGCAAGTCTCTTGTGATTGCAGCAGGTGCTGGTAGTTTTGTTCCAAGAAAGCTTCCTGCAGAGGGTTCTCAGGAGCTAGAAAATAAAAATATTTTTTACTCTGTTAAAAAAAGATCTGATTTTCAAGACAAGAATATTTTAATAATTGGTGGTGGTGACTCTGCACTAGATTATGTAATGGGATTTCAAGGAATAGCCAAAAAAGTTTCTTTGGTACACAGAAGAAAAGAATTTAAAGGAGTTCAAGACTCTGTAAACAAAGTTATGTCATTAGTTGATAAAGGCGATGTAAATTTCAATATGGGAAGTTTAAAAAAGGTTGAAAAAAATGATAACGGTAAAGTCACAGTGATACTTGATGATGAGACAACCATAGATGATATTGACGCAATATTCCCTTTTTTTGGTTTAAAAATAGAATTAGGCCCAATTGCAGACTGGGGTTTGAATTTAGAGAAAAATTTAATATCAGTGAATACTGAAAATTTTGAAACTTCTGTTCCAAGAGTTTTTGCTGTTGGAGATATTTGTATTTATCCTGGTAAATTAAAGTTAATCTTGAGTGGATTTCATGAAGCTGCACTTGCAGCAAAAAAAATGTTTGAGTATTGTCATAGCGATAAAAAGTATGTTTTTAGATACACTACTTCTTCAAGTGATCTTCAAAAAAAACTTGGTGTAAAATAACTTTTAAAATGTTTATAACCGGCGGTTTATTACTGACTGTATGAAGATAATTATTTTTTCTAAAACTATTTTTTTATTTATTTTTTGTTTCTTAATACTTTTCAGCACCCATTTATATTCAAAAACTTTAGAAAAAACTAGAGTTTCTCTGGAAAATCCTTGGGGGATGAGTTGGATAGATGATCAATTATTGATAACTCAAAAATCAGGTGAAATTTTCCTTGTAAATACAAATGATTACTCACATACAAAAATTGATCACAACATTCCTTTTGCTCAACATGGCCAAGGAGGGCTTTTAGATATTGTAAGTGAAAAGAATTTTATATGGGTTACTGGCTCAATTAAGAAAAATGGCAAATACACAACTGCTGTGTATTCTGCTGAGCTTAAAGAAAATAAGCTTATTAATGAAAATCTTATATATGAGGCTTTACCATATTTTGGTAATGGTAAACACTTTGGTTCTCGAATAGAAATTCTTGATGATTACCTTTATGTAAGCATTGGTGAAAGAGGAAAAGGCATGATTGCTCAGGACTCCTCAAATTCAATTGGTTCAATAATCAGAATACATAAAAATGGTGACTACCCTAAAGATAATCCTTTCACATCGGGTAATGATTGGCTTCCTGAGTTATTTCAAATTGGTGTTAGAAACCCTCAAGGGATGACTTTGGATCCTCATACTAAATCTATTTATATATCTAATCATGGACCTAAAGGAGGAGACTTTATAGGTAAAGTTGTAAGAGGTACTAATTATGGTTGGAAGAAAATAGGATGGGGAGGAACAAATTACTCTGGAACTAAAATTGGAAATGGTAATTCTTGGGAACCTGGTTTTTTAAAACCAGAATTTATTTGGGTACCTTCAATTGCAGTTAGTGGTATCAAATTCTATCAAGGAGAGGCTTTTCCAGAATGGCAAAATTCTCTTTTGGTGTCTTCATTAAAATTTAGATATTTATCTGTATTGCATAGAGAAAATAATAAATTTGTTAAAGAGGAAATTATATTTCAAGATAAAATTGGGAGAGTCAGAGATATGGAAATAGATAGATTGGGAAATATATATATTATTGCTGATGAGACTAGCTCAAATTTATTTGTTTTAAAACCATAGCTTTAATCTATCCTAATCAAATGCGAAACATCTTACTTTTAATTTTCATATTTTTTAATTTTAGTTTGTATGCATATAATGAAGATGAAATAATTTGTATTGCAACTTATGAATTAGCTACAGATTTTTTTTCAT
>CACBJQ010000005.1:0-52711 GCA_902539635.1 uncultured Alphaproteobacteria bacterium
GTATTTTGAATAAAACAGACAAGATGAGTATCAAAATTTAAATCTTTTAAAGCATCTTGAATGCATTCATAAAGTTTTTTATTAGTTTCGATACACTCAGAGCCTCCTCTAAGAATAGAAATATTTCCAGATCTAAGGCAAAGACATGCAGCATCTATTGTGACATTAGGTCGAGACTCATAAATAATACCAATCACACCAATAGGCACTGAGACTTTTGTAAATTGCAACCCATTAGTAGCATTGGTCCAACTTTCTAAAGTTTGATCAAGTGGATCTTGCATTTGAGCTATTTTCTCTACGTCACGAGATAGTTGGTCTATTTTTTCTGAAGTCAAAACTAATCTATTAATCATAGGTGCAGAAATATTATTTGATTTAGCTCTTTCTACATCTGATTGATTAGCTTTTAAAATTTCATTTTTATTAGATAATAGAAAACCACTAATATTCATTAAAATTCTACTTCTATCTTCTGCAGATAGTTTGGACATGGCACTCGATGCCCTCTTCGAATGGTCTAAAATTTCTTGAAAATAGTCGCTCATCTCGATCTCACCAAGTTATCTTTATGAATAATCTCATCCTCTCGAACAAAACCAAGAATTTCACTGAATTCTGATGATTTTTTACCTTTTATCTTATCCATTTCCTGAAAATCATAATTAATCATACCTCTAGCCAATTCTTTTTTATTGTAATGAATCGAAACAGTATCACCACGATAAAACTTTCCATCGATTGACTTTACACCGATTGCCAACAGACTTGAATTTTTCTTGAGTGCTTTTGAGGCCCCTTCATCAATATGAACAATTGCTTTTTGTATTGGTCTATTCCAAATCCATTGCTGGCGGCTTGTCAGAATATTTTTGGAAGGGTGAAACCATGTTGAAGATTGAGGATCAATCTTACTCAAAGGATTATTCACCAAACCATTTGATATGATCATGGTGGATCCAGATTGAATACAGAGTTTTGCAGCATTGATTTTTGCCAACATCCCACCAGAACCAAACTCACTTAAATCTTTATCAATATATTTTTCTATTTGTTGATCAACCTCTTCAACAGATGTAATCAGTTTAGCTTGTAATGATTTTTTAGGATTTGCAGTATACAGACCATTCACATCAGATAATAAAATTAATAACTCTGCTGACAGGGCATTTGCAATCATAGCAGAAAGTTTATCATTATCTCCAAAACGAATTTCTTCTGTCGAGGTAGTATCATTTTCATTAATTATTGGAACAACATTTAAATCCATGAGAGAGTAAATTGTATTTCTGATGTTCAAATATTTTCTTCTTTCGTTTAAATCTTCAGCTGTTATTAAAATCTGAGAACTTTGAATATTTAATTTTGCAAAAGCTTTTTGCCATTGTTGCGAGAGTTGTATTTGACCTATTGATGCAGCAGCCTGCTTTTCATGCAAATTAGTCAACTTTTTTTTTGAGAGTATATTCCTACCTAAAGCGATTGCACCAGATGAAACAATGATTATCTTAGAACCTCTCTTTTGGAGTTCTTTCACATCTGCAATTAGGGAGCTTAGCCATTTTTTCCTCAGCACATGCTTTTCATTAACTAAAATATTTGAGCCAACTTTAATGACAATAACTTTTGATTTTTTAGCTAATTCTAAAAATTTTTTATTCATCTTGTAAATATTCCAAACATAAATTTGTTAATTGATCTAATTGATGGCCCGTTGCAGCTGAAATCAATTTAACTTCTTGATTTAAAGTCTCAAATTCTTTTTTAATTTCCTCAACCCTTTTCTGATCAGCAATTTCAATCTTATTTAGTGCAATAATTTCTTTTTTTTGTTCTATTTTACCTCCATAATTTAAAAGTTCTTGTCGAATAACTTTATAATTTTCAAAAGGTTTTTCTTCAGTGATATCTACGACATGAATTAAAATTTTACATCTTTCAACATGGGATAAGAAATCATGACCTAGTCCTTTCCCAGCACTAGCATGTTCTATAAGTCCAGGTATATCTGCTAATACAAATTCAAGATCTTCTTTTTGAACCATTCCGATGTGTGGATGAAGTGTTGTAAAGGCATAATCAGCAACTTTTGACTTAGCATTCGTTACAAAATTTAAAATTGAAGATTTACCTGCATTTGGCATTCCCACCAAACCAACATCAGCTAATATTTTCAGTTTTAATCTGACAGTTGACTCTTGTCCTTTTTCTCCTTGTTGGAACTTACGAGGTGCTCTATTAGTAGAACTTTTAAAGTGAGCATTGCCTTTGCCTCCCTGACCTCCTCTTAAAAAATGATAAGTTTCATCATCTTTTAAAATCTCATGAATTTTAATACTCATGTCTTCGGTGTATATCTCAGTTCCACAAGGGACGTCTAAAATAAGGTCTTTACCGCTTGCGCCAGTTTTTAATTGACCAGCACCACCCATACCATTTTGCGCATTATGATGCTGGTTAAAACGATATCTTTGGAGAGTGTTGATTCCTTTATTCCCTCGAAAAATAACATCACCACCTTTTCCACCATTTCCACCATTAGGACCTCCGTACTCCACAAATTTTTCTCTTCGAAAACTAAGAGCGCCGTGCCCACCATTTCCTGATTTAATATATATTTTTGCTTTATCTATAAATGCCATAACAGTTTAATTTGAGGTTTTTTTAAGTGGGTTTAGTTAACGCAAACAAACTGTCTGTTTCGAGATTTTTTAAACAGAACTTTGCCTTCAACTAAGGAGAAAAGAGTATGATCTTTTCCAATCCCAACATTTTCGCCCGGGTAAAATTTTGTACCACGCTGACGAACAATAATATTTCCAGGAATTACGTGTTCTCCACCAAACTTTTTAACCCCAAGCCTTCTACCAGCCGAGTCTCTTCCGTTTTTGGAACTTCCACCTGCTTTTTTTGTTGCCATAGTTTTACTTTTTTACCTCAGTTGTTTCTTTTTTCACAGTCTTTTTTTCTTTAGCTTCAACCTTTTTAGGTTTCTCAGCTTTAGCTTCAACTTTTTTTGTTTCTGTAGCTTTTACTTCAGTATTTTTTGAAGTTTCAGCCTTTTTTTCAACTTTTTTTGGAGTTTCTGCTTTCGGCGCAGCTTTCTTTACCGGCTCTTTAAAGCTTTCTTCTCCTATGGCTGACTTGATTGCCATGACCTTTAGTATAGAGATATATTGACGATGACCTTTAGTTCTTTGAAAATGTTTTCTTCTATTTTTTCTAAAAACTCTAATCTTATCGTCCCTTGTCTGGTACAGTAATTTTGCAGATACTTCAGCACCTTTTACAGCTGGAGAACCAAGTTCAAACTTATCTCCATTTCCAACTGCAACGATATCTTTAAAAGATATTGTATCACCAACGTTACCCTCTATTTTATCAATCTTTAAAACATCTCCTGGAGACACTTTAAATTGCTTACCAACTGATTTAAGAACTGCGTACATAATAAGTCGGTCAATATATATAGGTCTTTATTTATGTCAATAGTCAAAAATGCAATAAAATAGGGATTTATTTGAGGATTAGTTTTTGATTAATTTATTTTGCAAGACTTACACAAAACATAAAATTCAAGGTTATACCTTGTGATTTCTAATTGATTATCCTTAACCAGATCACTGACACTATCCTTTAAATATTTATTTTTAATCTCTTTTACCTTTCCACATCTCTCGCAAATGGTAAAAGCGGTATTGCTCGCACAGTTTGAGTTATTACATATTATAAATGAGTTAATACTCTCAATTTTGTGAATTTTTCCTAATTCAACCAATTTATCTAAAGCTCTGTAAACTTGAAGAGGTGAGTTTAAACCCTCTTTCTTCAGACTGTCTAATATAAAGTATGCCTTTAAAGGCTCACCACTGTTTTGCAAGAGATCAAGAACAATTCTTTGATTTTTGGTCAAACTTTGATTTTTTTTAGAATGTGAATGTGTTGAACTCATCTTAATTTGACAATTCTATTTTTTTTTTTGAAATTAGCAATTTTTTCAGAGGTATTAGAGTTAAGATAAAGACACCTAAGGCTATTGCTAGTATAGTTGGACCTGTCGGAGAATTCCAAATCATTGAAGTTTGTAATCCGAGGACAACTGAAACAAGTCCTATCACTGATGAAATTATTGCCATTTGTATAGGGGTAGATGATAAATTTCTAGAGGCAGCAGCAGGTATTATTAGAAGACCTGTAATTAATAATATTCCAACAATTTTAATTGAAATTGCTATTACGCTGGCAATTAGAATTGTAAAAATAGCATTAGCTAGATCAGCATTTAAACCTTCTGCTTTAGCTAATTCTAAATTTACAGTTGCAGCAAATAGAGGCCTCCAAATTAGTATTAACACTATCAAAACAATGCTTCCACCAATCCAAACGAACAAAACATCAGTGACGTTTACTGATAAAATATCACCAAAAAGTAGACCCATAAGATCAATTCTTATAAACGAAAGTATGCCTAATAGAACTAAACCAATTGCTAAAACTGAATGTGCTAAAAGACCTAGTAATGCATCATCAGGTAGATTGGTTCTTTTTTGTAAAAAAAGTAGTGATAAAGCAATAAAGCAAGAAACAGCAAAAACTGCAATGATCAGATTAAAATTCATCGCATAAGCGATAACAACACCTAACAATGCAGAGTGGGCGATTGTGTCACCAAAATAAGATAGTCTCCTCCAAATAATAAAACATCCAAGTGGGCCTGTAATTAATGCCAAACCAATACCTGCTGCAAACGCTCTGATAATAAAATCATCAAACATTATTTATTTTTATCCGCCTTATCTATGCTCCCATCAGGCAAATGATGATGATCATGATTATGCTTATACAGCGATAAAGTAGGATCAATATTACTACCAAATAGCTTAATGTATTCTTGATCTTTTATAACTGAACTGGGAATACCAGAACAGCAAACATGCCCATTGAGACAAATAACATAATCAGTTTGAGACATAACTACATGTAAGTTATGCGATATCAAAAGAATGCCACAATTAATTTTTTTTACAATTTCTTGAATTGTTTTGTATAAAGCAATCTCTCCAGAATAGTCTACCCCTTGAACAGGTTCATCTAATACCAGAAAATGGGGTTCTTTAGCTATGGCACGGGCCATGAGTAATCGTTGAAATTCACCTCCTGATAAATTTCTTACATCTTCATTAATCAGATGTTGGATACCTGTAATTCCAAGTGCATCATTTATTTCAATAGTTTTATGCTTTGTTACTAAATTAACAAAATCTATTGACCTCAAGGGTAAAGACCAATCAATTGAAATTTTTTGTGGTACATATGAAATTCTAATATCTTTTTTAATTGTGTTTGTACCTTCATCAGGTTTTAAAATATCTAAAGACATTTTAGCAGTAGTTGATTTACCTGATCCATTGGGGCCGATTAGTGTTACAATTTCTCCTTGTGAGACTTTTAAGGAAACACCCCGCACTAACCATTTTTGATTTCTAAAGACTCCACAATTATTTAATTCAACCAGACTCTTATTCATTTTTTAATTTGACTTATTAATAGTGTTATATTATTACATATGTAATAGTATAACATTAGAGGTGGTAATTAATATGAATTTTTTCAAAAGATCAATATTTTTCGGACTTTCTTTTTTATTTTTAAGTTTTAATTCTCATGCAGATGTGAAAACGGACATTAAAGTAGTCACTACAATAAAGCCTTTGCATTCATTGATATCAAGAATTATGGAAACAAGAGGAGAACCTCAATTAATTATTGAAGGTACAAATAATCCTCACACATTTGTTTTTAAACCATCTCATGCAAAAATGATTGAAGAAGCTGATATTATTTTTTGGATTGGCGAGGATTTAGAGGCTTTTATGGAAAAACCTTTAGACTCACTTGCTGAGAAAGCACAAGTTATTTCATTTATGGAGCTATCATCTATAGAAAAATTAAAATTTAGAGAAAAAAATATTTTTGATGATCATGATGGCCATGAAGATGAACATGAAGGCCATGAGGATGAGGATGATCATGGTCACAAGGACGACGATCACGATGATGATCATGATGGCCATGAAGATGAACATGAAGGTCACGATGACGATCACAAGGACGCACATGCGCATGCACACGGTGAGTTTGATCCACACATTTGGCTAGACCCAGAAAATGCTAAAGAAATGGTTAAAATTATCCGAGACGAATTAATTAAAATAGATCCAGATGGTCAAAGACAATATTCAGTTAATACTGCAGGGGCAACATTGGAACTAGATAATTTAATCAATAGTGTAGATAAAGAATTATCAAAAGATATTAGCTATATTGTATTTCACGATGCTTACCAATATTTTGAGAATAGATTTGGAGTAATTCCTGCTGGAGCATTGACTTTAAATCCAGATGTTTTACCAGGAGCTAAACAAATAGCAGATATACAAGATGTTATAAATGACAAAGGTATTAAATGTATTTTTTCTGAACCTCAATATAATCCAAAAATAATTGAAACTATCGGGAATGATATGAAAATTTCTACTGGTGTAATGGATCCTTTGGGAGCTTATATAGATGCTGGACCTTCAATGTATAGTGATCTAATTAATGGAATTGCAAATTCAATTAAAGATTGTCACTAATAAAATTTGAAATAAGTTTCAGAAAATTGAAATATTCATAGAAACTTAAAGGCTAAAAAAAAACTAATTTACATGTCTTTCTTATAGGCATTTTATATGCCTATGAGAAAAATTAAAAATAAAGTTTGTAATCTTAGAATAAAAAGACTTGTCGAGGAAAAATATTATCCAATATCATTTATTGATAGAGTAAATGTTATTTATCAATTGAACTCTCAAAAAAAAAATAAAGTGAATGTCACTAACATGAGTAAGCCTTGATACAGCTAACTAAACAAAGTTATTTAAAACTCATTTCAATCTAATAGTGCTATTTTGTCTTTAATTTTTATCCTGAAAGTATTGATAAATAATGAAATTTAACATAGTTTAACTCTGATGAACTTATCAAACGCTTGTAAAAAAGACATTGATGTGGTCTTAGAAAATTGTGGCTGGAGACAGACCAAACAGAGAGTGGTGCTTTTAAAGTCAATTTTTGATGGAAATCATAAACATTTTTCTATTAATCAAATTAATGAAATTTTAAAAGACAATAGAAGTTATTTTTCTCTGACTACTCTTTATGAAAATCTAAATACCCTTGTTGATAAAGGATATTTAAAACAAATCGTTGTTGATAAACAATCATTTTACGACACTAATACTACCGATCACATACATGTTTATAATCAAGAAGAAAACCGAATCTATGATTATGACGATTGCAAAGAGCTTCACAAAGATCTTCCTATACCAGCTTGCTTATCACTTCTTGAAGAATATTCACTAGTTATAAATTTAAAAAAAAAGTAAATTTTTAATCTGTAGTTCATTTCAGAAATAGTTTTTTTTTATTCATTTGTAACATTCATTTTTTTTTGTATTTAGATTTTTTAATTTGAGATTAGTAATATGATATGAAAAATTTAATTTCTTTTTTAATAAAGATTTTAGTAATTAATTTCTTTATTGGTTTTAGTGGTGCACATGCGGATGATTTATTAAAAATTTACTCAGAAAGACAACCAATGTTAATTGAACCTCTTTTAAATGAATTTGAGAGTCAAACTGGTATTGATGTTGAATGGATATATTCCAAGAAAGGCTTAGTTCAAAAAATTATTTTAGAAAAAGATAAGCCTGTAGCTGACGTATTCTTAGCATCAGATATATCAAGATTAATTGATGTAGCTGAAGCAGGAGCCTCAATTAAAATTAATAATTCTTCTGCTGTGCCCTCTCATCTCCAAAGTGATAATTGGATAGGCCTTACTCAAAGAGCAAGGATTATATACGTGAATAAAGATTTAGGTCTTAATGATATTACTTATGAGGATTTAGTATCTGAAAAATATAAAGGAAGAATATGTACAAGATCTGGTTTTCACCCATATAATGTTTCATTGTTTGCATCTTTGATGGCTCATCATGGTGAGGAGTGGTTAGAGAATTATTTGATTAATTTAAAAGCAAATTTAGCTAGAAAACCTCAGGGTAACGACAGAGACCAAGTCAAAGCAATATATGCAGGGGTTTGTGATCTAAGTATCGGCAACCATTATTATTATTTCAAGATGCTCAATAATGAAGAACAAAAGATATGGCTAGAGAAAGCAACAATTGTTTTTCCTAACCAAAAGGATAGAGGAACTCATGTTAATATTTCTGGTATAGCTTTACTTAAAGAAAGTTCTAGAGAAAAATCTGAAAAACTTTTGGATTTCTTAGTTAGTCAAAAAGCTCAGGCCATATACGCAAATGACAATAATGAATTTCCTGTTTCACCCGATGTACCTTTATCAGATGGTGTGAATGAATTAGCAGGAGGTGCTAAGTTTGACAATATTGATTTATTAAAAATAGCTGAAAATCGAAAAGCTGTTATAAATATTTTAAATAAAATAAATTACGACGAGTAGTAGATTTTTTATATTTCAAAGGTTGGTCGCTTCAAATAGGCCCGATGCACCCCATTGGTTAGGGTGCATTTTTCATAAATGAATGTGAAATTGTAGCAATCGCTTCAGTTGAATAAATAATCTTTATAACTAAAATTTGCTTATGAATAATTCTGAAATACTCAGTGTTTTATTAAATTCTGATAAAGAATTAATAATTTATAGAAACTCAGATAAAAATAATTTCGAAATATATACGGATTTTGCTGAAAAAGTTAATTTAAATATAGGTAATTTAGATAAGTTTTTAAATAAATTAGAGCGATTTAAATCAAATAAACCCTATGATTGTTATATTGGCTTCTTCGGTTATGAATTACTTTGTAAGAATATTAATTTAAAAGTAAACAAAGATAATTCATCTTTTCCTGAGGGAGTTTTTTTTCGACCACAAACTAAAATAATCTTAGATAAACAAGTTAAAATTGTAACCAAATCTAAATCAAAATTACTAAAAGACCTTAAAGCTTTAAATAAAACTACTTTTTCAAATAGCAATAAAATATCTGTAAGTCCAAACGTCCAAGTATATGAAAAAATCTTTAATAAATTTAAAAAAAATATAAGGGCTGGTGAAACCTATCAAATAAAAATTGCTCAAAAATATTCGAACAAAAAAGATTTAGATGTAGTGAATTTATTTTTCAATTTGATGAAGAAAAATCTTAGTCCAGAGTCTTTTTGTATTAGAACAAATGATTTTAATATAATTAGTTGCTCTCCTGAAAACCTTTTTAAGGTAAAAGGAAAAAAAATAATCACCTCCCCAATAGCAGGAACAGTAAGTAGAGATAAGGTAAAATCAACAAAAGAGGCTAGAAAGTTTTTTGAAAATAATCAAAAAGAGGACAAAGAACATAATATGATTGTTGACTTAGAAAGAAATGATTTAAGTCGTATAACTAAGGCAAACACTATCAAAATTCAAAATTTAAAATTTGTTCAAAAATACCAATATATTTTCCACAATGTCTCTGAAATTTCAGGAACACTTCTTGATAATGTAAGGTTATCTGCAGTGATTAAGGCGATGATGCCCGGTGGCTCAGTTATAGGTTGTCCAAAAATTAATACTTTAAAATTACTCAATAAAGAGGAGAAAGAACCAAGAAGAATTTATACTGGTTCTTTTGGTTACTATCGCTCTAAACAGGATATGAGTTTTAACATAATAATTAGATCTATTTTAAATTTTCAAAAAAATAATGAGGTATTTGCTGCTAGTGGTGTGATTTTAGATAGTACTGCAAAAAATGAATACCATGAAAATTACTTAAAAGCTAAATCGTTATTGGATTTATTAAAATGAACTTACTTTTAATTGACCACGAAGACTCCTTTACTTATAACCTGGCACATTTGTTATCAGGATTTGGTAATTTAGAAGTAAAAAATTTTTATGACATCAAAGAAAAATCTATAAAAAAATCTGACATCATTATTTTTTCTCCAGGACCAGGGAAGCCCTCAGATTACCCAGTATCACTTGATATTTATAATAATTATAAATCAAAGAAAAAAATAATTGGTATTTGTCTAGGTTTTCAACTTATTGCTAATGGAGAGGGCGGAACTATTTCTAAGCAAGAAAAAATATTTCATGGTTATCAGACTTATATTAGAACGAATTCAAAAAGTTTAAGATTTCCTAATAATGCTTTATATCAAGTAGGTAGATACCATTCTTTAAAACTAAAAGAGCCATTTAATTCCTCTTCAATGCATATTACAATGAGATGTGAAGAAACTAATGTTGCAATGTGTTTGGAAAGTCATAAATATGATATTTGTGGTTTACAATTTCACCCAGACTCGTTTTTGACTCCAAATGGCAAACAATTTATTCGAAAAATCATTCAATATAAAAAATAATTCATATTACTCCTCACAATTTAAGCCACTGTGGGGTCAAAAAGGTGTTTTTACATCCATACCTGTAATTGGAAAAACACCAAGGTTAATAGGTTTAAATAAATATTTGAGAGCTTTTAACACAACATGTCGGGATTATAAATTTGCTACCAAAATAGATTTAAACATTATCAGAAGTTTAGTAGGAGCGGATTTAAAGAAAATCAAAAATTTTAATCACTTATTGAGAATAGCAACTAATGGAACAACATTATCAATTTCGTTTAGAAAGAGAACAACAACTAAAGACAGTGTCATTGGATTTATAAAAAAATACAAAAGAAGAGACTTTAAAAATAAAAACTTATTTTACAAAAAATTATTAAAATTCATGAGTGAAATAAATTACTCTGAAAATGAAATTATATTACTAAGAGACGATGAAATTACAGAAGGAGCAGTCACAAATTTAGTTTTTGTAAAGAGAGATAAAATTTATATTCCCAAAACTGGGTATTATCATGGAAATACATTGAAGCTTATTGAAGAAATATCAAAATCGAAATTTATTAAAAGAAAAATTTTATTAGAGGATCTAAAAGAATACAGTGAGATATTATCGATTGGCTCTGGTAGAGGTATTACCTCAATAAAAAAAATTCAAAGTGTTTTATGGAAGAGAGCGTCTACAAAATATTTTCAAAAATTAAAAAAAGATTATGAAACTATGATAAAAAGGAATTATTATGAAATTTAATCAACATTCCTTTGCTTTGAAAAAGCCTTTACTAGTAGGTATATGTAATTTTACACCTGACTCATTTAGTGATGGGGGAAAAACATTTTCACGATCTACTGCATTGAAACATATAAATGCAATGGTTAAAGATGGTGCACAAATTATTGATATTGGTGCTGAAAGCACTAGACCAAATAGCGAGCCAATTACATATATTGAAGAAATAAATCGTTTATCCAAAATCTTACCATATTTAAACTATAAGAAATACCTTGTCTCTGTGGACTCGTATAAAATTGAGTCCCAAGAGTATGCACTGAAAAAAGGTGCCCATATCATTAATGATATTAATGGAGGATCAGAAGAGCTATTTAAACTTATAAAGAAATATAACGCAGGACTTTTCTTAATGCACAAAAGAGGAACACCAAAGGAAATGCAAAAAAAACTTAATTCCAGAGTAAATATGGTAAGAGAATTTGATTATTTTATTAAAAAAAGATTGAAAATACTTAATAAAATGAAGATTAATCTCAAAAAGGTATGGTTTGATCCTGGTATAGGATTTGGCAAAACACTAAATCAAAATTTACAATTAATGAAATCTTTGAAGAAATTCAGTAGTGCAAATATCCAAGTATTATTGGGATCATCACGAAAAAGTTGGATAAATCATATTGATACATCAAATGCTGATGAAAGGATAGGAGGATCTTTAGCTTCTGTAGCGCATGCTCTCGAACAAAATATTCATACATATAGAATTCATGATGTCAAAGAGACAAATCAAATGATAAAAGTTTTGAAAGCATTAAATAAATGAAATTTTTTATCGAAATAGAAGAACTAAAAGTCGACACAATTATTGGAGTATTCGAAGAAGAAAGGTTAAAACCCCAAACTATATTAATAAGTATAAAATGTCAGTTAGATATTGATCATAATCAAGATCTTGACAATATTGAAAATGTTACAAGTTATTCAGATATCAAAAATGAAATAATTAAATTTGTTTCAGCCTCTCAATATAAAACATTGGAAAAATTAATTACAGATCTTAAAAAACAACTAGATGATAAGTTTCCAATTCAAATAGAAAAATTAGAAATAAATAAAATTGAGATTGCTAAAAAATATAATGCAAAAAAAGTTAGCGTATCGATATAAATCATATATTGCTATCGGATCAAATGTAGGCAATTGGAGAAGTAATTTTAACAATGCATTAAACTTAATGAATAAATTTGGTCATGTTAAAAAGGTCAGTAGGGTTTATTTTACCAAGCCCTTTGGCTTAACCACCCAAAAATATTTTCATAATGCTGCCTTTTTATTTCTTACAAATTTATTTTTTAATGAGCTATTTATAAAAATGAGCGCTGTAGAAAAGCTGATTAAAAAAAATAAAATTTTAGAGAATGGGCCAAGAAGAATTGATTTAGATCTTATTCAATTCGAAAACTTGAAAGTTAAAAATCATTTAATATCAATTCCTCATTCTTCCTCACATTTAAGAGATTTTGTTATACAGCCAGTATTAGACCTCAATCCTAATTTTATTGATTTAAAAACCCAATATACTTACAAAAGACTCATAAATAACTTAGAGGAACGATTTATTATTAAGAAATCTCGTCAAACCCAAGATTATCAAGGATTTTTTTAAGCTTTTCCTCATCCACACTATTAGATTGTTTTAAGCCTGTTGAAATATCAATTCCATGAGGAGATATTGTTTTAATTGCCTCTTTTATGTTATCTATATTTATCCCCCCACCAAGGTAGAGAGGTTTCGCAAAGATCTTTAATTGATTGATTTGTTTTTCACATTCCACAAGAGATTTTTTTTCAATAGTATCTTTTCTGTAAATATTTAAATCATAATAAAAACTACTTATATTATTTAAAATCTCTTCAAAGAAATTATAGTCAAAATTCTCATAATTTACCGAAATTGAAATTTTTGCATCTGTTTTATTATTCAGCAATTCAATTTCTTCATTTTTATATTGATTAGATATGCAAACCTCTTTTATTGCTACATCATTTACGATACTAATTACTTCTTGTATCTGTATATTTCCAATCAATAAAATTGGATTTAATTTTAAATTGTAGGATGCAATAGTAAGTTCTTGAATTTCTTTAGTACTAAGTGTATTTGGGCCATATAAGTAATCACTTACAAGGCCCACCCTACTTACAGAGTACTTTTGAATTACTTCTAAAGATTTTTGATCTGTAATACCACAAACTTTAAGTTGGATATTACCATAATTGAACATTAATTAATTATTGTTCAATTCAAATCTATCGGCATTCATTACTTTGTTCCAAGCTTTAACAAAATCAATTACAAACTTTTCCTTGTTATCATCTTGTGCATATACTTCAGCATAAGATCTAAGTATAGAGTTCGATCCAAATACAAGGTCCGTTGAAGTAGCCGTCCATTTAACATTATTTGTTTTTCGATCAATAATCTCATAATGTCCATTAGACGCTTTCCATTTATTACTCATATCAAGCAAGTTAACAAAAAAGTCAGTTGTAAGAGCACCTACCTGGTCAGTAAAAACACCATGCTTATTCTCACCATAGTTAGCACCCAGTGCCCTCATACCTCCAACAAGTACAGTCATTTCAACTGCAGTAAGACCAAGTAAATGAGCTCTATCAAGCAACAACTCTTCTCCTCTTACTTCATAATTATCTTTTTGCCAATTTCTAAAACCGTCATGTATGGGTTCTAATTGAGAAAATGACTCAGAGTCAGTCATATCCTCAGAGGCATCTCCTCTTCCTGGGTTGAAAGGAACAGGAACGTTAAAACCCGCAGCTTCAATAGCTTTTTCTAGACCAACATTTCCAGCTAAGACAATTGTGTCTGCAATGCTAGCGCCTGCTTCTTTTGCAAGAGGTTCTAATATATCTAGCACTTTTGATAACCTTTGAGGCTCATTGCCTTTCCAATTTTTTTGTGGTGATAATCTAATTCTCGCTCCATTAGCTCCCCCTCTTAAATCCGACCCTCTAAATGTCCTTGCACTATCCCATGCAGTTGAGACTAGTTCTTGAACAGTTAATTCAGAGTTTCTGATTTTTTCTTTGAGTTGTTCCACATCAAAACTAGGTGTTCCAACGGGAACTGGGTCTTGCCAGATCAAATCCTCGTTTGGAAGGTCGTGTCCTATGTATCTAGATCTTGGGCCCATATCTCTATGGGTGAGTTTGAACCAAGCTCTTGCAAAAGCATCACAAAAATACTCATGATCATTATGAAACTTTTTGGATATTTCTAAATAAATTGGATCTTTGATCATTGCCATATCAGCATCTGTCATGATTGGGTTATATCTAATTGATGGATCTTCTACGTCTACAGGCTTATCTTCTTCTTTAATATTGATAGGTTCATATTGCCAAGCTCCTGCAGGACTTTTTTTAAGTTTCCACTCATATTTAAAGAGCATGTCAAAATATCCATTATCAAATTTTGTTGGCTCAGTAGTCCATGCACCTTCAATTCCAGATGTCACCGTATCTCTTCCAACTCCTCTGGAAGTATTATTCATCCAACCAAGGCCTTGTTCGTTAATTGCTGCACCTTCAGGTTCTGCCTCAAGATTATCAGCATTACCATTACCATGCGTTTTACCAATAGTATGACCTCCTGCAGTAAGAGCAACAGTCTCCTCATCGTTCATAGCCATTCTTGCAAATGTCTCTCTAATATGCTGAGCTGTTTTTAAAGGGTCAGGGTTACCTTCAAATCCCTCTGGGTTCACATAGATTAAGGCCATGTGATTTGCAGCAAGTGGACTTTCTAAGGAAGAGGCATCTTCTTTATCTGAATGCCTATCAGATGCTAGTGCTTCTGTTTCTGGTCCCCAGTATATATCTTTGTTTGGGTGCCAAATATCCTCACGCCCATATGAAAAACCAAATGTTTTAAATCCTGTTGACTCATAGCCAATGTTTCCAGCTAAGATCATAAGATCAGCCCAGCTAATCTTGTTTCCATATTTTTTCTTAATCGGCCATAAAAGTCTTCTCGCTTTATCTAAGTTAGTATTATCAGGCCAAGAATTTAAAGGAGCAAATCGATGATCACCGGTTCCACCGCCACCTCTTCCATCAGCAGTTCTATAAGTACCAGCAGAGTGCCAAGCAAGCCTAACCATTAATCCTGCGTATGTCCCCCAATCAGCTGGCCACCAATCCTGACTTTCTTTCATTAATTTATGCATATCGGCTTCTAATGCTTTAAAATCTAATTTTTTTACTTCTTCTCTATAATTATACTTACCATTAAACGGTTTTGTTTTTTGATCATGTTGATGAAGAATATCTAGATTTAAATTTTTAGGCCACCAATCAGTTGATGACTTCTCCATATTTGAATTAGCTCCGTGAGCAACGGGACATTTGGCTTCGCTCATTTTTCTCTCCTACTTAATTAATATTGAAGTCATTAAAATTTAACCTGTAAGTAAGTCAACAATACGAATTGTCTCTGTTAATAATTTACAAAAATCCTTGAAATTATTTGCTTTTAAAGAACTGATTATACGAAATGTAGGCAGCAAACATTCCAATAACTTGACAACTAATAAAAAATATTACGGTGGAGGGATTAATACCCGTAAATGACTCAGTAAACATTCTAGCAATTGTTACAGCCGGATTTGCAAAACTTGTAGATGATGTAAATATAAGAGCCGCTGTAATATAAATACCAACATTAAATGAAACTACATTTTTACCATCTGCTCTCGATAAGAGTATGACCAATAACAATCCAGTTGCAGCGAAAATTTCGGAAATATATATATTTGCTCCACTTCTTATATTTGAAGAGATCTCAATTACATTTAATCCAAATATATAATTTGCAAAAAGTGTGCCTAGTATAGCTGAAATAATTTGTATTAGTATATAAAGAAATAAATCCCCAGAACTCAATTCTTTTTGTAAGAAAAATATAATTGAAACAATAGGATTAAAATGAGCTCCAGAAAAATTTGCAAATATTCTTATTAAAAAAATTAGTGTAAAACCTATTACAACAGCATGACTAAATAAAATTACCATTTGATCATTCGTATATTGCTGTCCTGCTATGCCAGATCCAACGATTGATACTAATAAAATAAATGTGCCTATAAATTCAGATATGTATTTTTGCATTTTTAAAGTCTTAATGTATCATTGCTAAGTTTTAAAGAAATGTATTATGAATTTTTAGTTACATACCTTGATGCACCATTTCTATTGCTATCTGCTGTAACCACTGGTTTGATAATTCGTATTTTTTATAAACAGTATATGAATACAAAGCTACCAATGAGGGTAGTTATTTCTATAGCTCTTTTTCTTATTAATGCGATTATTTTAGTTCCTGGAATTGTCTTTTTATATAGATGGGTAATGTTATGTGGTTTTTACCAACCAAGCGGCGTTTTTGAAACAGGATATGGTTGTAGTGGGGACGTTTTTAGTCTACTTGTTCCAGGGCTTTTTTTACTTTCGTAAACATTTCATCGACCTGATTTTCGTTAATTATTAAAGGCGGAGAAAAAGCAAGCGTATCTCCGTTAGCTCTTACCATTAAGCCAAGATCCCAAGCTTTTTTCATAGTTTCAAACCCTCTTGCACCAACAGCGTTACCTTTAGGCTCTAATTCTAGTGCAGCAATTACTCCTAAATTTCTAATATCGATTATATGTTTTGTCCCCTTAAGACTATGAGCGGCTTCTTCAATAATAGGAGCCATATGAGCAGCATTATCAAATAATCCCTCTTCTTGATAAATATCTAGTGTTGCTAAGGCTGCAGCGCAAGCAACTGGATGACCAGAGTAAGTATACCCATGAAATAATTCTATTGGAGCATCCGCATTTTCCATCATTGACTCATAAATAAAGTCTTGAACTATGGTTGCACCCATAGGGATGGTGGCATTTGTAATGCCTTTTGCACATGAAATAATATCTGGTGTTACACCAAAAAACTCAGATCCAGTTGCTTTTCCCATACGGCCAAAAGCAGTTACGACTTCATCAAAAATTAATAAAATGTCATGTTTTGTGCAGAGCTCTCTTAATCTTTTTAAGTATCCTTTAGGCGGAGGCAGCGCACCAGTTGATCCAGCAATTGGCTCAACAATTACAGCTGCAATAGTTGATGCATCATGCAATTGAACAAGACGCTCTAAATCATCGGCAAGTTCTGCTCCATGTTCAGGTTCACCTTTTGAAAAAGCATTTAATTTTAAATTGTGGGTATGGCGTAAATGGTCAACACCATTTAGCATTGATCCGAAGTACATTCTATTTTTTACCATACCACCTACGCTTATTCCTCCAAAGCCCACACCATGATAACCTCTTTCGCGACCTATTAATCTAGTTTTAGATGAATGTCCACGTGCACGTTGATAAGCTAGCGCAATTTTCAATGCACTATCTACTGCTTCAGATCCTGAATTAGAAAAGAAAACATGATTCATTCCTTCAGGAAAAATCTCTGCTAAACGATTAGCTAGTTCAAATTGTTTTGGATGTCCAAATTGAAAAGGTGGAGAGTAATCAAGATTTTCAATTTGTTTATTTACAGCTTCTTGAATTTTTTTTCTACCATGACCAGCGTTTACACACCATAGCCCTGCAGTGCCATCTAAAATTTCTCGATTATCGTCACTAATAAAATGCATATCTTTAGCACCGACTATAATTCTTGGATCTTTCTTAAATACTTTGTTAGGAGTGAAAGGCATCCACAACGGTTCTAAATTATTTGGCTTATTCATTTTCTCTCCTGATTTTAATAAAGCTACATTATTCCCTCACAATTACTTCAGCAAGGGTAATAATGTCATCTTTCAGGGTAAGGAGAGGGCAGCGTGGACTGCCCTCATCACAAAATCACATTTTTGATCCGATGAAACCTGCTATGAACCAAATAATCATAACTATAAAGGGGTAGTGTCCTGTAAACATATCTGCCATTTAAACCTCCATGATTCCTTTAATAAGGTTATAGGATTTCATAGTAATATGCAATATTTGCATATATATAGACAAATTTTGTTAATTTATCCACATTTATTGTGAATTATGGGGATTAATTATGCATTTTTTTTATACCAATAAGCACCATTGTTATTTCTTCGTCCTTATAATAAGTATAACTAGCTTATGAGCGTCGTTTCGAAAACAATCAAATATTTGCTCGATAAAAATATATCAGTTTCAACAGCAGAATCTTGTACTGGTGGTTTGCTTGCAGCAGAATTTACAGCTTTGTCTGGTATATCTAAAATTTATAAAACTGGTTTGATAACATATTCAAATGACTCAAAAATTAAAAATCTCAAAGTCAAACCAAGTACTATCAAAAGGTACGGTGCAGTCAGCCGTCAAGTATGTGCTCAAATGTGTTTACATTTACACAAGATTTCCAAAAGTCAGCTAACATTTTCAACAACAGGTGTTGCTGGTCCAAACGGAGGTACTAAATTAAAACCTGTAGGTTTAGTTTTTATCGGATTATATTTTAAAAAAAATATTTATATCGAACGATTAAATTTCAATCCAAAACTTTCTAGAATTCAAATTCAAAAAGGCACAGTGAAAGAATGTTTTCACATGTTAAATAATATTATAGATGAGCTATAAGCGAAATTATAATAGTTTACTACCTGATGATTTCGAGCTCAGTAAAGAATTTGAAAATATCATTGAGCAACTAGAAAGTACAAAAGATCATTTTTATATTACTGGTAAAGCAGGTAGTGGTAAGTCTACACTATTGGCCTACTTTCGATCTATAACAAAGAAGAATACAGTTGTTCTTGCTCCAACAGGAGTTGCTGCAATTCGAGTTAAAGGACAAACTATTCACTCATTTTTTGGTTTTCCACCAAAGGTCATTCAAACACGACATATAAAAAAAGTAAGACAAATCGAAATTCTTCAAAATTTGGAAACATTAATTATTGATGAGATATCTATGGTTCGTGCTGATGTTTTTGATGCAATTGATTATAGCCTTCGTGTTCACAGAAAAAAACTTACACAACCATTTGGCGGAGTTCAGTTAATAGTTTTTGGGGATTTATTTCAACTACCACCAGTTGTGAATATGGATGAGTCAGGACTTCTACAGCGCATTTATCCTAAAGGTCATTTCTTCTTTCACTCAAATATTTTCCAAGACGCACAATTTAAAACACTTGAACTACATAATATTTATCGACAAAAAGATGACCATTTTATTCATTTGCTTAACTCTGTAAGAGATGGCTCAATTACTCACACGCAGATCGAGAATATAAATGACTCTTTAACTGATCACATTGAGATGGATGAAGGTAAAATCATACTTACTACAACTAATGCTCGAGCGAGTAGCATTAATCAAAAATATTTAAGCCAGCTAAATCAGGAGGAGTTTTCTTACAGGGGACAAGCTACTGGTCAATTTTATAAAGAATTATTTCCCACTGATGAAATCTTAAAATTAAAAAAAGGAGCTCAAGTAATTATGATTAAAAATGATCCTGAAAAAAGGTGGGTTAATGGATCTATTGGTATAATTCATGATATAGCTCAAAAAAAAATAAAAGTAAAAATTAATAATAAAATATATGAGGTTAAAAAAGAAAAATGGGATCGTATTCAATATACCTATGATGATGATCAACAAGAAGTTCAAGAGGAAATAACAGGGTCTTTCAAACAGTATCCAATGAGATTGGCTTGGGCAATCACAATTCATAAAAGTCAAGGACAAACATTTGAAAGAGTAATTATAGATATGAGTCAAGGCTCTTTTGCCCCAGGACAACTTTATGTTGCACTAAGTAGATGTATAAGTTTAGAAGGCATAGAACTGCTTAGACCTATTAAAAAATCAGATATCATTGTTAACAATCAATTGATAGGTTTCCAAGACAGATTAATTTAAGATGGCTAAAAAAATATTATATAGTATTGCAGTCTTTAGCATTATAGGTTTGGGCCTATATATTACTTCGACATTTGAATACCATGAATACTATGAGGAATGTGAAAAACAAAGCAACACTCAAGGAGGTATAGAGTCCTGTGTAGACTTTATGATTGAGGAAGCAAAAAAATGATTTATCTCAAAGACAGTTATACAAAGAGTTTCGAAGAAAAAATTTTATTAGTCGAGGGTGACAAAATCATTACTCAAGATAGCTCTTTTTATGCTCAAAGTGGTGGGCAACCTGGAGACAAGGGAGTACTAGAAATTAATGATAAAAAATTCAATGTTATCAATACAGTTAAACATGAGTTAGGTATTGCACATGTTGTTGACTCAGAAAATATAAATCTTTCTGGACAAATAAAAGGCCATATTGATTGGGATCATCGATATCGCCTAATGAAAATGCACACCTCGATGCACTTAATGTGTGCAGCATTACCTTATTATGTTACAGGAGGATCAATTGGTTTAGAAAAAAGTAGGATTGATTTTGATTTAGGCGAAGAAACATTTGAATTTGAAACTTTAAATAAAATCATTAATGAATTTATTCAACAATCTCACTCTATTTCTTATCAGTGGATAACAAATGAAGAGCTAGATCAAAAACCTGAGCTAGTACGAACCTTGTCAGTTAAACCGCCAAGAACAAATGATAAAATTCGACTTGTTAAAATAGGAGATATTGATTTACAACCGTGTGGTGGAACTCACGTAGCTAATACAAATGAAATTGGCGAATTTAAATTTATTAAGTATGAGAGTAAAGGAAAAATGAATAAACGTGTTCAGTTTACTCTCATATAATGCACAAAGCATCCTTTAAAGATTTTTTACTTTTATTTTTATTAGCTGGTATATGGGGAAGTGCGTTCTTTAACATCAAAATTGCTTCAGAAAGTTATACACCCATGGCACTTGCCTTTGGTAGAATTTTTTTTGCTGCAATAGTAATGCTTATTTACTGTTGGATAAGAAAAATTTCAATTGAAGCATTTGGAGAAAATTGGTTATGGTACGCAACTATAGGATTTGTGAATTTAGTTCTCCCCTTTTTTTTTATTTCATTTGGTATATTAAAAGTTCAAAGTAATCTAGCAGCAATCTTGATGTCCACGGCACCTATTGCAGCAACAATCTTAGGACATTTATTTATTCAAAATGAAAAAATTAATCTTTTAAAATTTGTTGGAATATTAATAGGCTTTCTTGGTATCGTTTATTTATTTTCAGATAATATTCTAATCAATCAGTCAAATATCTTTTACGCATTTATGGTAATCTTGGGTCCAGTTTGTTACACCATAGGTGGACTATTTTCACTCAAGCTAAAACATATTAAAAATGAAGTACTTACATCAAGTATTTTAATTTGGGCAGTTATTCTTTTATTACCAATTATGTTCATTTTTGAAAATCCAACAGAATTGAGACCGTCTCTTAATGCTACAATTTCTCTTTTGTATCTTGGTATCGTTGCGACTGCGATAGCTTGGTTAATGAGATTTTATATTCTTAAAAATAATGGCTTGGTTTTTCAATCACAAGTTGCCTACATCATTCCAATTTTTGGTTTGATATTTGGATATCTTTTTTTAAATGAAAAAATAACTTATAAGATTATTGTTGCCCTTATTGCTGTTTTAATTAGCACATACTTGATTGAAAAAAGTAAAAAAAATAAGATTACTGATAAACTATCTTGATGTTATTTGCTTATAATATACTGTACGCAATCTAATTATGTCATCAGATATCTTAATTAAAATTGATAATCTAAAAAAAACATTTCAAGGTGGTTTAGAGGCTCTTAAAGGAGTTAATTTAGAAATTCAAAGAGGTGAAATTCTTGCACTTCTTGGCCCAAATGGTGCTGGGAAAACAACACTTATTAATGCCATATGTGGGATAGTCTTACCTACATCAGGAACCATTTCGGTTGATGGATATGATGTTGTAAAAGATTACCGAAAAACTCGATCGATGATTGGTCTTGTGCCCCAAGAACTTCATTTAGAAGCCTTTGAAAAAGTTTTTCAAAATGTCTCTTACACTAGAGGCCTATATGGTAAGAAAAAAGATCCTGCATACATAGAAAAAATTCTTAAAGATCTCAGCCTTTGGGATAAAAAAGATAGTAAGCTTCGTGAGCTTTCTGGAGGTATGAAAAAAAGAGCATTAATTGCAAAGGCATTGAGTCATGAACCAAAAATACTTTTTCTAGACGAGCCTACTGCAGGTGTCGATATTAATTTACGAAGAGATATGTGGAGAGCGGTAAAGGAGCTTAAAGAAAATGGTGTGACAATCATCCTTACTACTCATTATATCGAAGAAGCTGAGGCTATTTCTGATCGAGTATCTGTAATCAATAATGGCGAAATCATTATTACTGATAATAAGAATGATTTAATGCGAAAAATGGGTCAAAAGAATTTAACTATAGAATTTCAAGAGCCTTTCAGTCAAATCCCTTCTACTTTAGAGTCGTATAACTTAAAAATGAATAGTAATAACTCTTTAACATATTCTTATGACTCTCACGGATCTTCGACTGGCATTACCGCACTTCTTCAAGACATAAAGTCAGCTGGTCTAAAATTAAAAGATTTAAATTCCTCCCAGACATCGCTGGAGACGATATTTGAAAAACTTTTGGAGGAGAGTGTATGAACTGGACAGGCATAATGGCGATTTACTTGCATGAAATGGATCGAATGAGAAGAACAACTGTTCAAAGTATATTTTCTCCTGTGATATCATCCTCTCTTTATTTTGTAGTATTCGGTGCTGCAATCGGCAGTCGCATCCCTGTGATTGAAGATATCTCATATGGTTCTTTCATAGTGCCTGGCATGATAATGTTAGCTTTACTTACACAAAGTGTTTCAAACGCTTCCTCAGGTATCTTTTTTCCAAAATTTCTTGGAACGATAAATGAAATTTATGCTGCCCCACTATCAACAACAGAGATTGTTATTGGTTTTGTTGGTGCGGCCACTACAAAATCAATAATTTTAGGAAGCTTAATATTAGCAACAGGGTTATTTTTTGTGGAAATATATATTATGCATCCTTTTACAATGATTTTAATGCTCGTCTTAACATCTTTAACTTTTAGCTTACTTGGTTTTCTCATAGGGATGTTGTCATCAAATTGGGAGGAGCTATCAATATTTCCTACACTAATTTTATCTCCACTTGTATTTCTTGGCGGCTCGCTATATTCAATCAACTGGTTACCAGAGTTTTGGCAGAACGTTTCTTTGGTAAATCCAGTTCTTTACTTAGTAAGTGGTTTTCGATGGAGTTTTTATGAAATGGCTGATGTAAGTATTACAACAAGTTTGATTATGATAGTTACTTTTTTAATTCTAAATATTTCTGCAATTATTTATATTTTTTCAAAAGGCTTCAAAATTAAAGACTAGTAACAGATGTCAAATAGGATCGTCTGGTTTAAGAAGAATTTAAGATTTAAAGACAATGAAGTTCTTATTGATGAAAATAAAAGATCTATATTAATTTATATTATAGAACCCGAGCTGTGGAAGCAAAAAGATATGTCTTTAAGGCAATGGCAATTTACATTAGAGAGTGTAAATGAGCTTAAACGACAATTATTAAAAAATAATTTATATTTAAATATCTTTTTTGGTGATGCATTAGAAATATTCAAGTTTTTAAAAGATAAACATAGCTTTTCAAGCGTAATTAGTGAACAAGAAACAGGTATTCAATGGACTTACCAAAGAGATAAAAAATTAAAAAAATTTTTTTTTCAAAATAAAATTGATTGGATTGAGTGCTCTTACCCAGGAGTTAAAAGAGGACAACATAATAGAAACCTATGGGCAAAAAATTTTAGAGACGAGATTATTAAAAAGTCTAATTTGCCCATCATAAAACAATCAGTTTATTTAGAATTAACAAACCATGAATTACCAAAATTTTTTTATGATTCAACACCATGTCCATATAGGCAAAAGGGTGGATCTGTCGAAGCAGAAAAATTGCTTCAGTCTTTTTTAAATAAAAGAGGTGAAAATTATCAATTTGAGATGTCTAGCCCAATAACTGCTGAAAAAAGCTGCTCAAGATTATCAACTCATTTGACATATGGTACAATATCACACCGCACAGTTTTTCAAGAGGCCGCAAAAAAAAGAGATCTAATAAAGCATACCAATAAAAATTTTGCTAAATCTATAAATTCATTTTTATCTAGGTTACATTGGAGATCGCATTTTATTCAAAAATTAGAGGATCAGCCATCAATTGAACATGCAAGCTTTATTCCTGTGTATGATCAAATACGTGATCAAGATGAAGAGAAATTAGAGGCTTGGATTGAAGGTAAGACCGGAGTTCATTTTATCGATGCATGTATGGTTTATTTAAGAAATTATGGATGGATTAATTTTAGAATGAGAGCAATGTTAGCTTCATTTGCTTCTTATAATTTATGGCTTGATTGGAGATACTTTGCTCCACGCTTGGCAGCATTGTTTACAGACTTTGAACCCGGAATTCATTACAGTCAAATACAAATGCAATCAGGTACAACCGGTATCAATACTATTAGAATGTATAATCCTTATAAGCAAGCTATGGATCAAGATCCTCTCGGTAAATTTATTAAGTCACAGATTCCTGAAGTAAAAAATTTTCCACCTGCTTTTTTTCATAATCCCCCAAAAAAAAGTTTGAACGTGAATTTGTTCGATAATGAGTTTCAAAAAGAAATAATAAATGTTAAAGAAACTGCTCAGTATGCTAGAAAAAAAATTTTTGATATTCGTAAATCACCAGAACATAAAATGCTTGCAAAAAATGTTTATTTAAAACATGGTAGTAGAGGAAGAAATTGAACTAATCTATGTTTGAAAAACCTGATTATATCGTAATTGGTTCTGGATCAGCAGGATCTACAATTGCTTACAGACTTGGGGAAAACCCTCAATTAAAAATTCTAGTATTAGAATTTGGCGGCAATGACAATAGTCCTTTTATACAAATGCCTGCAGCACTCTCATACCCAATGAATATGAATAAATTTGATTGGGGCTATAAAGCAGAACCCGAGCCTACTTTAAATGGTAGGTCTCTCGTTTGCCCTAGAGGTAAAGTTATAGGAGGGTCTTCGTCAATTAACGGAATGATTTATGTTAGGGGTAATGCTGGTGATTTTAATCAATGGGCAGAAAGTGGTGCAAAAGGTTGGGATTATCCCGATGTCCTTCCATATTTTCAAAGAATGGAAGCAAGCCATGGAGGCAATTCAGAGTTTAGAGGAAAATCAGGCCCTCTAAACATAACTCATGGCAAAAGAGATAACCCATTACATAATGCTTTTGTAAAAGCTACGGAGCAGGCGGGATACACTTATACTGATGACTATAATGGCTTTCGACAGGAGGGTTTCGGACCGGCTGATATGACCGTTTGGAAAGGCTCACGTTTTTCAACCGCAAAAGCTTACTTAAAACCAGCATTAGCAAAAAAAAATGTACAACTCATAACAAAGGTTCTAGTCGATAAAATAATTTTCCATGAAGACAAAGCTAAGGGAGTTGAAGTATACCATCGAGGCCAAAAAAAAACCTTTAGTGCAAATATTGGTGTAATTTTATCAGCTGGCGCTATCAATAGTCCAACAATTCTTCAGAGATCGGGCATTGGAGAGGGCAATGATTTAAATAGTTTGGGGATCAAAGTAATCAAAAACTTACCAGGTGTCGGTAAAAACTTACAAGATCATTTAGAAGTTTATTTTCAAGTTAAATGTTTACAACCAGTAACACTTAATAAATATTTAAATCCTTTTTCTAAATTACTTATCGGCATGCAATGGATGTTTCTGAAAAGTGGGCCAGGTGCAACAAACCAATTTGAAACTCTTGGTTTCATTCGTTCTGATAAAAACATACCTTATCCTGATATACAATTTCATTTTCTTCCAGTCGCTATTAGATATGACGGAAAGGCACCTAGCGAGGGTCATGGTTTTCAATTGCATGTTGGGCCTATGCGTTCAAAATCTAGAGGTTTTGTAAAATTAAAATCTAGCAACCCATTTGAGTCACCAACTATAAAATTCAATTACATGTCTCATGAGGATGATTTTCCAAACTTTAGAAAATCACTTAGACTTAGTAGAGAGATATTAAACCAAGAGGCCCTAGTTCCTTTTAAAGGAGATGAAATTCAACCTGGTGATGACGTTGTTTCGGATGAAGGTCTTGACGAATTTATAAAAAATAATTGTGAAAGTGCTTACCATCCATGTGGTACCTGCAAGATTGGAAAAGAAGATGATCCCTCTTCTGTCGTTCTAAACAATTGTAAAGTAAAAGGTTTTTCAAATTTATACCTTGCAGATTCATCAATTTTTCCTCAAATATGTAATGGTAACCTTAATGCTCCATCAATAATGACTGGTGAGAAAGCCTCAGATCATATCTTAGGAAAACCTCTTTTAGCACCATCAAATCTTCAACCTTATACCCATCCAAATTGGCAAAATTCACAAAGATAAAATTTATCATCAGGCTAGTGCTTTTGTTTCTGATACTCCCATTAAATACATATTCTGATAAACATATTCCATATTATAAATCCCTAGCTCATGATAAGTCATGGTTACGTCATTATCCCGACAATCAAGATTTGAGTAAACAAACAGAGAAATTTCTCCTTACACAGGAAAATATGCCTGTAAAGATTATTGAAGAGTTTAGAAATAGTTGGAGTTCTTATACAGATTGGTACCGCATTGAATTATTTAATGGAATACAAGGTTGGATTGCTCACAATCAATTATCTAAAAAAAGAACTTTGCTTATATTAGAGGATATTGAGCTGTATGCATTGAAATCTTATGACCCTGAGTCTTGGATGACTATTCAAAAAGGAGTAATACATGCACCAAAAATTGTAAACTTGTTAGAGGTAAAAGAAACAATGGTAAAAATCAGTATACCTGAGGGAAATAAATCCTCTGTCAAAGGATGGATACCTATAGATGATAGATTATGGGGAGTCTCTAACAATGAAATTCAAATTTTTAATGATTAAATACTTTCTATTCATGTTACTCGTGGTACAAGAATTAATGGCCTATAGTGAACCACCTTATAAAGTAGTTCATCAGACAGATAAGTATGAAATTAGATTTTACGAGGAGCGTCTAGTAGTTCAAACCCAATACACTAATCAAAATAATGGATTTCGAAAGCTCTTTAATTATATTTCTGGGAACAATAAACAAAGTGAAAAAATTGCAATGACCACACCTGTGAATGTTACTCAAATTGAAAATGAGTATGTCATGCAATTTTACTTACCGGACAAATACAAACCAAATGAAATACCTTTGCCATCAGATAACTCAGTAAAAATTTCTTCAATTGAGCCAGGTTATTTTGCAGTAATTAGATATTCTGGCTTTGCTTCCGATAAAAATTTTTATAAACACCGAGATGTTCTAAAAAAAAAGTTAATTACTGATAATATTGAAGTAATTGGACCCGTCATTAAAGCTACTTATGATGGTCCGTTTACATTGCCCAATCTTAGAAGGAATGAAGCAATTTATAAAGTTGATTGGAAGAATCCTCTTTAAGTTACAAAAGCTAGATTATTGACATAGGATATAGTCTTGTTCTTTGAATTATTTTAATCATATTTTTTGATGATTTTTTACCGATATGACTGATTTTATTGGGCAATCTTGGATATTCACTAGATGCATAGTTTCATTAACTTCTTAGCATTATTTTTTTTTTGATTCAGTATTTATAAGTTTCACAACTCAAAAATTAGAGAGGTATTTATGAAACTAATAACAGCAATTATCAAGCCCGATAAAGTTGAAGCTTTGAGACAAGCACTTACAGGTGTGGACATCCAAGGTTTAACTATTGTTGAGGCTAAAGGATATGGGCGCCAGAAGGGTCATACCGAACTGTACCGAGGCGCAGAATATGAGGTACATTTTCTTCCTAAATCTCGAGCAGAGGTTTTAGTAGATTCTGCAGACGTCGAAAAAGTCATAACAACAATTTCTGAAGCAGTAAAATCAGGAAAAATTGGAGATGGCAAAATTTTTGTAACTGAAGTGCAAGAAGTTGTCCGAATACGTACAGGAGAACGAGGCGCTGAGGCAATTAAATAAGGAGATCCAATGAAAAAAATATTAACTTTCTTAATCCCTACTTTGCTTTTCTCTGGAGTTGCAAGTGCGGAAGTATCTGCTGAAACAGCTTTTGTATTTAATACATTTTTATTTGTTTTTAGTGGAGTCTTAGTGATGTTCATGGCATTAGGTTTTGCCATGTTAGAAGCTGGATTTGTTCGTAAAAAAAACACATCAGCAATTTTATTAAAAAATATAGCTTTATACTCAATTGCAGGAATAATGTTTTATCTAATCGGTTACAGTCTTATGTATGTAGATGTATCAGGTTGGATAGGTTCATTAGGTGGTGCTTTTTACGATACTGCTGATGATTTAACAGCTGCAACTGAAGAGGGCGGGTACTCTTTAGCATCAGATTGGTTCTTCCAAATGGTGTTCTGTGCTACAGCAATTTCAATCGTATCTGGAGCATGTGCTGAAAGAATTAAAGTATGGCCATTTATGATATTTGCAGCATTTATGACAGGAATTATTTACCCAATCTATGGTTCTTGGACCTGGGGCGGTGGATGGCTCACAGAAATGGGCTTTTCTGATTTTGCTGGATCTACAATTGTTCACTCAGTTGGTGGATGGGCAGCTTTAACTGGCTGTTTAATTCTTGGTCCTAGAGCTGGAAAATATGGTGCGGATGGAAAGATTTCTCCAATCGCTGGTGCAAACATGCCTTTAGCGTGTCTTGGTACCTTCATCCTTTGGTTTGGATGGTTTGGATTTAACGGTGGATCTCAATTAGCACTTGGTAGTGCCGCTGATGCCTCTGCAATGTCAATTGTTGTTGTAAACACAAATATCGCTGCATGTGGTGGTGTCGTAGCTGCAATCATTTTATCACAGCTATTGTATAAAAAAATTGATCTATCCATCGCATTGAATGGTGCTATAGCAGGTCTTGTTGCAATTACTGCAGGTCCAGATTTAAGCAACCATTTCTTATCTATGATTGTTGGTGCAATAGGTGGTGTTCTTTGCACTATCGCTATCCCAATGCTTGACAAAATGAAAATCGATGATGTTGTCGGTGCAATATCAGCTCACTTAGTTGCAGGTATTTGGGGAACATTGGCCGTAGGTATTTTTGGTAGTGGCGATTTCCTAGTTCAATTAATAGGAATTGTTGCTGCAGCTGTCTTAGTTGTACCTTTAAGTGGCGTTTTCTTTTATATTCTAAAAGGAACTGTAGGCTTAAGAGTATCAGAAGAGACTGAAGCATCTGGATTAGATAGCGCTGAATTAACAACAGTCGCTTACCCAGAATTTAAATAATCTTATTTATAGTACTCCTATAAAAGGGGGCACATTATGTGCCCCCTTTATTTTATATTAACTCATCAATTAAATTTGTAATTTTCGAACTGTCAGGTTTGGTCATAGAGGACCAACTTTTAATTAATTGACCCTCTCCATCAAAGAGATATTTGTAAAAGTTCCATTTTGGAGTTTCATTATACTCTGATGTCATCCAACTGTATATCGGATGGGCATTTTCACCAACAACACTAATAATTTCTGATATAATAAATTTGGTTTCATAATTAACTAAACAAAATTCTTTAACTTCCTCATTATTACTCAGCTCTTGATGAAAACTATTAGAAGGAGTTCCAATAATTACTAAATTTTTCTCAAAATACTCACGATGAAGATTAGATAGATTAGCATATTGTTTTGTGAAACCGCATCTACTAGCCGTATTGACAAGAAGAATGGGTTTACCTTTAAATTTATCAAGTTTAATTGTGTTTCCATCAATATCTTGAATACTAAAGTTATATAAGTTTTTCGCCATAATGCTCCCTATGCTTGTGAGTAAAATACTCAAGGTTATCAAGAAAATTCTCATGACAATATATACTTACTTTAAATTATCTGGATTTATAGATTTAAACTTTTGGTAAACCTAAAACTTCATTTTTTTTGATGTATTCATCTTTGTAGGGAGGTCTGCTAAATACCTCTTTAATCAAAGGTTTAAAAAAATCTAGATCTTTATTTATATATTCGGGATCAAAAGATTTTTGATCCCATCTTTCACAGAAATCTGCGCAAGTTTGGAAATAAATATTATCTTTAAATCTATCTCTAGCATTTTTATCCCATCCATAATGATGAGCATAGTAGATCATTTGAAAAATTCCATGATGCTCAATCACCCATGTTATTTCATCTCTTACATAAGGTCTTACAACTTCAGCAGAAAACCTATCGTGATTTTGAGGGGCAAGCCCATCTCCAATATCATGAAGTAAGGCACCAACAATCCAATCAATGTCAGCTCCATCATTATAAGCTCTAGTAGCTGATTGGAGACCATGATCTAATCTTGTTATCTTGTAACCCTCCATAGTATTTTTTCCTTGTCTTGTAAGCTCTTCAATTATTCTTTCATATGTCAAAGAAACATACTTTTCCTCATATTTTTTGAGTAATAGATAATCCTCTTTATCTCCATCTTTCATATGTTTAAATTTTACATTTTTCTCAGTCATAAATTTGTCTCACTTAGACGATATTTTTCATGTAAATGTCTCAATTTTCCATCAGTTGAGTCAAATTCTAGATAACAACCTTGTAAATGTCTAGCTCCCTCACTCGAGTCATAAGAGGTTCTTCCATGGAGAAGTCTGTGGTTATCAAACATCATGACATCTCCTGGTGAGAGCTTAAATTTTATCTCGAAGTCAGATGAAGTGTATAAATCTCCTAATAATTTTCTCGCTTTGTAAAATCTCTCTAATTTTTCATTTTCTAAAGGTGGCACGTAATCAACTCTAGTACTATATCTGACTTGCTTATAGTCGCTATCCTTGTCTAATTCAATTAACTCTCCCCAATTTTCTAAAATTATATCTTTATCTTGAAATCGGTAACGTAAATTTGTTTTGGTTAAAGACTCAAATGCTTCTGGCTCATTTAATTTGATATATTCTGCAACTGAAAAACCATCGACAAGAGTAGAAAAACCACCACTCACTTCATTTTTTAAACAATGCAAAAACTGTATCCCGGGTGCTTCTGGTTTTCTGTAAGGGTTATCAGTATGAGGCGGTAATGCAATAGGTTTATAGGCTAAGTCATTTGGATTTGGTTTAGACATTACATCAAAAAATTCTCCAAAATTTGTGACCTTAACTGGGCCGATTGAATTTACAAATTTTAAAATATACTTACTCTCAGTTGGTACATTTTTAATAATAACAAATCCATATTTATAAAAATCTATAAGAAGATTGTACATAGATTCTTGTTCAACCATATCTTCTTCAAAAATAGCTTCAGGTAAATCTTCTAGCTGAGAATTCCATAAAATTCTTTTTGGTAAGGGCCCTCTTTTATTTTTTTCTTCATCCATTTCAATCAAAAGATCATCTAAACGATATTGACCTTGTGCCCCATCATTAAATTCAACATCAAGTTTGTTATCTGTTAATTTACAATTTTCAATTTTCAACTTTAAGTCAATAGAGGATGGCTCATATAATCTTTGATTAGTATCTAAATCAAAATACTTTTCACCCGGTAGTCTTTCTCTTAACCAAATGGGATGCAAATGAAATGTCTTATTTTGATGGATTATCTTAATAGTATTATTTTCAAAATGAAAATCCATAATTCAAACCCCAAGCATAAATAAATTAATATTTTGCTAAATTTAATTAATTGTCAATTAAGAAATTAACTCTTAATTTTAAATATTGCCTCAATTTCTACTGTAAAACCTAGAGGCAAAGAATTAACTCCTACTGCAGCTCGAGCATGAACACCAGTCTCGCCAAAAATATCTTTCATCATATTTGAGCAACCATTGATTACTAAAGGCTGTTGTGTGAAGCTCTCAATACAATTTACAAAACCTGTCAGTTTTATTAATTGATCTACTTTATTAATTGATCCTATTTCATTTTTTAAAGCAGATAAGATAGCTAATCCACATAGCCTTGCGTGGTTTTGAGCTGTCTCTAAATCAACATCAGCCCCAACTTTTCCTTTTGCAAAAGACCCATCCTCAAGTAAGGGACCTTGACCAGATATATATGCAATATTATCAACAATAACGCAGGGTTTATAACTCCCTGCAGGTTTGGCAGGTTTTGGTATTAAAAGACCTAATTTAGCTATCTTGGCTTCAAAATCCATCAATTAGAAAATTACTCTTTTTCATCAATTTTACTAATCATTTGTTCAGTAGCAGTTTGCATTCCTATTGCGGAAGTGGTGCGAGGCACAATCATTGAAGGTGTATTCTCATCATAAATTTCACTAGTTCTTCCAACCCTAATTCTTTGATAGGTAAATAGTGCCAGAAAAACATAAACTATTGCACAATAATAAAATAATCCATAAGCATCAAAATAAGACATAAATCCAGACACAATAATTGGCCCTAAAACTAAACCTAACGCATTCACTAATGTCAGAGTTGAGCTAGCAGAGACAACCTCATCCTTTTCTAAAAAATCATTGAGATGAGAAATAACAACTGCGTAGTAAGGAAGAGATACAGCTGAATGTATTCCAACAAATAATAAAAGGATATTAAATGAAAAAGTTCCAAAAATAATTACACAAATAGATGAAACCAAAGCAATGATATTTAATATCAGTAAAATTATTCTCCTATCAAATGTATCCGATAATTTACCAATCGGATATTGAAATAAAGCTCCAATGAAAGTATTTACAAAAACAAGTATAGAAATTTGAAAAATACTTAGACCTAATTTAGCTCCAAAAACTGCAATTAATCCAAATGATGCTCCATAAATCATACCAATGCCAAAAGAACCGATAAAAGACATAGGAGAATTTTTATAAAGATCTTTTAAAGATATGAACTTAGGTGTAGAAAATTCTGGTGCTGATTTTTTAGTAAGCAAAATTGGAACTAAAGCAAAAGAAATTAATAAAGATGTTAGAATATATAAGTGTGCCTCAGTAGTCTCTTTTAGATTTATTAGCAAACCACCCCCACTAGTTGAGAAGTATAATATCACCATGTAAAACCCAATAAGCTTCCCCCTTGTTTTATTATCAGCTCGATCATTTAGCCAACTTTCACAAACGATATATATAGCTGCTAATGAAAACCCTGTGAGGAATCTTAAAAAAAACCAAAAATACGGGTGAATATAAATCCAATGAAATAATATCGTTATGGAAGCAATGGATGCAAATGCTGCAAATACTCTTATATGTCCTACATTTTTGATAATTTTAGGACAAATATATGAGCTTGCTAAATAGCCTATAAAATAACCTGTAAAGACATATCCAATTTCAAAATTGGAAAAATTAAATAATACGGCATTAATATTTAACAAGGTTCCTTGCAAAGAATGTGCAAGCATAATAAATCCAAACCCTGTAAATAGAGCCCAAGAACTATAAACGATATTTAACACCCGAGACTATTTAAACTTTTAGTTTAAAAAAGCAATTATTATTTATTGAAGGGGAGGCTCGTCATTACAGACTCAACCTCTTCGCCATCAACAAGAAGTGTCTGTTTTTTTTCTAAACTTTGATATTGGGTTTGAACCATAGCTATTCCAAGACAACAGCCAAAATCTGGACTAAAGCATGCAGCCCTTAGCTCACCTATTATGTCAGTGCCAATTTTTAAAGGTAACGCTTTTGTAATTTCAATTTTATCCAGTTTAAGTTTTAAACCAACTAAAGATCTCTTGACTCCCTCTTTGTGCTGCTTTTCTAATTCAGCTTTTCCTAAATAATCTATTTTGGGATTGAAAGAAACAAAAGAACCTAAACCACACTCAAGTGGAGTATCATTCATGTTCATATCATTTCCAAAAGATAATAAACCACCCTCTATCCTTTCAATTAAATTTGGACAACCTGGTCTTACATCCAAATCTTCACCTTTAGACATAAGGGCATCATAAAGATTTACACCAATTTCATCATGATCTACATAAATTTCAAATCCACCCTGTTTGGACCAACCTGATCTAGCAATTAAAAATTTATGATTTTGAAAATCAAATCTTTTGAAGTTGAAAAATTTTAATTTATCTATGTCTTTGAACACTCTTGACATAAGCTCAAATGATTTTGGTCCTTGAACGGCAAGAATGTTAACATTGGGTTCAGTAATCTCTACGTCAAGGTTCATACCAATTGCAATTCCTTTTGCATAAAGAAGCACATCTGTATCAGCTATTGATAGCCACCATGTGTTTTCACCAACTTTCATTATCAGTGGATCATTAATAATTTTACCTTTGTTATCAACAATTGGAGCGTAATAGCAAAGATAATCTTTTGCCTCAGATAAATCTCTACACGTAATTAATTGTGTAAGTTTAGCTGCATCAGGTCCTTGAATTTGAACTTGTCTTTCGCCAGATACATCCCAAAGTTGAACATTATTTTTTAGGTGCCTACTATCTTCCTCTATGCCTTTAAAAGACGCAGGTAAAAGCATGTGATTATAAACTGTGTATGATTGAACACCATATTCTTCTATTCTTTTGGTGTAAGGGGTAGAGCGAAGTCTCGCACTTTTAGCAATTAAGTGGGTCATGAAATTCAGTGTAGTTAATATGTATTCTTTCTACAAAGCAATGATATTATTTCTATAAGACATTTAGCCCTAAAATAAATATTAGGAGGCTTACTGATACAAGGGATACAAAGCTAAAAGTCATACCAATTAATAGGGCAGTATACCCCTGATTAAAGATTTTTCTTAAATCAATAGAGGCTCCAAGAGCTGTAAGAGCTAAGCCAAATAAAATTGAAATTATTTCATCAAGCATAACTAAAAAATGCATCCAATTCTCATTATCAAAAAAGTATAAGTCCATAATTGAGCGAAAGGTTACAAACAAAATAAAACCTATTACAAAAAGTGGAATTGAATTAAATATTTTAACAAAGACTGATTGGCTTTTATTTTTATTATTTTTTGAACTTTTATTAGATATTATTAATATTGGTATCAAAGCTAAAAGAAATAAATTTCTGATTATTTTTGTTATCGTAGCGATTTCTAAAGTTTTTTGATTTGGATGTAAATCATTATGAACCATGGCAGCTGCTAAAACTTGACTTGTGTCATGAATACTAACACCTAAAAAAATACCTTTAGCTATGTCTGTTAAAAAAAATAACTCCACAAAAAAAGGATATATAAATACAGCTATACTTCCCCATAAAACTACTACTAGCATAGCCACAGCTACATCTTGATCTTTTGATTTTAAAATTGATGAGGAGGCTAAAATAGCTGTAACACCACAAATGGATGTGCCAATTGCCAATAATTTTGACAAGCCCTTTTGAGTTGGCCAAATTTTTTTTATTAAAATATATGTCAGAAAAATAAATATTATTGTTATTATTATTACAAATATCGACTCTATACTGACTCTCCATAACTGAGCCAAACTTATCTTTATACCCAGTAAGATAATTGCTAATTGAAGTATATTTTTCTTGATAAATTCTCGACCTTCAACAATATTAGAAGATAAAGAAAATATATTAAAAAAAAATATTCCCAAAATCAGTGATAAAAGACTCAATGGTAATAACTGTAAATTAAAGACATATTCTAGGGGTTGCTTTAAAAATATTGCTAGTAGATAAATAAAAGTTATGAAAAATACACCTATAAGACTTTTATTTAACATATTGATTAATTAATTAAATGTAAGTTAAAGATTTTATTATGTAATAGCTTAATTTCTAATTTACTCTCTTGCACCACTTCTATGTTGTTGAATTCGGTGTCCAAAAGATTGAGAAACTCTGTCAAAAATAATTGCCAAAGCAACTATCGCTAAACCATTAAATAGACCCATTGCAAAATATTGATTTGTAATAGCTTTTAATACTGGTTGTCCTAGACCTTTGACACCAATCATAGATGCAATAACAACCATCGCTAGTGCCATCATAATAGTTTGGTTTATTCCAGCAAAAATTGTTGGAAGGGCCAAAGGTAGCTGAATTTGAAATAATTTTTGTCTAGGATTAGCACCAAAAGCATCTGCCGCTTCTAACACCTCGCTATCAACTTCTCTTATTCCCAAATTAGTCAGTCTAATAATAGGAGGTATTGCATATATAACCACTGCTAATAAACCCGGTATTTTACCAATACCTAATAACATAACGACAGGAATCAAGTACACAAAGCTTGGCATCGTCTGCATAACGTCTAAAATTGGAGTACAGATCCTTTGAGCACGCTCTGATTTTGCCATCAGCACGCCAACCGGAATACCAATCCCTATAGATAGTAGGGTGCAAACACCAATAATACTCACAGTTGACATGGTGTCTTCCCACATTCCAAAAATTCCAATTAAAAGAAAAGCAAATAAAGAGCCAATAGTTACTGATATTTTTCTACTACCAAAATAAATTATAGCTAAAAAACAAATTAGAACCAAAGGCCAAGGTGAATTTTGTAATAATTTTTCAAACCAGACTAAAAAATATAGTACTGGATCAAAAACTGCCTCAATAGTATCACCATATTCTCTTGAAAAAGCCCTGTAAGATGTGTCAAAACCCTTTTTAATAAAACGAAGAGTTTCTCGGCTTAATTCAGGAAATTCTGATAAAAATAACTTTTCCATAAAATTTTAGCAGTAAAATTTAGAAGTGGGCAAAAGCCCACTTCTTAAATAAAAATAATTATTATAGTGCGTTTAGAACGTCTAATTGAGCATCAAAAGGTACCCAGCTTTTCCACTCACCATAGTTTTGCAAGAAATAGATAGCAGTATCTTCACCAGAAGCTTGATTATCATCTTTCCAAGCTAAAAGTTCGTTTACGACTGAGTTAGGTAACGCTCTCTTTGAGATATAATCCATTCCTGGGCCAGTTGAATTTTTAAAGTTATCTGTAACAACTGTAAACACTGATGAGACAACCCATGAATTTTTTTGTGGATCAGCACAACCCTCTTGAGATGTACAAGTACTCCACTCGTCAAAGTCATGAGGTACTCCAAAGTCAAGTTTTTTCATTGGATACTTTCCTAAAATCGCTGTTGGTGCCCAGTAATAACCAAGCCAACCCTCACCTTTTTCATATGCTTCAGCGATAGAACCTGCAAGAGCTCCACCTGAGCCAGGATCTACTAGGTTAAATCCTTTTCCTTCACCGTCATATGCTTGAAAGAGGTTACCAGTACTAATTTGGCAGTTCCAACCTGATGGGCATGTATAAAGAGCAGCACCATCACCCTCTGGGTGAGGGAATAAATCAGGTCTTGCTAGAGCGTCATCGACGGTCACGATATCAGGATTAGCATCAGCTAAATACTGAGGTATCCACCATCCCTCTTCACCTGTATCAGATAAAACTTCAGCAGCATAGTGAAGTCTTCCTTCAGCAGTAGCTGCGTCTAATGCGATGCGAACAGAGTTGATCCATAATTCTGGAGCAATATCAGGCTCGCCTTTTTCCATCATTGATGTAGCAGTAGGCATTGTATCACCAGGAACAAGCTCAACATCACATCCATAGGCATTTTCTAAAATTAATTTATCAACATGAGCAAACATTTCTGCTGATGCCCAGTTCATTTCAGCAATTGTGATTGTGCCACAATCTGCTTTTGCAACTGAATTAAGTCCAAACAAAAGAACAGAACTCAGAAGTATTTTTTTTATGAAGTTCATATACTTCCTCCGATTACTTTATTATATATAAGATATCAATTTAACATTGTTAGTAAGCATTTACAGTTTTAATTTTTTGATATTTCGATGATATTCGAGCTAAAAGTGGAAAAAAGTTAATAAATTCTATCAAATAAGCCAGAATTATAGGTTTATTTAAGATTATTGAGACCAATAGTCATAAAACTATCTTTTGTTGCGTGACAAATGAACCACTCATAATAAACTAAATAAAACAGATGTTTTTCTAAATTATCTTTTAAGTATCTCAGCTAGCCGAGTTGAAGATAAGTATCCAACATTCTTATCTTGCTTGTCTTTTACTATGATGCAATTTGGTTTTTCAGATATGACTTTATCAATAAATCTGTCAATAAAATCGTCTTGATTTACTACCATAGCGTTACTAATATCCTGACCGTTAATTGTAGACATAATATGTTTTGCCTTAATAACTCTTGCTCGGTTAACATCCTCAACAAAATCTTTTACATACTGCGTTTTCGGGCTAAGTAAGATATCAGCTGGGATACCCTCTTGATCCATTATACCATCTTTTAATATTGCAATACGATCTCCAATTTTTAAAGCTTCATCTAGGTCGTGAGTAATAAATACAACTGTTTTATGAAGTTCATCTTGAAGCTCAAGAAGAATATCTTGCATGTCTTTTCTTATTAACGGATCTAAGGCGCTAAAAGCCTCATCCATTAATAAAATTTCACCATCGTTAGTAAGAGCTCTAGCGAGACCAACACGTTGTTGCATTCCCCCAGATAAATGTTGAGGGTATTTTTCTTCATATCCTGATAATCCTACACGATCAATCCACGTTCGTGCCCTTATAATTGCCTCTTTTTCTTCAATATTTTGAATATGAAGGCCAAACAGTGTATTTTCTAAAACCGTCTTATGAGGCAACAAAGCAAAACGCTGGAATACCATAGCAGTTTTTGTTCTTCTGAAATTTCTTAAACTTTCATCATTCATTTTTAAAACATCTTCACCATCAACAACTACACTGCCGCCTGTAGGTTCTATTAATCTATTTATATGTCTTATTAATGTTGACTTACCTGAACCTGAAAGGCCCATTACAACTTGAATTGACTTTTCATTAATGTCCAAATTGATATCTTTTAAACCAAGAACATGATTATGTTTTTCTAAAAGTTCATCTTTATTAACCCCATCTTTTACTTGCTCTAATGCAGACCTCGGGTTTTTACCAAAAATTTTATATAAGTTTTTAATTTGAATTTTTATTTTAGACATTTTTTAAAGAGGATTTTCAAGAAATTTTATTATTTTTATAAATACTTTGCCCTCCAACAATTAGTTATTTAAACATTTGAAACATAATCATGCAAATTAATTTTGAATATATAAATAATTACTTTTTTGTAACTGCATATGGTGCAAAAGTATTATCTGTTTTTTTGGATTTAGATTGAATATTTTTTGCAGGTATACCAACCATTATTCCCCCTTTTGGGACATCTTTAGTTACAACAGCATTAGATCCAATTCGAGCACAACTTTTTATAATTATTGGCCCTAATATCTGTGCTCCAGACCCTACAATCACATCATCTTCAAGAGTAGGATGGCGCTTTAAACCAACTTGCTCTGATGATTTTACTGCAGGCATAATTCCTCCCAGTGTTACACCATGATAAATAGTTACATTGTCTCCTATCTCAGCAGTTTCTCCGATAACAACTCCCATTCCATGATCAATAAAAAAATTTTTTCCTATTTTGGCAGCAGGATGAATTTCGATACCAGTTAAAAATCTTGATAATTGAGAGATCATTCTTCCTAATAATTTCAAATTTAGTGACCAGATAAAATTTGCTATACGATGTAAGAAAACAGCCTTTACGCCAGGATAAGTTAATATCACTAGTAACAATGATGTAGCAGCGGGGTCTCTCGCTTTTACTGACTCAAAATATTTCATCAAATTTTCAAACATAATTATACAGATAAGAATTATCTTCTTAAGATCAAGCATTTATTGAATAATTATGTAAAAGATTGAAATTAACTGTTAAATTAAAGCCAGATGTTTACAATAGAAAAGCCTAAAGAAATCCATTTAAACAGTTGGAAAGAAATAATTAATGAAAGTGCATCATCAAATTCTTTTCAGTTTGAAGAAGTAAATTTCAGCTTATTTTGGACTTGCATATTTCGAGATGATTATTTTGCGTTTGCTGCAAAAAACGAGGATAAGTTTATGGGAATTGTTGTAGCTAAAATTAACGAAACTTATTACGAGAAGAATATAGTATTAGACGTTTTGTATGTTTTGCAAGATTTTAGAAAAATTGGTGTTGCTAGAGCATTAATGAACAAAATTGAAGAAATAGCAAAAGAAAAAAATCTTGATCTTATAATTAAGGGTGTAGAAAAAAGTAACTTGCTTGCTCAGAAACTTTTTAAAAATTATGCTGTTATCAACAGAACTAGATATTTAAAAAAGCATAATTGATTTTAACAAATAATTATTATATTTAAATATTATGGTAGATCCGAATAAAAATGGTGAAAACTATGATAAAAACAATAGATGGGTGTGGATTATCATTGTTTTAATTACTCTGAGTTCTGTCTATGTGATGTCTAAAATATTTATTCAGACACCTTGGCAGTATCTGTCGTAGACTTAAGTTTTCTCTCAAATTCTCTAAGTCTTTTGTAAACACTTGCAAGCTCAATAATCGTTGGCCATGATTTTAACAAGTACTGCATTGAACCCTCAACCCTGCCAAAAGCACGAATAATTTGTTGCATAACACCAAGGGTAATAATACCTGCAACAATTGCAGGAGCTAAAAATACATAAGCACTTAAAACATTAGCCTGTAAATATGCAATTCTTCCGATATTGAAGTACAAGTACCTAATATATGAGAGAAAATGAATTTTTCTTACATCATCAAATAATTCTTCTATTGTTTTTGGACGAATAGTTTCGTCATCTTCGGCAATAACTAAAACTTTTCTATAAGCTGCCTCTTGTTTTTGTAGATCATATTCTACACCAACAAGTCTGAGAATTATTCCAAGGAGTATTAAAAAAACTGTTCCACCAACTGACCAAATTAATGCACCAACAACTAAACCATACTCCCAATCCCCAAAAAAGAATATTGGAATACCAGCGCTAAGTCCTAATAAGATTGGAAGGAATTGAACAATTATCATTACCGACTCTATTAAGCTTGTTCCAAGACCTTCCATAATTCTACCAAACTTAATAGTGTCCTCTTGAACTCTTTGAGCAGCGCCTTCGATTGTACGGGCATAGTTATAAACACTATGATACCACTCGACCATTGCAGTTCTCCATCTAAATAAGAAATGAGCAGTGAAAAAACTTACCAAAACTGCAATAGCCACATATATACCTGCAAGTGTTATAAAAGATAGTAAGCCCGCCCAATATTCTTCAATTGTAATTGAATTTGGCTCAGCAAGTGCTTTTTGAATCATATCATAGAAAGTACCAAACCACTCATTAATCCTGACATCAATTTCTACTTGCACCCAAAGACTGCCTAATATGGCAGCTGACCCTGCCCATGCCCACAGAAACCATTTTCTTGAGTTAAAAAATCTAAACATTTATTTTTGCAACAATAATTGAAAAATTAAAGTTTTTGAAGACCTAAAAGTGCTTCAATACGCTTAATTTATTTAAATCCTCCTATACCTATATAATGACTTTATGCCAAGTATTAAGGATATTAAAAAGATTAAGCTTAATGATGAATATATATTTTTTGGTCCTGAATCTATAGTAAGTGAAATTGCAGATAGTATGGATATAAAAAATATAGGGGCTGTTCCTATACTGAATGAACAAAAAATATTACTTGGTGTTGTTTCAGAAAGAGACATAGTCAGAAAATGTGTCAAAGACGGCAGAGATCCAGATTTGGTCACAGCATCAGATATTATGACATCAGAAATTATAACTGTGGACTTAAAAACCTCCTCAGAAATTGCAATAAAAATTATGGGGGAAAATAACATAAGGCACCTACCAGTAGTGGATGATCAAAATAAATTAATAAATTTTATTTCTCATAGAGACCTTATAAGCTCAGTTAGAGATAGCACAAAACTAAATATAATTTTAATTACATTTATATGTATGATTATTCCCATAGTTTTTTTAGTTAAGTCATTTGGCTGGATATGAAAACTAAAGGTATTATTCTTGCTGCTGGTAAGGGCACAAGATTAATGCCCGCAACAATACCTGCCTCAAAACCTTTGTTACCTCTTTACGACAAACCTATGATTTATTATCCACTCGAGACTTTAATAAGATTAGGAATTAAAGATATATTATTTATTGTTCAAGAGAACGACCTTTCAATATTTAAAAAAACATTTGGAACAGGATCAGTGGTTGGTCTTAATTTTTCATATGAAGTCCAAAAAATTCAAAGGGGGATAGCAGATGCTTACTTTATTGCTGAAAAATTTTTAGACGGCAGTCCATCAGTATTAGCATTAAGTGATAATGTTTTTCTTGGAAAAAATTATTTTAATTTTGCCAATTCTGCGCTTCTAAAGATGCAAGAGAACGGAGGAAGTGTATTTGGATTGCCAGTTCCAGATCCAGAAAAATTTGGTGTTATTGAATTAGATAACAATAAAAATATTATTGGTATTGAGGAAAAACCATCAAAGCCTAAAAGTAATTTAATCATTCCTGGTTTATATTTTTTTGACTCTGAAGCTTCAAAATTTGCAAAAACACTCAAACCATCGAACAGAGGCGAATTAGAAATAACTGATCTAATTAAAATATATTTATCTGAAAAAAAACTTGTTTTAGAAATTTTAGATAACTCAATTGTTTGGCATGATACTGGAAATGCAAAGGCTCTCCTAGAGGCAGCTCAAAAAGTAAAATTATATGAACAAAATAATAATGTTAAAATTGGATCTTATGAAATAGCATGTTATGAACAAGGCTTTATAAACAAAAGCAATCTAAGTGATATTGCAGAAAAATTAATTAAGTCTGATTATGGAAAATATATTGAGGAATATTTAAAAAATAATTAATTTCATTTTTCATCATCTTTATTATCGGCCTCATGGTCATTGTTATTATTATCATCTTCGTGGTTATCCCATTTAGCTGACTCATTGTTTAAGAATGTTATAATCTTCTGCTTAAAGAGAATTTTTTCATTTTCGTCAGTTATTTTTTCCAACTCAGCATCTAAACTGGATAATATTTTATTTTTTGAATTCCATTTAGATTTATCATCATCATTAAAACGTTCTCTTATTTCAAACTCATAGTTCCTTTTCTCATTTTCAGGAAGGGTATAGGGTGCAATTTCATAAATAATTCTTATAGCTATTTCTTTATATCTATCGTCTTTAAAATTTTTTGAAATTTCATATTTTCTTTCATTAGGAGCTGTATGGAAATCAATCATTATTTTTTTGTCTTTATGTGAGGGAAAACTCTCAAATATTCTATCCTCAACATTAAACGGTTCAGGCCATTCTTTTTGATTAGAGAGGTGAAGTTTAATTAGCCGAGAGCAAAACTCTTCATTTTTCCTAATAAAATTTGCTCTTTTTCTTAGTTCATCTACTCCTATTTCTGCATTTTTATTATCTTTGAATGAATAACTCTCATTTAAAAGTGTCTTTGACTTTGATCCGTCAAAAACTTCACAAATTTTTTTAGCTCCGTCGTTCATTTTCTTAATTAAATCTTTATCTTCTAATTCTATCAGCTTAATAGGATCAAAAATCAAATTATAGACTAAATAATGATGATTTCTTGATGGAATGCCTCCAATTAAAGTTTGAGCTTTGATTGTTGGTTTTCTTCTCCAAAAGGTCGTGTTTGTAAAAACTAAATTATCTAGCATGAATCTCTTAGGTGTCTCTCTATGTCGGAATTCATATGCAGAGTTCCAAATCTTTGGACACCTTATATTTAATATCTTATTAAGTTCCAATGTTATTAAGCTATCGAAAACAGCATCATGAGGACCTGCGTCATAATTTATTGAAATATTATTTATTTTAGAAATTTCATCTAATTTAAGTATTGGATATCCCTGATCGTCAGTATTAAATTTAATATGTTCTGGGCTATAAACTGAAACTAGTCTTAATATGTCAAGAACATCCATGCGTACATTATTATTAGTCACAGTCATATAAATTTCAGGTAACAAGTTTTGATAAAGTGCCTGTCGTAAAAAGGGTTCATCAAAATTTATATTATTGAAACCTACAAAAATGGCTGATGCGGATGACCATTGTTGAAATGTTTCATACAATTGAGCACTAGCTTCATAATAATTAGGGTAATTATTTTGTATTAAACTAGTTGGATCTACGCCTGTTGTTATTAAAGCACCTGGCTCGAACCATTTTCCCTCTCTTAACTTACTATGTATTTCTAATTTGTCTTTAACTTCAAATTTATTATTAGTTAACACAGCACCAACTTGTGTTATTTGATTAAATTTATCATTACGACCTGTTGTTTCGAGATCCCAGAAAATATAATGATCACTCATATTAAAAAATTATATCAATTAAATATTATAATAAAGTTTAAGTTTAATTTGTTATTTTAAAGATTATATAAAACTAGCCCCGGAGGAATAAGTAAGGATAGGAATAAGGATGGAGCTAGTTTTTGATTGATGCTTTATACTAATTTTTTTTCTAAAGTCAAATTGCAGATAATAGAACTTAGCTGTGCAAAATTTGCACAGCTAAATGTATTGAATTTATTGATTTTTAAATAATTTTTTAATTTTCTTGTAATAAATTAGTGAACATTTGGCATCACAAAAAAATACTTTTTTTGGGATATCATAAAACTTAGGATCAGCCCAATATAAAGGCTCCACAATCTTTTTTCTACATACTTCACAACTGTAATTCATTCAGTTATCCTAAAAATTTAACTCTACTATTCTACTTTCTTCTATCGGCTCAGGGTCAAAGTATGGAACTGAACCATAGAGTCTGTTATCTAAACCCAATATTTCATCATAATATCTCATCATGATCTTATTAGGGCTAGCGTGTGGTGCAATTTCTTTTAAGTTTTCAATTATAAGCTCAATATTTTCAGGGGAGTATTTTGCGGCTATGCCTAAACTTGTTGCAGTAGATCGACTTATCCCCATATGACAATGGACTAAAATAGGTTTGGTTTTATCCCAATCATCTGTGAAATCTAATAATTCTTGAGTATGATGTTTCTCAGGTAATATAAATCCCTCTCTTGGCTCAGAAATATCATCAATTAACATTTTCAAGTGTCTATTTTTATCCATACCTGATGGGGTTTCAGGTTCAAAATTTTTATTAATAATTGTAAGCATTTTATCTGGGCTGAATTTATCAACACACTCTTGGATATCTGCTAATCCACAAATAATTATTTTTTTTTGCATAAGAAGTTCAATTAATATATAGCTTAAACAATCGTTAAGAAAGAATATTTATTTTCATGGTATCTCAATTAGATAGTCTTAAAAAATTTTCATCAGTTGTTGCAGACACGGGAGATATTGACAGTATTGAAAAATTTAACCCAGATGACTGTACTACTAATCCATCTTTAATATTTAAAGCTGTTCAATCAAACAAATACAAAAAACTAGTTGATGAAGTAATAAGTAATTCAAAAAGTAGAAAATTTTCTCAAACTGAGGATCAAATTAATTATATTGCTGATCAACTAACCATTGCTTTTGGTATAGAATTAACCAAAATCGTGCCAGGGTATGTTTCTACAGAGGTTGACTCTGATTTATCTTTTAATACTGAAGCTACTGTTGAAAAGGCAAAGCAAATAATTAATAGCTATGAGCAATCAGGCGTCCCCAAGAATAGAATATTAATTAAAATTGCAGGCACATGGGAAGGGATACAAGCAGTGAAAAAATTAGAGGCAGATGGAATATCTTGTAATTGCACACTCATTTTTTCTTTAACACAAGCAATAGCTTGTGCAGAAGCAGGAGCATTTTTAATTTCACCATTTGTGGGAAGGATACTTGATTGGTTTAAATCAAATACACAAAAAGATTATGACTCATCTAATGATCCAGGTGTTGAAAGTGTAGAGAAGATTTTTAATTATTTTAAAAAATTTAATTATAACACTATTGTTATGGCAGCATCATTTAGAAATAAGGATGAAATAATTAATTTAGCTGGATGTGATAAATTAACTATCAGCCCAACTCTTTTAGAAGAGTTAAGCCAAAACGATGATGAAATTAAACTTAAATTATCAAAAGAAAACTCATCTTCATTAGATATTGAAAGAATTAATGTGAATGAGAGCTCATTTCGTTGGCATTTAAATGAAAATCAGATGGCATCTTTTAAATTAGCTGAGGGTATTAGATTATTTAATAAGGATTTATTGAAGTTAAAAGGATTAATTAGAGGCCAATTATAATTATTGCACAAATCACTCCAAAATTATAAATAGTTAATATGGAAAATAAAAATATAACAATTTTAAGTCAGTACGCACAAAGTAATTTATCCAAAATAGTATTTTCCCTTTTGGGAATTATTCTCTTATCAGTTTCTAGTAAAATCAGTATTCCTTTCTATCCTGTGCCGATGACATTACAAACCTTTGTTGTATATTTTATTGCTGCCTCAATGGGTATGGTTGGTTTTTATGCAACTGTTTCATACGTAATTCTCGGACTCATTGGTCTTCCCATTTTTGCTGCTGGTGGAGGCTTTGGTTATGTAATGTCTCCAACATTTGGATTTCTTTATGGAATGATTTTAGCTTCTTTTGCAATAGCATATTTCTCAAAAAATCTTTTCAATAAAAATTTAATAAAAATTGTTTTATCTATTTTTATAGGCGCGTTAATTATTTTTGTTTGTGGTATTGCCCATTTATCTGGCTTCATAGGAATAGAGAAATCTATAAAAGCAGGTTTATACCCATTTATTTATAGTGAACTTTTAAAGATAGCACTTGCTATTTCTTTAACGTATTTGCTAATTAAAAAAAATTAATCTGGTATAAAGTTTAAAGCTATACCGTTATTACAGTATCTTAAACCTGTAGGTTCTGGACCATCTTTGAAGACGTGTCCATGGTGCCCGCCACATTTAGCACAGTGATATTCTTTTCGTGGAAACACCAATTTAAAATCTGTTTTAAACCCTAAAGCATTAGGAAGATAATCAAAAAATGAAGGCCAGCCAGTTCCGCTATCATATTTCATATCCGAAGAAAATAGTGGCAATTCACATCCTGCACAATGGTAGGTACCTTTTCTCTTTTCATTGTTAAGCACGCTAAACCCGGGTCGTTCAGTTCCATGCTGTCTCAAAATATAATACTCCTCTTCTGATAATCTTATTTTCCATTCCTCATCTGAAAGAATTAGTTTTTCCATGGCAACTAAAGGTTTATACCCAACAAAACATCCCCCAATAAGTATTGATATAAATCTTCTTCTGCTTAAAACAACCATAAAATATCAGGGTTAAATTATAATAATTGAAAATACTATTTCTTTTTAGCTCTTCTTTTAGCTCTTCTTTTTCTTGAACCGATTTTTCTTCTGCCTCTGTGTTTTTTAGGATAACCCATGACGGCGTATAATAGATATTTAACCTCAAAAATAAACATATTTTTTTGATATGATTCATATATTTTAAGCAAATGAGAACAATTCTATTAGTTTTAGTTGCTGGATTAATACTGTCAGTTGGAAATGGATTTAGAATGTCTCTAGGGATATATGTCCCAGATCTTTTAAGTTCCACAGTTTTTAGTGCTTCAATTATAGGTCTAACATATGGTCTTTTTAATTTGCTTTGGGGAGCTATGTCACCCATTGCAGGTGCATTTGCTGAACAAAAGGGTTATGTAAAAACTCTTTTTTTTGGCTTCTTTGGCGTATCTCTTAGTTTCTATGTCACTTCTTCAGCGATACACCCTTTACATTTTTTATTTGGTATTGGCATAATTGGAGGTATTTCAGCTGGTGTTATTTCTGTACCAGTTATAATTGGTGGAGTCTCAAAATATTTCGAGGATGATAAAACACAAAGCACAGTTACAGGTATACTTATGTCTCTTGCTGCTACAGGGATGTTTATATTTACACCTGTTAACCAATTTTTAGTTACAACCTTTAAATGGAGTTTTTCTTTTCAAATTACATCTATGTTTTTTCTGTTCATCATTCCTCTTTCACTTATATTCCTTTTACCTAAGCCACAAAAAAAAGATAAAAAAGAATTTACAAAAAGAAAAATATCAGATGTCATAAATAAAGCCTTTAAGGATAAAAGCTATAAATATCTTATTTTAGGATTTTTTGTTTGTGGCTTACATGTTGCTTTAATTTCAAACTATCTTCCAGTTTTTGCAAAAATTAAAGGTTTAGAAACTACAATAGCTGCAACAGGTCTTACTTTAATTGGGTTATTTAATATGATTGGTACTTTAATTTCAGGAAAGGTTTCAGGCGTTATTAAAAAAAAATATATATTATCGTTTATTTATTTTGTAAGAAGCATAGTAATTTTTTTATTATTAATTTTGCCTACTAATAATTTCACAATTATAGCCTTCAGTTGTTGTATCGGTCTTTTATGGTTATCAACTGTCCCACCGACTTCAGGAATTGTTTCAAATAGATTTGGCACAAGATACCTTTCGACCTTATTTGGGATTGTAATGGTTTCCCATCAAGCAGGAGCATTTCTTGGCTCTTTTGTTGGTGGTTTAGTTATAGATATTTATGGTTCACTCGATATAGCCTGGATAATAGCGATAGTAATTTCTCTATTTTCTGCAATCATCCATTTTCCAATTATAGAAAAAGAAAAATCTGAAGAAGTTTTTGCCTAATTTAAAAATTAATCCTTTTCTTATACTGATTATAGGCGCAGTAAGTATTGCTTTTTCTCCTATATTTGTTCGACTTTCAGAGGTTGATCCAATAATGACAGCTTTTTTTAGAATATTTGTGAGCCTTCCCTTTTTTTTAATGTTTGGATCACTGAAAATTATTGAAAAAGTAAACTTTCCTGTTTTAAAAGATAAATTTTTAATTATTTTTATTTCAGGTATCTTTTTTTCATTAGATTTAATTTGTTGGCATTTGTCTATCAAACTTACCACAGTTTCTAAGGCAACATTTTTATCTAATTTAGCTCCAATTGTTGTAATTTTATTTTCTTTAATATTTCTTAAAGAAAAATTTTCTAAGTTTTTTTTTATTGCCATATTTATTTCGATGAGTGGTATGACATTGTTATTAGGTGAGAGTTTTCAATTTTATAAATCACAATTTTTGGGAGATCTTTTAGGTGTTCTAACTGCAATTTGGTATGGTTGTTATATTCTTACTATTAGCCAATTAAGAAAAAATTTAAATTCAAGTACAATTATGTTTTTTTCAGGATGTGTAAGTGCAATTATTTTACTTTTAGTCGCGATATTTTTTGAACAAAGTTTAGTGCCAAAGTCTTTTTATGCGATAGCAATATTATTTTTATTAGGTTTTGTATGCCAATTCATTGGACAATCTTTTATAGCTTTCTCTCTAGCATTTTTATCTGCATCCTTATCATCTTTGAGTCTTTTGATACAACCTATTGCTGCAACCTTATTGGCGTACCTTTTTTTCCAAGAAAAATTAACATTAATCCAATTTTTTGGAAGTACATTAATCCTGATTGGGATTTATATTGCTAAAACAAAATATGAAAATTAAACAAATAAAAGTTGTAGCAGGCTTAATACTTCAAAATAATAAACTTTTAATATGTCAAAGACCAAACTTTAAGGATCATCCATTAAAATGGGAATTTCCTGGAGGTAAAATCAAAAATGATGAGACTAATGAAGAGACCTTAGTTAGAGAAATAAATGAAGAGTTATCAATTAACATATTAAATTATGAGGAACTAATAAGTTATAATTTTGATTATGAAGACTTGAAAAAACAGGTATTCATATATTTTTATTTAGTCAATAATTTCAGTGGTAAGGTTTTAAATAATTTTCATAAAGAACTAAAATGGATTGAAATCAAGGATATTCGTGAATATGATTTTTTAGAAGGAGACCTTAAAATAATAGACTATATAAGTAGTAATGACTTTAAATATTAAAGATAAACCAAAAGACGGATTTGAAAGAGTTATTTATGCTGAGGAGGATAAATTTAATTTTTACTCAGTAATTGCTATTCATAATACTAAAAGAGGCCCTGCCTTGGGTGGATGTAGATATTTCGATTATCAAGATTTTAATAAGCAAGAAGAAGATGTTTTAAAATTAGCTGAAGCAATGACATATAAGAATTCTTTGGCTGAACTTCCCTTTGGTGGTGGGAAGGCTACTATTCATTCTAAAATAAATAAAAAAGATGCATATAGTTTATTTGGAGAAGTTTTAAACAAACTAAATGGTACTTATATAACAGCTGGAGATATGGGAACGGTTGATGAGGACTTAAGAGGATTTAGAGAATACTCAGATCATGTTTGTAACCCTATAGGTTCTGACTCCGGATTAGGTACCGCATTAGGGGTTTATTACTCAATGTTAGGATGTGTCGAATTTAAATTTGGACAAGACTCATTAGTAAATAAAAATATATTTATCAAAGGATACGGTAAGACTGGATCTAGAATAGCATCTTTGTGTAAAAAAGACGGTGCAAATATTGAAATTTCTGACTTAGAACATAAAAAAGATTTGATTGAGAGAGATGGTTATAAATTTTGTAGTCAACTCCAGGGTACATCCTTTGAAAAAATTGATATCTACTCTCCTTGTGCAGGAGGAGGTGATTTAAATACGGAGTTTTTAAATTTTGCTAATAATAAAATATCAATGATTACTGGATCTGCAAATAATCAACTGGATAATATTGATATAGAAAAAGAATTAAATAACAAAGGTATATTATATTGTCCTGATTATTGCGCCAACGCTGGTGGTGTAATTATATTAGGTTCAAGAATTAGTATCAAAGAAGATCTTGAACCAGATGACAAAATTGTAGATGACCTTCTAAAAAAAATAAAATCACGTACAAAATTTATCTTAGAAAAATCCCAAAAAGATACGATTTTAGCATCCAATATTGCAAGTGAAATGGCTTTAGATGGATTAAAATAAAATGAATTTCTTTCAAGTTTATACTCACCCTCAGCAAAAAGAGAGGTTACTATTTTTAGGATACTGGATTGTGTCACTAATTATTTGGTCCTTTGCAATGAATATCAGTTTAGTAATTGTTATCGTATTTTCTATAATTGGAAATTACGTAGTTGTAAGACCATTAGCAAAATTATTCTTCTTACTTAAAAACATTGTAAATAAGAGGTTTTTTAATAATTTTGATATATTTGAAGCTTATTATGCAGGTTTTGAAATTGGAAGAATAACAAGAATTTTTTTAAAATTATCTTTTTTTATAATTACCATGATTATTTCAAAAATTTTTATGGAAGCTTATTTAACTTTTATAAATTAAATTCAACGTAACAAACAATAACCCTAGATATAAAAGTTATTAAACATAAAAACCCAAAAATAATAGATATTAAAATAAAAAAATTTGGAAATAAGAGACATAAAACCATGAAAATTATTGTTTCCATGCCTTCAACTAATCCTGAAGTGTAATGAAAACTTTTTGGTAATCCTTCAACAACATCATTTGTCTTTGAGATTTTATCTAATTGAGTTTGAATTGCAGCTTTTGCAAGAAATGTTGTACCCGTACCTATGTACAAAAAAAGTAAAATCATAGATAAAGTTGTGTAACTACTATTACTGAACCCAAATGCTAATACAAACCCAGAATAAATTGTAAAATCACTGACAATATCTAAATATCCACCCAAAGGTGTGGGAGTTGTTAGTCTGGCCATTGTTCCATCTAAGCCATCACAAAATCTGTTCAAAAGTAAAAGTGATAGTGCAGCAAAATAGAACTGAAAAAAAATTAAAATACACATAAAAAAACCAAATATAAATCCTAATATTGTCATTTGATTAGGTTTTAAAAATTTTAAAAAAAGTTTAGCCATTATAATTAAGGGCTTTTGGGTGAAATTTTGAATTTGGCGATCAAACATCTGTGTTATTGTACAAATAGTATAATGTTACTATAATTTCATGGTTCAAGATATTCCTCTAACTATAGCTTTTTTAGCTGGTATTCTCAGTTTTCTTTCCCCTTGTGTTCTGCCCATAGTTCCAGGGTTTATATCATATATCGTCGGTAAATCTTTTGCAGATTTACAAAATTCATCAGCAGCGAACACACTAAAGTTATTACCTCATATTCTATTATTTACTCTAGGTTTTTCTTTTGTCTTTATAATCATGGGTGCCTCTATTGATTTTTTGAGTGACATATTTTTTGATTTTAAAAAACAGCTAAATTTCATATCAGGAATATTAATAGTTATTTTGGGACTATATTTTATTGGAATAATCAAAATTCCTTTTTTAGATTTTGAGCGTAAGTTCCATTTACAAGGTTTTCAAAATAATCATTTTTTTCCATTTATAATTGGCGTTGCTTTTGCATTTGGCTGGAGTCCATGCATTGGACCAATTTTAGGATCT
>CACBJQ010000006.1:0-47188 GCA_902539635.1 uncultured Alphaproteobacteria bacterium
ATCAGTTTGGTGAAAAATTAGGTTACTATTTGACTTTATCTTTTTTATTAATTCCTATCTTTCATCATCTTGGTATTAGTTACTACCAGTATATAAGACATGCATATAGATTGTTTCCTGAGCCTTTAGGTTATATGTTTTTTATTGCCGGTCTTACAATTTTTCTGCATAGCTTCAGGGAAAATTATATAAAAATGAATATATTATTTGCCATTTCTGTATTTTTAAGACCAAATTTAGTATTATCGATTGCTTTAATAATGATCATTAAGACTTTTTATGAAAAAATAAATGTCCTTAATTTAAAATATTTTGTACCACTATCTTTAATTTCTCTAATTTATCTTTTTCCATTAATTCATAATTTATATTTTGGAAATTCTTTCATATTGTTTACACAATATGGCTCAAATATGATGAAGCTAGAAAACATTTATAACAATTTAGATTTCTATTTTAATAAAGATAAATTGATAAATTTAATTTTTTTAACCTTTGTATTTATACCTGGCTTAAATATTTATTTAAAAATCATATTAATTTCACAATATTTTACTATATTTTGGTTTGAAACTTTGGGGAGGTATTATTGGATATACTGGTTGGTTTCTCTAAATTTATTATATGATATCCTTTACAAAGCTTATAAAAACAAATGGCAATTCCAAAAAATATTTACTTCAAAATAAGACCTATAATTTTACCAATTAGTGAGATTTTATCTTTCATTCCTCATAGAGCAAGTATTTTAGATTTAGGATGCGGAAAGGGACTTTTACTAGAACACATCAAATATTTTAAAAGTTATACAGGCGTTGATTTAAATGTCCCTAGATCAGACAAATATAAGGATAAGATAAACTTTGTAAAAGGCGACTGCATTAAATATATTGATAGAGAGTTAGAAGGTTATAATACATTTCTTCTAATTGATTTACTTCATCATATTAAACCAAATCACCAATTTATTTTTGTAAAAAAATTAATAAATCAAATGAAAAGAGGTGATATTTTAATTATTAAAGATATTTACCCTAAAAACTTTGTAACTAAATTTTGGAATTCTTTTCATGATTTTATAATATCAAAACAATTAATAAATTATTTTGATTTTAGTAATTTTGAAAATACTTTGAATAATAATTTAATAATATTAGATAAGTTTCATAAAAGAATATTCTTATATGATCATTATTTCTTAGTTTTAAAAAGAAACTGAGTTTCCAATAAAGGTAATAAAAAATATTGTTACTAGAATAAAGTTTACCTTATTTTGATAAATAAAAATAATTATGTCTTGGTTTTTATTTTTTTGAATAAATAGAAAATTTATAATTATTAATATTATTATTAATAGATTAACAAAAAGCAATTCCTTATAAATAAAAAATTGATCTTTAGTGGGATCTATTGTGTAAAGTAAAAAAATTAACACCGCAAAAAAACCAAAAAAGAGCTGCATTAATTGAATTTTTCTTCTATCTTTTTTATTATAGGGCCTATTTGTGTAAGCCTTATCTATTTCAACAAGTCTCTTATTTGAGCCAATCATTAAAAAAATCGCAGAACAAAATAAAATAAAATAAACGCTCAAACTTATTTTAAAAGCTAACGAGCCATAAACTATTCTTAGTATATGAAATAAACTTAATATTAATATATCTATATACTTCTTTTTCTTTAGATAAAAATTATAAGATATTGATAACAAAAAATAAAAAAGACAAACAATAAATATTTTTTGATTAATAGAGTAAGAGAAAACTATTAGCACTAAAAAACTTATAATGCTTAAGAAATAATATGTATTTTTAATATCTAAATTTAATGAGTAATTTAGTTTCTTATTTTTTATATCCTCTTCAAAATCATTTAAATTATTTAAAAAATAAATTATTGAAGACAAAAATGATATTATTAAAAAATAAATAATATAATCTAAAAAGTTGATCGTAAGAAAAGAATGACCGACTAAAACTGGTAAGAAAATAATTAAATTTTTAATCCAATGGTGAATTTTAAATAAATAAAAATACTCCTTCATATTTCCAAATCCTACAATTTAACCATAGAGCGATTAATTGTACTTTATTGGTGCCGCCGAGAAGAATTGAACTTCCGACCCCACCCTTACCAAGGGTGTGCTCTACCACTGAGCTACGGCGGCATTTCTTAAAAACTATAAACTATTAATACATATTAAAAAACATTAACAAAAGGCAGCCGGCTGTAAGATATTTAGAGATTTCATAAACAATTTTCCATTTATTACTTTTTTGACTCACGCGCCATGTAGCGAAAGTAAGTGCCAAAAAAGCAAATGATACAAACCACATTAAATTAGGGTTTTTTGTTAATTCAATAATAAATGTCATGATTAATGCACAAGATAAAACTTATCTACCAGATAGTTTATTAAAAAGACTAATCCAATCATAAATACCCAATATAGTTTTTTGTTGTTTTTAATAAAGGGTATCCCGATAGAACTGTATCTAAATAATTTATTTAGTCCCAATATAATTAAGGGGATTAAAAACAACCAAAAAATAATTTCCCAAATCATTTTGTAACTTTAATTATTTCTTTTTTAATAAGACTATCCTAATTTTAATATCTGAACCAAAATCTTTATTTTTTGGAAGATAATTTAATGGTCTTGATATATAGGTCGATTCAAAATCAATTAATTTTTCCAAAACATTATCAAATTTTAATTCTTTCCATAAATCTACTCTATGTGTAAATATAAAATAACCATTTTTTGCAAGATAATAAGAAACAAGTTTAAAAAGTGATTGATGATTTTTACAATATGTCATTGCACCAATAAGACTTACTACACTGTACTTATTTGCTATTTGAATTTTATTCTCAAAACTCTTTTTATAAAGATATCTATATTTTCCATTTCTTTTAGATATATCTAATATTTTTCTGGAAATATCTGATCCATCACAAATACAGTCAGGGTAAATTTGTAAAAATTTATCAACAAAAAGTCCTGTGCCACATGCCAAATCTAAAATAAATTTTGGTTCTGTTTTAATATATTTCTTTAAAATTTTAACTGACTGTAATGGAGCTTTATAGTTCCATTTATACAATGTCTCATCATATGAACTAGACCAGTTGTCATAGTAGTTTTCCACGTCTTTTTTGTTACCAAGGCCTTTACGAAGAGATTTCATTTTAAAGTTAGCTAATTTATTACTCACCAATAAATTTTCATAATATTGTAATTTTTGTCAAATGATGATATTTAAATCTCATGGATAATAATAAACCAAAACCTGATTGTGGTTGTTCTTGCTCATGCTGTTGCACATGTGGTGACGGTTGTTGTCAATAAATAATTTTAATAAGAACAATTATTCCTAAAATAAAACCGAATATTACGTCTACGTATTTCCCTTTTTTTCTGGCCATTAGATAAAAAGAAATTAAGGCTAGACTAATTACTACGATACTCGATAAGTTTGTTACAAAAGAAGAGGGCTCCATTTATTATTCTTCCCATTTAAAACGATCGAAAGATTTAAAAATTTCAAATATTCCTTTTTCCCACTGTTTAGATATGTATTGATAATCGTCATCATTAATTTCAAGAGATTGTTGGTAAACTATTGCTGATGAATTATTTTTATATACAACTAAGTCGATTGGCGGACCAACAGATAAATCTGCTTTCATTGTACTGTCCATACTAATTAACGCACATCTTGCTGCATCTCCAAGATAAGTGTCTGACTTAACAACTCTGTCTAATATTGGCTTACCATACTTTATTTCTCCAATGACAAGATAAGGTTTAAATTCACTTGATTTAATAAAGTTACCCTGAGGGTAAACCAAATATAATTCTGAATCTTGATCTTTTATATGTCCACCAACTATAAAAGTTGAACCTAATTCAATAGTCTCTTGATTGATACCATCTGGTGAGGAGTGTTTAATATTTAATCTTCCAATGTATTTTGCGATTTCATTTAAATTAAATAAATTGTTTAAATTATTACCATTTTTATCGTCTTCTAAATCTTTATTAATAGAGTTAAAGACTGCTTGAGAAGTAGCTAAATTTCCTGAAGTTAAAATTATTATATTTCTATCAATGCCCTTATGAACATACATTTTAGAATAAGAGTTATAGTTATCTAGACCTGCATTTGTCCTTCTATCAGATGCAAAAACCATCCCCTCATTTACTTTTATTCCTACACAATAAGTCACATTTTAATTAAATAGCTAATTTTTTAAAAATACAAACGATTATTTACATACCTTCAATCTAAACTATGCATAACCACATATAGGCATTTATAGTATTTTTAGATAGTGACCATAAATTGGAAAAATTACAATTCAAAAAATAGCTATGATGAGTATTTAACCCCTGAAAAAAGTCTTAGAAAAGAAGCTAAAGTAATTTCTAAAATATTAAATAGTTACTCAATCAAAGATTTAGAAAGAATTGAACAAAATTGTCAAAGTACAATAAGTTCTCGGGGCATTAATTTTAAAGTTTACTCAGCTGATAAAAAAGCCGCAGAGGAAAAAAAATGGCCATTGGATATAATTCCTAGGATTATATTAAAATCTCAATGGTTAAAAGTAAGAAAAGGGTTAATACAAAGGTGCAAAGCTTTAAATTTATTTATAAACGATGTCTATAATCAAAAAAAAATATTTAAAGACAACATTGTTCCAAAAGATTTAGTATTTAAATCTCAAAATTATTTAAAACAATGTGAAGGATTTATGCCTAAAAGAAAAATTTGGTCTCATATTTCTGGAATAGATTTAATAAGAAACATTGATGGAAAATTTTTAGTGTTAGAGGATAATCTTCGTGTTCCTTCAGGTGTTTCATACATGCTTGAAAACAGAATGGTAATGGGAGAGGTATTTCCTGAATTATTTACACGTTATAGAGTTTCACCGATCAATCACTATTGTAATAGACTCTATCATTGTATGTTAGATGCAATACCTTATAAAAAAAATAACCCAACAATGGTTGTATTAACGCCAGGAGTTTATAACTCTGCATACTTTGAACATTCATTTTTAGCACAGCAAATGGGAATTGCTCTTGTTGAGGGAAAAGATCTTTATGTCGAAAATGACAAAGTTTATGTAAAGACAGTCAAAGGGGGTTTGAGAGTTGATTGCATATACAGAAGGATTGATGATACTTTTTTAGATCCCAAGACTTTTTTTAAAGGGTCTTTGCTAGGTGTAGCAGGTTTATACAAATCTTATAGAAAAGGCAATGTTGGACTTCTAAATGCGCCTGGAAGTGGGGTAGCAGATGATAAGGTTATTTACTCATATGTTCCTAAAATAATTAAATATTATTTAGATGAAGAGCCTAAATTGGACCAAGTAGAGACATATTTATGTCACAATAAATCCGAGAGAGATCACGTAATATCCAATATTTCAAAAATGATAGTAAAACCAGCTGATGGCTCTGGTGGTTATGGAATTATAGTAGGGCCTAAATCATCTAAATCTGAGAGAGAGGCATATATTAGAAAAATTTTACATAACCCAAGAAACTTTATTGCTCAACCTTTAGAAATATTATCAACTACCCCAACTTTGCAGGGGAATTTAATTGAACCTCGACATCAAGATTTGCGACCATTTATTCTCTCTGGAAGAGAGACATACGTAACTATGGGCGGTTTGACTAGAGTTGCTCTTAAAAAGGGAAGTACGATAGTTAATAGTTCACAGGGTGGAGGCTCGAAAGACACTATGATTGTAGAGGATTAAATTTTAAATCTTTTGCTTCACAACTATAGTCTGATTTAAATTTTCAACCTCAAATAGTTCCTCATCCCCATTAGTCCATTTAATTTTAATCTTAAACTCATTTTCATTATCTCTAATTCCATAGTGGGCGACTGGCTCCATTTGACATAAATAACCTGAACCTGCATCAATTGTTTTAGAATGTGTTCTTTCATTTGTGTATAAAGTTACAGTAGCACCTCTTGCTGGTGCCCCGTGGAAGTTCAAGGGTCTAATTCTTAAAAAAGATCTTTTCTCATCATTGTGATATTTAAATAGAGTTAAGGGTTGAGCGCCGGACTCTCCATGAGATAAAAGAAGCTCTAGCACCCCATCATTATCAATATCTGCAACTGCTGCTCCCGTTCCAAGTCCATTTGGCTCTAGAGCTTGCTCTAGTTTAATTTCTTCAAAAACACCGTTTTCAATTATTTTATAAAGTCTATTTGGCTCTCCTATGTTATTTAGAAACACCTCATCATAACCATCATTATCAAAATCTGCCGAAATTACTGTTCTAATTTTTGATGGCTCATCAAAGTTTGAGTTAGCAATGTTTTTAAATTTATCGTTATCTAAAACGTAGGCTCTATTAAAACCTTCCCAATTACCGTTTAGAATATCAAGTCTTCCTCGATAAAGAATGTCAGATAATGCTGTTCCTCTTCCATTTTGGTAAATATCTTTGACATTCATTTGACTAGCGACATCTGAGTACTTTCCATTTTGATTTAAATAAAGAAAATTCGGACCTCTTTCATTAGCCGCAAATACATCTATTTGCTCAGATAAGATATGACCAGCAACTACAGCTCTACCTCCTGTAACTTTATCAAGTCCCAGGCTTGTAGCTAGATCCACAACTCTGTTATCAATGAACTCATAAAATCTTGTTGGACCACCATAATTTGCAACATAAATACCATAATTTCCATTACCAACTCTGTCGACACAAACTACTGATCTTCCTGCTGTTAAATTCAATTCACTTTGATTAACTTCTTTTTCGAATAAGTCCTCTATTGCATTCTGTGAATTTATTAAAAGCCTGTCTGAGTACATTTTCATGCCACTGTAGGTATCAGTGTTAAGAAAATAAATTTCCTCAAGACCATCTTTATCTATATCACATGCAGCAACACCAATTGTAGACCTCTCAGGGTCAGAAAAAATATTATCAGTAATTTTATTTTCAAGTCTTTCTCCGTTAAAACCTAAAGCTAGATTACTAAATCTAAATCCTGTAACTATAAATTCGTCATTACCATCATTATCAAAATCGGTTACAGCCACCCCGTAACTTAATCTGGCACTGTGATCAGGTAATAAATTACTTATATTTTTGAAAAAGCTTTTTTCTGCAAACACATTCATAGGTTGAAAAATAAATAAAAATAAAAACAAAATTTTATAAAATTTCATATAATTGATACTATTTTTTTGATGATCTAGATTTAGATATGATTTGTACACACTATCAAGTGTACATAAAATTTATAACTTTTATTAATAATAATACCATTTTAGCTGTTATCACTATCTTGTTTGCATTGATTGTTAATAAAAATTCTTACTCTATTGAAATTACAAAAAATGAATCTTACTACTATGATACACTTGTCGAAAACTGGAATAATATATTTCCAGATGGAAATAGGAATGCCGCAGGACCAAAGTTTTTTAAATATCTTATAGATCAAGACCTTAATTTTGACGATTTTGTTGAATTCAATAAAAGATATTGCCCAGTATCTGGTTCATTGATAGCTCCTGGATCTGAGCCTGCATTTATAAGTATGAACGAGGTCGACTCGGATAATAAATTATGTGGTGATATGTATCGCTGTTGTTGGCCATGTGTTTGTGATTCAATGAAATATGCAAAAGCTATGGAAATATCACATAAATTTCAAGGTGTTGAGGAAAAATTTACTGTTATGACTATTGATAACCCCTGTGGTAAAGAGGAATTTCCACTTGAGGTAAATCGAGATTATTTTTGCACTGGCGAAAAGATGAATTTAGATCAAGTCTTTGCAGTTGATCAAAAAATGATAATTGGCTTATTGCACAAACCAACTAGTTGTAATAGCAGTGATCTTTTAGCAATTAATAACCACCCTGTAGTTGGGCAACAATGTAAGATTAGAAACTCTACTAAAGAAGAAGAACTTATTTCTGGGATGGGTGATATATTTATAAAGCTATCAAAATAACTGTACAAAAAAATTAATTTTTTAAAGCATAATCACCGTATATAATTGTATTACTACTGTTTAATCTATATTTTTTTACAACTCTTACTGACTTATATTTGTTTCTTAGTTTTCTTAACTCAATAGAGGCCTCTTTTCTGTATTTTTTATTTTTCCACCAAGATGAATTACCAATCTCTAAAGTAATTATTTTAATCATTTAAAAATAATAAATATTAAAAAAATATACCTAGATATTTTTGAGATACTAACAAGAAGTAAAAAAGTGAAATACTTTACTCTTAATATTCCTGCTACTATTGTAAGTGGATCTCCAATGATTGGTACCCATGCCAATAACAATGACCAAATGCCATATTTTTTAAAATAAATTTCACCTTTTGCAATTTGCCTCTCATTGGCTGGGAACCACTTCTTATCTTTAAAAATTAATATTTTTTTTCCTAAATACCAATTAACTGATGAACCAAGAATATTTCCAAAACTTGCAACAACCAAAAGTAAATATTTATCAAATGAGTCTGTTAATAGCATTGTTGATAAAACTAATTCAGAGGAGAGCGGGAGAATTGTAGCTGCTAAAAAACTTATTATAAATAATTGAAAATATGAAATTAATATTATCACATTACTAACATTTAAATATAAGTTTCAGCTTTTAAAATATCTAATATTAACATAAAGGTAAAATAACCTGCATTTATGAATACGATAAAACTAAACATATAAACAATTTCTTTAGAAACATTTTCACTTACAAAATTAGGGAAAAAATATTTTCCAAGAAGAAAACTTATTTCTGAATATATTATTGTTATTGTAGCTGCAATAAAAAGAACGTAAGTAAATTTACCAAAAAAATTTACAACAAATAAGCTAGCAAAAGCAATAAATAATAAAAAAAGAGAGGAATATATTGATAAATTTGAAACTGTTAATTTTTTTTTATAAATTTTTCTTGTTAAAAGTAGAATAAAAAAAATTATTGTTAAAATAATCGAAACTATAAAAACCTTCGTGTTATAAAGAGAGTCTGTAAAAAAAAGGTCCAAAAATTATTTTTTTCTAATTTTTCTGATAGTCATTATTGAAAGGAACAATACAAAGAATATTAAAGCAAATGCTCCAATTAAAAATATCCATTTCATAAATTAATTATACAAATTTTGCTTTAAGTTGAAAGTTATGATCTCAAAACCCTAAGGTTTTTATTAGCAATTACTAATCCGTATTTATCTTTAGTGAAAATTAATTTATCTTCAATATTCTCGCCTATATCTAAAATTACCTCTGATAAGGGGTTTAAAACTTCATCTTGTAATAATCTTTTCAAAGGTCTGGCCCCAAATAACGGATCAAAACCTTTTTCTTTCAAGTAGTTAAAGGCTTCATCAGTAAAACCAATTGAAATACCTTTTGAAGAGATTCTATGTTCAATTAATTGAATTTGGTTATTTAAAATCGCACTAATATTTTCTTTTGATAATTTGTTAAAGAGTATTATGTCATCAATTCTATTTAAAAATTCTAGTCGAAAATGATTTTTAAGCTCTTCAAGGGCTAAGTTCTTTTTTGTTGTATAGTCAAAATTGTCATCAATAGGAATTTGTGAACCAATATTAGAAGTCATAATGATAAGGGTATTTTTAAAATTTACTATTTTTCCTTTTGAGTCTGTTAACCTACCATCATCTAAAATTTGTAGTAGAATATTAAATACATCAGGGTGTGCTTTTTCAATTTCATCAAATAAAATTACTTGGTAGGGGCGTCTGCGAACAGAGTCAGTTAACTTCCCACCATCATCGTAACCGACATAACCAGGCGGAGATCCAATAAGCTTACTTACTGAGTGTTTTTCCATGTACTCGGACATATCAAGTCTTAGCATTTGCTTTTCGTTATCAAAAACATACTCTGCTAGTGCTTTTGATAATTCAGTTTTTCCTACACCAGTTGGGCCTAAAAAAAGGAAGGACCCCAAAGGTTTATCAGGATCTTGAAGACCTGCTTTTGAAATCTTAATTGCCTTTGATACTTTCTCAATAGCATCTTGTTGGCCAATAACTCTTTTTTCTAACAGTTTTTCTATGTTTATTAACTTATCTTTTTCGCCTCCGATAAGTTTTTCTAAAGGTATACCCGTCCACTTTGATACCACACTTGCGATATCTTCAGCATTAATCACTTCATTTATTATTGTAGCCTGCTCTTTTTTATTCAACTCTTCATACTCTTTTTGAAGACTAGGGAGCAAGCCATACATGATTTCACTTGCTTTTGTTAAATCACCACTTCTTTGAGCGCCCTCGAGGTCTTCTTTTGCTTGATCAATTCGTTCATTTAAATTTCTTTTTGTATCTAGTATCTTTTTTTCTGACTCCCAAGTGCTATTGAGTATGTTTAGTTTTTCTTGAATATCTGATATTTGACTTTCAATTTTTTCATTTTTTTTCTCATCTTTTTCATTATCTTTCGAAAGAACGTTTTTTTCCATCTGCAGTTTAATAAGATCTCTGTCAAGCTGGTCTATTTCCTCAGGTTTACTGTCAATTTCCATTTTAACTTTACTCGCAGCCTCATCCATTAAATCAATAGCTTTATCAGGCAAAAAACGATCAGTTATATATCGATCAGATAATTGAACTGATGATAAAATAGCCTCATCACTAATTCTTATTCCATGATGGATTTCATATTTTTCTTTTAGACCTCTTAAAATAGCAACAGCATCTGTTGAAGAGGGCTCATTAACAAAAATTGGTTGAAAACGTCTAGTTAAAGCTGCATCTTTCTCAAAATATTTTTTATACTCATCTAAAGTTGTTGCACCAACGCAATGTAATTCACCTCTAGCCAATGCTGGCTTTAACATGTTGGATGCATCCATCGCTCCATCTGTCTTTCCAGCACCTACAAGCGTATGAATTTCATCTATAAATAAAATAATTGAACCATTTTGTTTATGAATTTCTTTTAAAACGTTTTGAAGTCTTTCTTCAAATTCTCCACGATACTTGGCACCAGCAAGCAATAATCCAAGATCAAGAATACGAATAACTTTATTTTCTAATGAGCGTGGAACATCTTTATTTGCTATTCTTTGTGCTAAACCCTCTATCAATGCAGTTTTACCTACACCAGGGTCTCCAATTAATATTGGATTATTTTTAGTTCTCCTTGATAAAACTTGAATAGTTCTTCTAATTTCCTCATCTCTTCCAATAACCGGATCTAACTCTCTTTTTTGTGCCTTTTGAGTAACATTGATTGTATACTTTTCTAAAGCGTTAAAATTATCATCAGAATTTTCACTTTCAGATTTTCCGTCTTTTCTAAACTCTTGAATTTTTGTTTTAACTAATCCAAGACTTAGTCCATTTTTTTTTAATATTTTTTCAATTTGGTCATCTGACTTTATACAACTTAAAAATAAAGAGTCGATCGATACAAAACTATCTTGATTAGACTTTGCAATTTTTTCTGCATCTTCAAAAAGACTCAATAATTTAGGATCAGCATAAATTTGATTACTGTTTGAGTTATTTACTTGTTCTTTAGATAATATTTCAGAAATAGTTGCTTTAATTATACTGGTGTTAATTTTCTCAAAAATTTTGTTAATTAATTCATGATTGGAATTTAATAATTCATTAAAAATATGAATAGGGGCAATTTTTTGATGTTTTTTACTTAATGCTAAATTTTGTGCAGAATTAATAATTTTTTTTGAACTATTAGTATATTTTTCAAAATTCATCATATAATTTATTTGGTAATAATTTATGAAGAAACAAGGCCTAATAAAAAAAAATTTTGAACAACAAAAAAAAGATAAATTAGCTCAAAAATTAAGAGAAAATCTAAAAAAAAGAAAAAAAATTAAGAAATAAATAATGCAAACGGTAGTTATAAAAGGTCCTTCAACCTTGAAAGGGCAAATAAAAATCTCTGGTTCAAAAAATGCTTCTTTGCCTATTATCATTTCGACTCTCTTGGCAAAAGATCAGTGTCTCATTCATAATGTACCTAACCTTAGAGATACAAGATTTTTAATCTCAATTTTAAGAGATTTAGGTTGTGATGTTGATTTTCAAAAAAACACTTTATTTATTAGAAGTTCTGCCATAACAAAAAAATCAGCTGATTACGAATATGTTCGTCAAATGAGAGCATCTATTGTTATTTTAGGACCTGCGATTTCAAGATATAAAAAATTTAAAATAGCTCTTCCTGGTGGTTGCTCAATTGGCACTAGAGGTATTGATTTGCACTTAAATGCTCTAAAGTTAATGGGTGTAAAAATCTCAATAAAAAATGGTTATGTAATAGCTGAGAGAAAAAAAAATAATTTAAACTCAATTGACCATAAATTTCCAAAAATTAGCGTAGGTGCAACACAAAATATTTTAATGGCAGCAAGCCTTGCGAATGGAAAAAGTACATTAAAAAATTGTGCCATCGAGCCCGAAGTCATAGATTTAATTAATTTTTTAAATAAATGTGGTGCACTTATAAAAGTAAAAAATAGGACAATTACAGTTAGAGGTGTAGAAGAATTAAAACTTCAGGATTACAAAGTAATACCTGACAGAATAGAAGCTGGTTCATATATTTTAGCAACTATGGCAACAAAAGGGAGAATCAAATTGAATAACTTCAATCCAAAAGACCTAGCTCTTCCTTTGAAAGTTTACAAAGAAATGGGTCTAAAAATAAAAAAGCTATCTAATTCCTCTTATGAAATTTACTGTAAAAAACTTAAATCAATAAAAAAAATTTCTACTAAAGAATTCCCAGGATACCCTACAGATTTACAGGCTCAGCTAATAGCAACGCAACTTAAGTCTGGTTTAAATTCGAAAGTAGTCGAAAATATATTTGAAAATAGATTTATCCATATACCAGAGCTAAGAAGATTTGGTGCCAATTTATCAATTAAAGGAAAAACAGTAACAATTGATAAAACATCTGATTTACTGGGCGCAGAGGTCATGGCGACAGATATAAGGGCTAGTTTTTCTCTTATAATCGCAGCAATGATGTCCAAGGGAAAAACCGTAATTAATAGAATTTACCACCTTGATAGAGGATATGAAGATTTTGATTTAAAATTAAAAAAATGTGGCGTAAACATTATTAGAAAAAAATGAAAAATCAAAATTTAATAATTGCCTGCCCTAAAGGGAGGTTAGAAGAAAAAGTTGTAAAATTTCTATCAGACAAAGGCTTAAGAATCGAAGAAGCTTTCTTTAATGATAGTGTTAGAAAATTAACTTTTGATACAAATCTTAACGAGATAAAAGTAATAAAGTTAAAACCATCTGATATTCGATCTTATATTATGCTAGGTGCAGCTGATATTGGATTTGTTGGATATGACGAGATTCTTGAAAACAGCTCAGAAAATATTGTTCTTTTAAAAAAAACTAATATAGGAAAGTGCAGAATATCTATAGCTTCAAATAATAAAAAGATTAATTTTTCGGAAAAGAAAATTTTTAAAGTTGCAACAAAATTTAAAAATATTTCTGAGAATTATTTTAAAGATTTAAACATACAGACTGAAACAATAAAATTAAATGGTTCTATCGAGCTTGCAGTAAAATATGGAATAGCTGATTTCATCTTAGATTTAGTTCAATCAGGCAAGACATTAAAAGACAATCAGCTTTATGAAAATGTAGTAATAAACAATGATATCTCAACTGTAATAATTAGTAGCTATTTTGCATACGATCTAAAAAAAAAATTTATTAAAAAAATTTTAATGCAAGGTTTATAGTGAAAGTTGTAAATAAAAAATGGATTTTTGATAATCTCAACTCATCTGTAAATACAAATTCTACTGTAAGTTTAACTGTAAAAAAAATTATACAGGACATAAAAAAAAATAAGGATGTAGCTTTATTAAAGTATGTAAAAAAGTTTGAGAACAAAAAAGCAAATTTAAAAAGTATAATTATTCCAAAAAAAACTTTAAAAAATGCTTATAATTCTCTTTCAAATGAAAGTAAAAAATCTCTTAGATTAGCCTACAAAAGAATTTTTTATTATCACTCAAAACAAAAAAAAACATCATATTCTTTTAAAGATCAACTCGACTCGAAGTTTTATATTGAATGGAAACCAATTGAAAATGTTGGTTTATACATCCCTGGTGGGTTAGCTTCTTATCCATCAACTGTTTTAATGACAGCTATACCTGCAAAAATAGCCGATGTCCCAAATATTATGATTTGTGTTCCTTCTCAAAATGGTCAAACATCAAAACTAACTCTTGCAGCTGCATATTTATGTGGTGTAAATGTTGTTTACAACGTTGGTGGTGCTCAAGCAATCGCAGCTCTCGCTTTTGGCACAAAAATAATAAAAAAGGCAGATAAAGTATTTGGCCCAGGAAACCAATACGTAGCTGAAGCAAAAAAACAATTATTTGGAGTTATAGGAATAGATTTACCAGCTGGTCCATCTGAGGTCTTAGTAATAGCAAATAATAATTCTAATCCTACTTGGATAGCCTACGATGTTCTCGCCCAAGGCGAACATGACCCTAATGCAAAAACGTATGTTTTATCTAAATCCAAAAATATTCTAATTAAAGTTAAAAATGAACTTAAAAGAATTATGGAAGAGACAAAATTTAAAAATGTTGATCAATCTATAAAAAATAATTGCAATTTAATTTTAGCTAAGAGTCAAAAAGAGATATATGAAATTTCAAATTTTATTGCTCCAGAACATCTTCATATTCATGAAAAATTTAATAAAAATATATTAAAAAATATTAAAAACGCTGGATCAGTATTTTTAGGTGAAAAATCCCCTGTTGCTTTGGGAGATTATACAATTGGAACTAATCACGTATTACCAACAGATCAGACTGCGAAATTTTCATCTGGTTTGGGTGTTGAAGATTACACTAAAAAAACAGTTTTCATTGACCCTAGAAAAAAAACTCTTAAGAAAATCGCAAATCACACAATTAATCTTGCAAGACAAGAGGGTCTGGAGGCACACGCTTTATCAGTTGAAATTAGAAAGATCAAACCATAAGATACAGTAATATGTCCAAGGAAGATGCAATAGAATTTCAAGGTGTAGTTTCAGAGTTACTTCCAAATGCTATGTTTAAAGTTAAGCTAGATAATGACCACGAAGTCATAGCCCATACATCTGGGAAAATGAGGAAAAATAGAATAAGAGTACTCGCAGGAGACCGAGTAACAGTTGAAATGACGCCATATGATTTAACTAAGGGCAGAATAACATTTAGGTCGAAGAACTAATGAATAATTTTTTAAAAGGAGTAATGCCATGTCTACAAAACTTATTGTTACAAACTATAAAAATTTTAAGTGCGGAGTTAAACTTAATGAAGGGGAATTGGTTAATATTCGCTTTCAACCCAACGAAGATGTTCAAATTGGAGATATCTATAAGGTAAAAATTACAGAAATTTTACCTAATGATAGCGGAGCATTTGTCTCTTACGGTAACGGAGACCAAAGGGGTTTTTTTAAAAGAATAAACTTTCCTAATGGTGATAAGGCGCATGAAGGACAATCTTTATTACTTCAAGTAAGAAGTATAGGCTCCAAAGATAAAGTTCATCTTTTTACAAATAATGTCATTTTAACAGGAAAATTTATAAATTTATTACCATATGGTGACGAAATAATTTTAAGTAGAAGAACAAGAAAAAACTTAGACACAAATCAACAAGATAAAATTATGGATGCTCTGAGTGAATCTGAAGTAGGATTGATAGCTAGGCATAATCTTATTCCTGAAAATATAGAGATAGCTCAATCTGAGTTGAATGATTTAAATAATCAATGGAAAGAAATAGAATTAAATGCAAAAGAATTAAACGATGAGGGTCTTGTTTTTCAAAATACGTATTTTGATCAAAATTTTGTTTGTGATTACTCTGATAAAAATACTGATCAAATCATCTTTAGTGACAACGATCGATATGAAAGAGTAAAAAACTGGGATGAAAAATTAGATTCTACTTTTGCAAATCTCTGTGAAGAGATGTCTAATGGACAAATTGAAGAAGTATTTAATTTAGGTGAAAAGATAGATTATTTAATCGGCCATAATTACGATTTACCTAGTGGAGGTAATATCATGATTGGTAAAACTGATGCTCTTACAGCTATAGATGTTAATACAGGTTCAGCAAAAAGATTTGATACAAATAGAGAGGCTATTCAATTAATTTCTAAGCTCATAAAATTAAAAAATATATCTGGAAAAGTAGTTATTGACCCTGTAGCAAGTGATCAAAATACACTTAGAAAACTTGTAGGTATGTTAAAGAATGAATTTAGAGATGATTTAAGTATTACAAATGTTTATGGTTACACAAGGGGTGGGCTTTTAGAATTAAGTAGATCTAGAAACGATCGTTCTATTGATGAGTTAAATCTTCAATAATATTTAGAAGTGGTGGCCAGAGACGGAATCGAACCGCCGACACGAGGATTTTCAGTCCTCTGCTCTACCGACTGAGCTATCTGGCCATAGCGCATAATTCTTATTACAAATAGTTTCTTTTTACTAGTAAAAATTAGTTATCTGCTGAACAGGACATATCATTTCCACAACAGGTTGGAGATTTAATTTTACCGTGATCATTTGGGCACTTGGATATCTGCACTTCTGATCCATTTTCTAGCTTAAGTATATCATCAACTAAAGGTGCATCACATTTTCCACATGTTGCATTTACTGACATTCCACAATTTGAACATTCGTAAGTTGCCATATTTTCTCCTATAATAAGATCCTATAAATTTAAAATGAAAATGAAATAAAATTATTTTCAATTATATAAAGATTAGAGGTTATTAATGACAAATTTTGAAAAAGTTAGGTTATTTATGAATACATACGGTCAAGAAGTTAAAGATAAAGCTGGATTTAGTGACGCAAAGACCAACAAGTTGAGAATAGACCTTATCAAAGAAGAATTAGAGGAATTAACTGAAGCAATGCAGGATGAAAATTTACTTGAGGTGGCAGATGCATTAACTGACATACTTTATGTTACCTATGGAGCTGGCCATGCTTTCGGTATTGATTTAGATAAATGTTTTGAGGAAGTTCAAAACTCTAACATGAGTAAATTAGGTGAGGATGGGAAACCTATATATAATGAGGCTGGAAAAGTAATGAAAGGCCCAAATTATTTTAAACCAGACCTTTCAAAATATTTAAAATAACTACTTCGGCATATTTGTAGCACCAGTTTCTAAAGAAAAGATTTTACCATCTTTGAAAGTGAATACCGCCATAACTGCCTGTGTGTTACCATCTGAAAATGTTACAAATGAGTGCTCAATTCCAATTTCATCATTTTCATAAATAATTCGAACCTTATCTCTGTTAATATCATCGCTCATTGCCCACTGTATAACATCTTGTTTAGTTAAAACTTTTCCAGAAGCATGCATTGTGAATTTATAATCATCATGAAGCACCTCATTCATTCCAGCTTCATCTTTATTCATAAAGACCTCATCATATTTTTTTAATATTGACATTTTTAATCCTTTTTTATTCGTCTAATGAGACTTGTGTTAATTCGAACAATTCAATGCTTTGTATACATTCATCATAAATTGGCTTCATCACAGGGTTAGTTCCTTTAACGATACCCATCATTTCCTCTTCATTATGAACATGAACTTTAAACATGATACCGCTTTTATCAGGTAAAATTCCAGGAACTGTTTTTTCGACATGTGCTGCAGCTTTCCTCATTGCCATCCCCTCATCAGATTGAAAAAAAGCCATAAATTTTTCAAATTTACCCTCACCTTCTTTTAATCTACCAATTGCTAACATCATTTTTTCCATGATTACACTCTCCTTTACTAAATTTATTTTAGCTTATTATTTCAAAAAAATATTAATTTTTTATTAATACATTATGCAAATAAATCATAATTTAGTTTCATCCAGCATAATTCAAAGTCGTAATAACAATTATGAAAACTATTTTTAAAATTGGTTCCAAAAGTCATACACTTAAATATCAAAGGAAAATGTCAGAGGGCGAAGTAAAAAAAATGAAATCTTTTGTTACATCCAAGGGCATAAAGTTGGAAAAAACAGTTAAGTTTAAGATAATTGATATCAGTGATCAGAAAGACTCTAGAACATTCAAAATTACTCTATAGCAGTCTCTAATATATTTATACATTAGGGTCGTTCTGTATATAGAGATCGTTTAAATCTTATTTGTACAATTAATATTTATTGACCATGATTAATTATTTTTCTAATTTGAACAAATGGACTTATCAATAATTTTTTTTATTATAATTCTAATATTTTTCTCACCTCTAATTTTAGGATTAATTTTTATGGGTGCCCAAAAGAAAATTAACCTTAAGCATACTAATTCTAGTTTAAATAAACCAGGTTTTGTCGGTTATTGTTGGACTTATTTCTTCTTCAGTTTTTTTGTTCCTATTTTTCGAGGAGAAATTTTAATTGGAGTGCTACATTTAATCTTTTCATTGGTAACATTTGGTCTTTTTCAGTTAGTTATCCCTTTTCTTTATAATAAACAATTTACTAGTCGTATGTTGACAAGTGGATGGGAGTTAAGTGACACAGAAGAGAATATGCAAATAGCAAGACTCAAGTTAGGTATAGGAAATTAGAAGGGGCGTTCTGTTGCCCGGCATTAGATTAGAAAATAGCATATTTACTTACTTATTAAAACTACTTCGTTGTAAACTTCGTTGTTACAAGCGTTGTTTTTGTTTTCACTTTCTCTTAATAGATTAAACTTCGTTGTTATTAAAATCTTTGAACGCTATTTTTATTATTTTTTCTGCCTGATCTATATCTATACCTAACATCCATTCCTGCGTTTTACGTCCTGTATAATTTTGAAAATTTTTAATATATTTATTAAAACAATTAATTTTTAGATGTTTCTCAAAATCTCTTACTTTTGACTGATCTATATTTAATACAATCCTAGTTTCCACGTTACCAACCCTGTATTCATATCTCTTTTTGAGACTTTCAAAATCACTTTCCCATTTACCACATTTTAAATTTTTTTGATTTACCTTTGGTGGCATTGGTCTTTCTCCAGTTAAAAATCTTTTATCCTTATCAATTGCTCTCATTTTTAATCCTAATGGTTTAACCAAATAAATGTATGACATTTTTAGTTTAATAATTTTGTTTATTATTTATTACTCCTCTAACACCACCTCTAGGATTTGAAACATCACCTTTTCTTCTGGGTATAAGATGAATATGACAATGAAATATTGTTTGACCAGCAACTTCTCCTGAATTGTTTCCTAAATTGAATCCTTTTATTTTTTTATCCTTCTTTTGTAATTCTATTTTCACTTCATTAATAAGTTGAGAAATAGCATTTATTTCAGTTTGGTATAAATCAAAGTAATCATTACAATGTCTTTTTGGAATGATTAAACAATGATCTTTAGTTACTGGATAATTATCTTTAATTACAATAGCAAGTTCATTAGATTTAATAATCTTACTTTTAGAAATGTTACAAAATAAACATCCTTTTTTTCTATAATTATAACTCTCAAGTATTTTTCTGAAATGAGTATCATCTTTATTACTTTTTTGAGAATTACAGGTGTAACAAAGTGCTTGAAAATTACTCAATTCATCTTTTCCACCTTTGCTTCTAGGAATTATATGGTCAACTTCTAATGCTTTTTCTTTATTAGTAATACCACAACTTTCACATCTATTTTTTGCTCTTAATAAAACTTTGTATCTTATGCTTCCTGATATTATTCCACTTGCTAAAGTTCTGTGACCAAAGATTTTCTTAACACCTCTTTTTTTTATATAGTTTTGAAGTTTTTCATAACACAACTTAATTAACTCATCTTTTTGATTTTCATTTAAATCAAAATCTTCAAAAAAATAATTGTCTTTTGATTTCCTAACTTCATTTAAGTGCTTGGAAAGATACTTAAATGGCATTAAATTAGTAATTTTTTTGTAGTAGTCTATTTGAGTTTCATCATAACTTAAAAATGACTTAGATATATTTCTTGCTGATGCTTTCCCATTACCTTTAATTAGTTCAATCAACATTAAAGGTTGGTAGATATGTGCCATAGACATTTTTTTGGAAATATAATTTTTAAGTTTTAAATATTTCTTCATAACTTCCATCTTACAGAGATATTTTGATATTTTACACTTCGTTGTTTCTTCGTTGTAATCTTCATTGTCTTTTTAAAAATTTTTAATTTAAAAAATATCGGTTTTAAGATTTTTAGGGGCGTTCTGTTGCCCGGCCGCCCCAAAGCCGCGCTTACCTAATTAGATTAAGCAGCGAGTGCTAATTCATTATCGTTAGCAATTATTTTAAGTTTCTATGTCGAAGAAACGCTTACAACGAGCAAAAACTATATCCTTCAGAGCACGTCAAACCTATATCACCCCCATAAAATTTTATGGTGGAGGTGTCGGGTACCGCCCCCGAGTCCGATACACCTATTACATATAGCGTTTATTGCTATAGTTGATAAACAACGAAGATAATATAGTCTAATAAATGAATCCTTTAAACACCTATGAAGAAAAAAGTCACTAAAGTGCCAAAATTTAAAGATTTTAAAACAACAAGAGCCACGTCATCTGCTTTAGAAAAAATACTTTATAAACAAATTCCAATTTTAGACCATGGTTTCATAAGAGTTATTGATTATATGGGAACAGATCAGTCTATAGTCCAAGCAGCCAGAGTCTCCTATGGTGAGGGAACAAAAAAATTACGTGAGGACCGTGGTCTGATTAGATATCTTTTAAGCCACTGGCATACAACTCCTTTTGAGATGTGTGAAATTAAGTTTCATATTAAACTTCCTATTTTTGTTGCTAGACAATGGATCAGACACAGAACTGCAAATGTAAATGAATACTCTGCAAGATATTCAGTATTAGATAAAGAGTTTTATGTTCCAGAGATGGATCAACTAGGATCTCAATCTACTACAAACAAGCAAGGAAGATCAAATACTTTAGATAAAAAGTTTGCAAAACAAGCCCAAGATTTAATTCAAAAGAATTCCGAACAACTCTATAATGACTACCAAAATTTATTGAATGGTAAGCTTTTGAATAACGATGAATACGTTGAAGGGGAGGGATTAGCTAGAGAACTAGCTCGAACAACTCTTCCATTAAATTATTACACACAGTGGTATTGGAAAGTAGACCTTCATAATCTTATGCATTTTTTAAGATTACGTGCAGATAGTCATGCTCAATATGAAATACAAATTTATGCTGAAAAAATGGTTGAAATTTTAAAAAAGTGGGTGCCCTTAACATACGAAGCTTTTGAAGATTATCGTTCGGACTCATTCCAACTCTCTAAAGAGGCTTTGAAAATTGTTAAAGACAAATTAGCGAATAAAAAAATTAAGAAGTCTAATTATAAATTATCGCCAAGAGAGCTTAGAGAATTAGAAATAAAGTTTAATATTAAATTATCTTAACTTTGAAATTTTTTTATAATCGCGTTTGTTATATTTTCAAATTTTAGTGAATAATCATCTTTATAATCAAAACAATAAGGCTTTCCGTCATCACAACTTTTAGGGATATTTAAATTAAAAGGAAGTTCTTCAATTAAATTTATATTTTCTTTGAGTAGTAGAGACTTAGTCTTTGACTCACCAAAAATATATTTTTTTTCATTTTGTTCTTCTAAATAAGACATATTTTCAACTACACCAAGTATTGGAACATTAACCTTGATAAACATATTAATACCTCTTATGACATCTTTTAAAGATAGAAGCTGTGGAGTTGTTACAATAAGAGTTCCATCCAGTTTGAGCTTTTGAGACATTGATATTTGTACATCTCCGGTACCAGGGGGGAAATCAACAATTAAATAGTCTAAATCACCCCAAACTGTCTTATTAATAAGTCCATCAAGCCCTTTAGCTAACATTGGTCCTCGCCAAACAATTGCCTGTTCTTCATTGACAAGAAAACCTATCGACATTGCCTTTATCCCAAATACTTCAAATGGTAAAAACTTCCCATCCTCAACTTTTGGTTCCTTATCACCAATACCGAGTAATGTTGGGACACTAGGTCCATAAATGTCTGCGTCTAAAAGGCCAACTTTGTATCCTTGGTTTGCTAAAGTTATAGCGATATTGCAAGCCACAGTTGATTTACCAACACCACCTTTACAGCTTGATATTCCAAAACAAGTCTTGATATTCATATATTAAACACTACATATAATGTATCGTGAACAAAAACAAATTTAAAATTTTTGCACTTGATGGACCATGGGGACCTTCATCAGGGAACAATAATAGAGGTTCCGGTGGTTTCTCAGGCGGTAACAATGACTCAATTGATGACCTTCTCAAAGATTTAAAAAATAAATACAAAATTAAAATGCCTTTCAAAGGTGGTTTTAAGGGTGTTTCATTTTTAATACTAATAGCTTTTATAATTTGGCTTGCTACAGGTTTTTATAGAGTTGAGCCTGATGAACAAGGGGTTGAACTACTTTTTGGTAAATGGAATGAAAGCACAACAGATCCAGGACTCCATTATTTTTTCCCAACGCCTATTGGAAAAGTCTTAACTCCAAAAGTTGAAGCAATCAGGAAAATTAATGTAGGTTTTAGATCTAATGGTAATTCTACTAGAGATGTGCTCGAAGAAAGTATGATGTTAACATCCGACCAAAATATATCTGATTTAGACTATACAGTGCTTTATAGAATTAAAGATGCTGGGCAGTTTTTATTTAATTTAAGAGACCCAGAAGAAACAGTAAAAGTTATATCTGAAAGTGTTTTAAGAGAAGTTGTAGGTCAGACTAACTTAGAAGGCCTACTAACCGTATCTAGACAATCAGTTGAAAGAGACTCAAGATCTTTACTACAAGAACTTTTGGATGAATATGAAGTTGGAATACTAATTCAATCTATACAATTACAAGACGTTAACCCCCCAAGAGAGGTTATAGATGCATTTGATGATGTTCAAAAAGCAAGACAGGATAAGGAGAGAACAGTCAACCAAGCAGAGGCTTACAGTAACAGAATTGTGCCTGAGGCAAGAGGTGAAGCTGAAAAAATACTCCAAGAGGCAGAGGGTTATAAAAATAAACTAATTAAACAAGCTGAAGGTGAAGCAAGTAGATTTCTTCAAGTGTTAGACACATATGAGCAATCTAAAGAGACAACAAAAAAAAGAATTTATTTAGAAACATTAAGAGACGTCCTGTCAGGATCTAGTAAAATAATGATTGATCAGAATTCTGGTAACGGAGTTGTTCCGTATTTGCCTTTAAACGAGTTAAACAAGAGCAAGCAGACAGGTAGCAACTAATGAAAATGAGAAACTATATTATTGTTGGATTATCTTTCTTCTTTATCTTGTTTGCATCAGGCTTTTTCTTTGTTGTTGATCAAACAAAACAAGTAATTGTTTTGCAATTTGGTGAACCGCGTGCTGTGCATCAATCACCTGGTTTGAAATTTAAACTACCATTTATCCAAAACGTTGTTTACTACGACAGCAGGGTTTTAAACTTAGATCCCGCTCAAGAAGAGGTAATACTAAGAGACCAAAAGCGTATTGTGGTCGACTCAATAGTCAGATATATGATTAAAGATCCTTTAAAGTTTTTTCAAACAACCAGAACAGAGTTAGCCCTTAATGATCGTTTGGGTAGAATAGTAAACTCATCTGTAAGAGGTGTAATAGCTCAGTATCAATTAAATGATTTGTTATCTGATGATCGTGATAAAATTATGGCTGAGATTTTTGAAAATGTTCGTGAAGATCAAGATACCTTTGGTATTGAAATTGTTGACCTGAGGTTAAAAAGAACAGAACTTACACCAGAAGTTCAATCTAACGTGTTTGATAGGATGAGAACGGAAAGAGAAAGGGAAGCAAATTTATTAAGAGCGGAAGGTCAGGAGATCTCACAAAAAATTAAGGCGACTGCTGATAGAGAGAAAATTGAGATTATTGCTGAAGCAGAAAAACAATCTAATATCTTAAAAGGTGAAGGTGAAGCCGCAAGAAACCAAATTTTAAATGAGGCTTTTGCAAAAGACCCTGAATTTTTTGAATTTATTAGATCAATGGAAGCATACGCAGATACTTTTAAAGACGGAACAACTACTATGGTCATTTCTCCTGATAGTGACTTCTTTGAGTACTTTGAAAACTCTGAGGGCGCCAACTAAATAAAATTTTTACATGAAAAGACACTTAGTTTTATCTCTTTTCAGTATATTTTTTATAATCCAAAGTGCATCAGCACAATTTGAGAGAGGTTATGCAGATTTAGTTGATGAACTTCTACCTTCAGTTGTAAGTATTGCTACTAGTCAAACCGTAGAAAGACAAACTAGGCAATTACCTGAATTACCAGAAGGCCATCCGTTCAATGATATGTTTGATGATTTTTTTGGCAATCAAATGCCAAAACGTGAAAATCTAACAGGTCTTGGGTCAGGATTTATTATTAGCGATGAAGGTTATGTAGTAACAAATAATCACGTAATAAGTGGAGCAGATCAGATTACTGTAATTTTCAATAATGGAATCGATGAAGTTCCTGCAGAACTTGTTGGAACTGACCCAAAAACTGACATAGCTGTTTTAAAAATTGACCCCTCAACTGTTGACATACAAAGTGTTAATTGGGGAGACTCGGATTTGTCAAGAGTTGGAGATATTGTACTAGCTATTGGTAACCCTCTGGGTTTAGGCGGAACTGTAACTTCAGGAATAATATCATCTATAAATAGAGATATAGGTGGTGGCCCTTACGTTGACTTTATACAAACTGATGCACCAATCAATAGAGGTAACTCCGGCGGACCCTTATTTAATTTAGATGGAGAGGTAATTGGAATTAATTCAATGATTATCTCTCAAACAGGTGGAAGTGTTGGCTTAGGTTTTTCTATTCCCTCTCAAACAGCAAAATTAATTGTTGAACAAATAATCTCATTTGGTCAGGCAAAAAGAGGAAGACTTGGTGTTCAAATTCAAGATTTAACTGAAGAATTTTCCGAGAGTTTAGGCTATGACTCAACGGAGGGAGCATTTGTTGCTTCTGTTGAACCAAATAGCCCTGCTGCGTTATCAAACATTCAAGCTGGAGATATAATAATTGAGTTTAACAATCAAAAAATCACATCATTTAAAGATTTGCCTAAAGTTGTTGCTGAAACCCCAATAGATAGTGAAGTAATTGTTAAAGTTTGGAGAAACGGAGAAATTATAGATATAAAGGTAAGGGTAGGTGAATTAGAGGAGGGTCGCAAACTCGCTAAAAATGATGGTGTTTATTTAGAAGAGTTAGATATCACTGTTCTTGAGTTGACAATAGATGCTATAAATTCTTTAGGGTTAGACTCAAAAACTAAAGGTATTTTGGTCACAGAGGTAGGAGATAATAATGAAAATCTTTTAAAGAATGATGTTATTATTCAAGTATCCAGTGAAAAAATCACAGATATAAGTTCTTTTGAGAAGATCATATCAAATAGTATTAATTTGAATCGAGATAAATTGTTATTAAGGGTTATTAGAGATGGTAATGAATTTTGGTTAATAAACCCATTCGTTATTGAATAAATTTCTTTTTGTTGTAGGTCCCACTTGTTCAGGTAAAAATGATTACGCATATGAACTATCAAAATTAATAGATATAGAAGTTATTAATGCTGATAGTATACAAGTATATAAACAACTTAAAATTTTATCAAATAGACCCACAGAACAAGAATTAAAGATAGTACCTCATCATCTCTATGGACATGTAAATAATAAAGAATATTCAGTCAATCATTGGATAGATGAAGTTAAACAAGTAATTAAAAATATTCAAAGTAGAAATAAAATACCTGTTTTTGTTGGTGGTACTGGATTTTATATTCAATCACTAATAGAGGGATTATCAGTAATGCCATCAATTAGTTACAAATTTAAAAAACAAGCAGAAGATTTATTTCTAGACAAAGGCCCAGATCATTGCCTGAATATTTTAGAAAAATATTATAAAGAAAAAATTTTTCCAAAAGATAAACAAAGATTATTAAGTCGTTTAGCTTTTTGCTTGGAGCATAATGACACAATGGAAAATAATTATGGTAGCAAAGCACCGATCACTCCTAATTCACTTGTTATTCAAGTTACAAAACCCAAGAAAGATCTTTATGAAAAAGCAGAATTAAGATTTCATCAAATGATAAACAAGGGCGCTTTAGAAGAGGTTAAATCACTTTATGAAAATAAAAAAATATCAAAAACTCTCTATAAAGCTCATGGTCTACCTGAATTGCTATCTTGTGTTAGAAATAAATTAAGTTTAGATGAGGCTATTTATTTAGGAATTAAAAATACCAAGAGGTATATTAAAAGACAGTTTACATGGTGGAATAACCAAAAATTTAGCCAACTTAATTTGAGAATAAACTATAAAAAAAGCTTCCCTAAAGATTCAATTGAAAATATAAGTATATACCTAAATGAACAATGAAAACGAATTCACGGGTGCAGATATTTTACTTAAAGCCCTTAAAGACCAAGAGGTTGATACAATATTTGGTTATCCAGGCGGAGCTGTTCTTCCAATTTATGACGCAATATTTGGCCAAAACTTTTTAAAACATGTTCTTGTAAGGCAAGAGGCTGGTGCGGTTCATGCAGCAGAGGGCTATGCTAGATCGAGTGGGAAAGTAGGTGTATTGTTAGTAACATCTGGTCCTGGTGTGACCAATGTCGTTACTGGACTAACTGATGCATTGATGGATAGCATTCCGATTGTCTGTATCAGTGGTCAAGTCCCATCACATTTAATTGGAACAGATGCATTTCAGGAATGTGATACAACTGGAATTACAAGACCATGCACCAAGCACAATTATTTAGTGAAGGATGTAAGTAAACTCTCAGAGACTATCCATGAGGCATTTAAAATTGCTAGCTCTGGTAGACCTGGTCCTGTTTTAATTGATATTCCTAAAGATGTACAGTTTGCAAAGTCAAAATACATATCAAAGAAAGACATCAGTTTTAGAGAGCACAGAATTAAAGCTGGTTCCAAAAATGTAGATAAAAATTTTGTCAAAGAACTAGTAAACCACATTAAAAAATCTGAGAGACCTATATTTTATGTTGGTGGTGGTTGTTTAAACTCAGGTCATCAAGCTAGTCAAGAGCTTATTAAACTCGTAAACAAAACCAATATTCCAATTACAACAACTCTTCATGGATTGGGATGCTTTCCAGGTGAGGATAAAAGTTCACTTGGGATGTTAGGTATGCATGGAAATTACGAAGCTAACTTGGCAATGAACAAATGTGATTTGATGATTAATGTTGGAGCAAGATTTGATGACCGTGTTACAGGCAGATTAGATGCTTTTTCACCGGACTCTATAAAATTCCATATAGATATTGATCAAAGTTCAATCAATAAAAACGTTAAAGTCAATTTTCATACTAATACTGATATTACTATAACACTTAAAGAAATTAACGCATTTATAGACTCCAATAACATTGATTTTGGCGATAAAGATTATGATAATTGGTGGGGTCAAATTAATGAATGGAGAAAAAAAGAATGTCTTCACTACGAACAAGGCGATGAAGTGATCAAACCACAACATGCTATATCCAGACTTTACGAATTAACAAAACAAAAAGACACTTTTGTTACTACAGAAGTTGGTCAGCATCAAATGTGGGCAGCTCAATATTATAAGTTTTCAAAACCAAACAGATGGATTACATCAGGTGGTTTAGGCACAATGGGTTTCGGTATGCCAGCCGCAGTCGGTGCACAAATGGCAAATCCAGACTCACTAGTTATAGATATAGCTGGTGAGGCATCTTTTCTCATGAACATTCAAGAAATAGCTACAGCTGTTCAATATAAGTTACCTATCAAAATTTTTATCCTTAATAATGAATATATGGGAATGGTTAGACAGTGGCAGGAACTATTACATGGTAGTAGATATTCAGAGAGTTACGTGGATGCCCTTCCTGATTTTAAAAAATTGGCAGAGAGTTTCAATGCTGTTGGAGTTAGGGCAAAAAATATTTCTGAATTAGATGATACAATTAATGAAATGATTTCAATTGACAGACCAGTTATCGCTGATATTTGGGTCGATAAAAAAGAAAATTGTTTTCCTATGATACCAAGTGGAGCTGCGCATCACGAAATGTTACTATCTAAATACGATAAAGAAAATCCTGAAAATCAGGAAAAAGGAAAAGTACTAGTTTAATAATTTTTTCATAATGTCCTCTACTTCAGTTTACCCTACACCTATAAACGCTTTTAAACAGTCCAAGAGAAGCGTCCTTTCCGTTATTGTTGATAACGAACCTGGCATTCTTGCACGTATAGTAGGTTTATTTTCAGGAAGAGGATATAATATTGAAGCATTAAATGTAACAGTTGTAGACGTTAAGAAAAATCTTTCTCGAATTACAATAGAAACTTTAGGAGAAGAAAAAGTAATTAGTCAAATTATAGCACAACTAGAAAAACTTGTTCCCGTTCATAGTGCCACTAATTTAGCAAACTTAAGCGAGTCTTATGAGGCAGAAATTTGCCTAGTAAAAATCGAATTTGAAAATGAGGAACAAGATCAAAAAATACTCAATTTTGCAGATATTTATCGTTCAAGAACTGTTCAAAAAAGACAAAATTTTGTTGTTTATGAGATATCAGGCACAAGCGAGCGAATAAACAAATTTTTAGATGACTTAGACACAATCGGTGGTATAAAAGTCGAATTAGTTCGAAGTGGGCCTATAGGGCTCGGAATATAACGTTTTTAGGGGGTAATATGAAGGTTTATTACGAACAAGATGCTGATTTTAACATAATAAAAGACAAGAAAATTGTAATAATAGGTTTTGGATCGCAAGGTCATGCTCATGCACTAAATCTAAAAGACTCTGGGGCTTCTAATGTAGTTGTGGGATTGAGAGAGGGTTCTTCATCAATTGAAAAAGCAAAAAATGTTGGACTAAAAACTCAAACACCTGCAGAAGCAGTAAAGGATGCAGATATTGTAATGTTCTTAGCGCCCGATGAAAATCAACAAGAAATTTATCAAACTCAAATTCACGACAATATAAAAAACGGTGCTGCCTTAGCATTTGCGCATGGTTTAAATATTCATTTTCAACTTATTACAGCAAGAGAGGACTTAGATGTTTTTATGGTTGCCCCAAAAGGCCCAGGCCATACAGTAAGAGGAGAGTATCTTAAAGGTGGTGGAGTACCATGTTTGCTCGCAGTAGACAAAAATGTAAGTGGTAACGCAAAAGAAATTGGTCTTGCATATGCTTCTGCTTTGGGTGGAGGTAAATCCGGTATAATTGAAACAACATTTAAAGAGGAATGCGAAACAGATTTATTTGGTGAGCAAACAGTTCTTTGTGGAGGATTAATGTCTCTTGTAAGAAACGGGTTTGAAACTCTTGTTGAGGCTGGCTATGCGCCTGAAATGGCTTATTTTGAATGTTTACATGAAGTGAAATTAATTGTTGATCTAATGTATGAAGGTGGCATGGCCAATATGAGGTATTCCATATCTAATACAGCTGAATATGGTGATTACACAAGAGGTCCAAGAGTAGTTCCTAATGAAGCTACTAAAGCTGAAATGAAAAAAGTTCTAAGTGAAATACAAGATGGTACTTTCACAAAAGAATGGATGGCTGAACATAAGTCAGGTCAAATTAAGTTTAAACAAATGAGAGACCAAGGTGCAAAGCATCAAATTGAAGAAGTAGGAGCCAAATTAAGGTCTATGATGCCATGGATAGCATCGAATAAACTTGTAAAGGATATCTAATATTGCCTGATAAAGTATTAATTTTTGATACTACTCTAAGAGACGGAGAGCAGTCTCCTGGGGCTTCGATGAATCAAGAAGAAAAGCTTTCTATTGCTAGGCTATTAGAGGAGTTAAGGGTTGATATAATTGAGGCAGGCTTTCCAATAGCCTCCAAAGGTGACTTTAATTCAGTTCAAGCAATCGCAAGTGAAATTAAGGACTGCCAAATAGCTGGATTAGCTAGGGCAAAACATGAGGATATAGAAATAGCTTGGAATGCTGTAAAAAAAGCAAAAAATCCAAGAATTCATACTTTTATAGCTACGAGTCCAATTCATATGAAATTTAAACTCAAGTTAACTGAAGAGGAGGTATTAGAAAAAATTAAAGATAGTGTCTCATTTGCAAGAAATTTATGTCCTAATATTGAGTGGAGTTGTGAAGACGGTGGGAGATCCTCAATTGATTTTTTATATAAATGTATAGAATTAGCTATTGAAAGCGGTGCAACTACAATAAATATTCCTGATACAGTCGGTTATACCTTACCATTTGAATTCGGAGAGATTATTAAAAAAGTTAAAAATAATGTTCCTAACATTGATAAAGCAATAATTTCTGTTCATTGTCATAATGATTTGGGGTTAGCGGTTGCAAATTCTCTTAATGCAGTTGAAAATGGTGCAAGACAAATTGAATGTACAATAAATGGATTAGGTGAAAGAGCGGGTAATGCTGCATTGGAAGAAGTAGTAATGGCTATGAAAGTCAGATCAGATCTTTTAAACGTTCAATCTAATGTCAATACGAATGCAATTTCAAAAACTTCAAAACTTGTATCTTCAATTACAGGTTTTCCTATTCAGCCTAATAAAGCAATTGTTGGCGCAAATGCTTTTGCTCATGAGTCAGGAATTCACCAAGACGGAGTCTTAAAAAATGTTCAAACTTATGAAATTATGTCACCGGAAACGATTGGTTTAAAGAAATCAAGTTTGGTCCTTGGCAAACATTCTGGAAAGCACGCATTTAAAGAAAAACTAAAAATTTTAGGATATGAAGTAGGTGATAATTATATCAATGAGATTTTCGAAAAATTCAAGCTTTTAGCCGATAAGAAGAAAGATGTTTATGATGAGGATATAATAGCTCTGGTAGATGATACTCATTTTAATAAATCAAATACTTTAAAACTTAAAAATTTGAGCATTATGTCAGGCACTAACTCTAAACATGTTGCTTCTCTAGAGTTAAACTTCAAAGAAGAAATGAAAGAGGTAAGTGGATCTGGAAATGGACCTATAGATGCAGTATTTAATTGTATTTCTAAAGTAGTTGGTTTTTCTCCAAAATTAGTTTTGTATCACATAAACGCAATCACCCCTGACTCTGATGCACAAGGAGAAGTGACTGTTAAACTTGGATACTTAAATAAAGAATTCATTGGTAAGGCATCTGATATAGATATTATAGTTGCCTCTGCAAAATCTTATATCAATGCATGCAATAAAATATTAAACTTTGAGAAAAATTCTAATATGCAAGAGGGAGTTTCCGAGATTATTATCTCAAATATTAAGGGAATATAAATGTTAAAGTCTTTCAACTCTTTTTTTAGCGAGGATATGGGATTAGATCTTGGAACTGCAAATACACTTGTTTATGTAAAAGGAAAGGGAATTATATTAAATGAACCTTCAGTTGTAGCAATTGCGACTGACAATAAGAATAGTAAATCTGTTTTAGCTGTCGGTAGTGAGGCAAAATCAATGCTTGGACGAACCCCTGGAAGAATCGAAGCAATTAGACCAATGAAAGACGGAGTAATTGCAGATTTTGATATAGCTGAGGCCATGATCAAACATTTTATAAAAAAAGTTCATAAGAAAAGTTTTTTTGCAAATCCTAATATAGTTATTTGTGTTCCGTCTGGAGCAACAAATGTAGAAAGAAGAGCTATTAAGGAGTCAGCAGAAACTGCTGGCGCTAAAAAAGTTTATCTAATTGAAGAACCTGTTGCAGCTGCTATAGGAGCAGGATTACCAATTTCAGAAGCATCTGGTTCGATGGTTGTAGATATTGGAGGTGGAACAACCGAAATAGCTGTATTATCATTAGGAGGGGTTGTACATTCAAGTAGTATTAAAGTTGGTGGAGATACTATGGATGATGCGATAGTTAATTTTATGAGAAGTGTTCATAAATTAGCAATAGGTGAGTCAACTGCAGAAAAAATTAAGACTGAAATAGGTAGTGCTGGTAACCCCGACAATGGCGATGGCAAAACTCTCACAGTTAAAGGTAGAGATTTAATAAATGGCCTACCAAGAGAGGTTGTAATTTCAGAAAGACAAGTAGCAGAGGCTTTATCTGACTCTCTCTCTCAAATAATTACGGCTTTAAAAAGAGCACTTGAGGTTATTCCTCCAGAATTAGCAGCTGATATAGTAGATAAAGGGATTATGCTTACAGGTGGAGGTGCTTTACTTCAACGTTTAGATGAAGCAATACGAGTCACTACTGGATTACCTGTTTCTATAGCTGACGATCCTTTAACTTGTGTAGCTCGAGGTACAGGTATGGCTTTAGAGGAGAACCAAAACCTTCATGATGTTTTCTTAAGTGATTAATAATAAAAAATTTTTTTTAATTTATATAATCTGTTTTTTCTTATTTTTAACATTAATTTTATTTCCAAATTATAATTCTAAAATTAAACTTTCCACATATTTTTTAAAAAGCAAAGTAGAGTCCCCATTTATTTTTATAAGTAACGAAGTAAGAGATTTATTTTTAGTTCTCAATCTAAACTTTGATTATATTAGTGTCATAAAAAAATTAGAGAACGACAATAATTATCTTCGCTCAATCAATAAATATTTATTAACATTGACTTCAAAATATTCAGAGCAAAATAAAATTTTTCATCGGACATCTATTGAATTACCAATCTCAGTAGGTGTCCAGGTTTTAGGTGATAGGAATTTTCTTTATAATAAAAACTTTATTATAAATAAGGGCTCAAATAATGGTCTTGCAATAGGTGATTATATTATTGATGGAATAAATATAGTCGGTAGAGTTGTTAATATAAACTTTAATACTTCCGAAGTTATTACTGTTAAGAGTATTAATTATGGTGACGAAGTTTTTATTAATGGAAAGTCTTATATCGTTAGTGGAACGAATAATAATTACCTTAGTTTTTTAAGACAAAAAGAGAGCACTGAGATACCAGATTTTAAAGCAGGCGATATCGCTGTTATACACCTTGATTATATAACACTAAGACTTGGCATAGTTTCTTATGAGAATAATCAACCTATTTTATTAACATCCGATATAACAAATTTTGAAAATTTGAGAGCAGTTACTAATGATTAGACTAATTTTTGTGACTATATTATTTTTAATTTATGGAAATTTTAGTTTTGTTATTAATGATATTGTTGTTTTTTCTTTGATAAATATAGCTTTTTATACAGTTCTTAAGGAAAAAAATATTAAAATTATTGATGTCCTTATATTCATTTTATCAACTTTCGTTGTAGAGGTTTTTGTAGGATTACCGATATTAATTGGCATTGTGGTTTTGTTTATACCTCTTCTTTTATTAAATTATTTTATAAATAATTATAATTTTGCACCATTTATAAAATCTTCAATTATTTTTTTTATGAGTTTTGTTACTTTCTGTATTTTTGATCAAACATTTTTATTCAGATTACTAAATTTACAATATTTTATAAGTATATTTATTTTAATTTTAATATTTTTAGGACTCTCAAAATATGGAAAAGAATAAGACAAGTGAAGATAGTATTAAAATATTAAATAGAAGATCATTTATTATAATTATAGTTGGGGCTATTTTATCTTTAATTGTTTCTTTAAGATTATTTTCATTACAAGTTATTAATTTCAATTTTTATAAAAAAAAATCAGTTGAAAATAAACTTTCTATAAAACTAACTCCTCCTTTAAGGGGGGATATTTATGACTCTAAAAAAAATTTATTAGCCGGAAGCTCGTCATTATATGAATTTTTAGTTTATAAAAACTTAAGCAAAGATCATTTTCATGAGATTAAAAAACTTAATAGTCTTATTAAACTTAACTTGAATCTTGAAAAAATTTCAAATCAATTAAAAAAATATAATGAATATACTGGCTTTAGTTTAAGTCGAGCCTCATGGGAACAAATAGTAGAATTTGAAAAAAATAAATTTTTATTTAATTCGATAAAAATTATTGAGTCTAAAAAAAGATATTATCCATTTCAAAATTTTTCACAAATAATTGGCTATATGGGACAACCAACTCAATCATCTGAACCTTATTCTAAAGGTGTATTTCATCTAGAAAAAAGTTATGAAAAACATTTAAGAGGCACACCAGGTAAAATATTTAGTGAGGTAAATGCTAAAGGCAAAATTATCAGAGAAATATCTATTGAAAAATCGATTAAAGGCAAAGATTTAGACTTAACATTAGATTTAACTCTTCAAAATTACGCCCAATCTCAACTTCCTTTGGACAAAAAAGGATCCATTGTTGTTATGAGTGTTTTAGATGGATCAATCTTATCGATGAATTCTAATCCTACTTTTGATGCACAAATCTTTGAGGATAGGGAAAATAATAAAATTAAAGATTTACTTAACGATGATCAGAATCCACTTTTTAATCGGGCTTTCTCTGGTTTTTATCCTCCTGGTTCTGTATTTAAGCCTATCTCTGCTTTAGTTGGTCTTCAACGTAATTTAATTGACCCCCAAAAAGAAGTTTTTTGCAAAGGTCACTCTACGCTTGGCGATAGGAATTATTATTGTTGGAAAAAAGAGGGACATGGAAAAGTTAATCTTAAAAAAGCAATTAAAGAGTCTTGTGATGTATATTTTTATGAATTAGCAAAAAAAATAAATATTGATGATATTGCAAGCTTATCTGGTAATTTAGGTTTGAATAAAGAGTATGACATAGGTTTATCAAACATAGGAAAGGGACTTGTTCCAAGTAAAAAATGGAAAAAAGCTTTTTTAGAGGAAAGTTGGTACCAAGGTGAGACATTAATTACATGTATTGGGCAAGGGTACAATCAAACATCTCCATTACAGCTTGCAACATTATATTCTGCTATATTAAACGGGGGGAAATATCCGATACCTAAACTTGATAAAAATGTCTCTACAAGATTTACAGGTAGATCACTAAACAGTGAGCATCGAAAAATTATTCTTAAATCCCTTAATGCTGTTGTTCAAGAGCCAAGAGGAACCGCATATAAATTGAGTATTTCTAATCCAGAATTTGTAAAAATAGGTGGTAAAACAGGAACTTCACAAGTAATAAGAATAAAAGAAAGTGAAAGAGAAGACGATCAGTACAAATCAAAGGAAATAGAAGAAAGATTTAAAGACCACTCAGTATTTGTGGGCTACGCCCCTTATGATAAGCCAAAATATATTGCTTCAGTGATTATAGAGAATGGTGGATCTGGATCAGCAGTAGCGGCACCAATTGCTCATAAGATTTTAGATTTTGCTTTCAAAAATAATGTTTAAAGAATTTAAAAGCATATTTAATCTAAATTGGATTTATTTTTTTATCCTTTTGATAATCTTTTGGATTGGGGAAATTAACCTTTACTCAGCCGCTGGCGGATCTCTTGATCCATGGGCTTCAAATCAATTGATAAGATTTTTATTTTTTCTACCTTTATTTTTTTTAGTAATAATGTTGGAGCCAAAATTTATTTTTAATTTTGCAGAGATTTTTCTAATATTAGTTTTGATTGGACTGATAACAACATTAATCTTTGGTTATACAGGAATGGGCGCAACAAGATGGATAAAAATTGCTGGATTTAATTTACAAGTATCAGAATTTACCAAAATAGCTTTAGTTATATTTATGGCAAAATACTTTCACAAACTAAATGCAGAAAAAACTATAGGTCTTTTTAAATCAATATTACCTCTAGTTGTATCAATAATATTTTTTATTTTAGTTGCCATTCAACCAGATTTAGGAACTGCTGTAATTATTTTAGCTTTAGGTCTAGTTGTTATTTTTTATGCAGGCATTAAACTAATTTATCCTGTATTATCATTAGGCATTATTTTATCGATAAGTCCAATTTTATGGTCGCTTTTAAAGCCCTACCAACAAAATAGAATACAAATTTTTCTTAACCCTGACCTAGACCCACTTGGAAAGGGATATCATATTATTCAATCCAAGATTGCAATAGGTTCTGGTGGGCTAAAAGGTAATGGCTTTCTCGAGGGTTCTCAAAGTAGCTTAGATTTTCTCCCAGAAAAAGAGACAGATTTTGTTTTTGCAATTTTTTCTGAGCAGTTCGGTTTTACAGGGTCCATGTTATTAATTTCACTCTTTTTTATCATGTTTTTAATTCCTGTTTTAAAAACTTATAAACTTACACAAGTTTTCAATAAAATAATCTTATTTGTATTATCTTTTAAAATTTTTTTTGAATTTCTTATAAATATATCTATGACTATTGGTATTTTACCAGTGGTTGGAGTTGCGTTACCTTTTATGTCTTATGGGGGAAGTTCCTTGTTGAGTAATTTAATTATTTGTGCACTATTAATAAATTTTATGTCTATTAATGAAAAAAAGAGAATGTTTTCATGATAAAATCTAACAAAAAGCCATGGGGTTCATATATTATACTAAACAAATCAAAAGATTTTTTAATTAAAAAGATCGTTGTAAAACCAGAAGGTGTTTTATCTTATCAATCACATAATTTTAGATCAGAACACTGGATAATTATTGAGGGCAAAGCAACTGTAATTATTAATAATCGTACATTTTATAGATCAGAAAACGAAAATATATTCATACCTAAAAAAGCAAAACATAGAGTTTTAAATGAGAGCTCAAAAAAGAAATTAGTTTTAATTGAAGTTCAAACAGGGAGTAAATTTTTAGAGTCAGATATAAAAAGATATTCAGATATTTATGGAAGAAAAAATTGAAAATATTAGCTGAGATATCTGTTGGAGAGCTTTATGATAAAATTACTATATTGAATATCAAATTAAAAAAAATTAATGATCCTAACAAATTAAAGAATATAAAAATTGAGCTAGATGCTCTAATGGAGCAAAGTAATAAATTAATTTTGAAAGATGATGAAATATTAAAAAAAAACATTCAAAAACTCCAAGATATTAATGAAGAGCTTTGGGATATAGAAAATTCTAAAAGAGAATGTGAGGCTAATAAAGAATTTGGAGAGATTTTTATTAAAATATCAAGAGATGTACATTTTAAAAATGATATTAGGGCTTCGATAAAAAAAGAAATTAATCTTTTGTCTAACTCAAAGATAACTGAAGAAAAAGAATACTCTAAGTATTAACCTTATTTAAACTTATAAGTTTATTTTTAATTTTTGATCTTCCACCGAGAAAACTTAATTCTAAGAGCACTACAATACCTTTAATCTTAGCTTTAGTTTTTTTAATTAATTTCATTGATGCACGTATTGTTCCACTTGTTGCAAAAATATCGTCAATTATCACAACTTTGTCTGAATTTCTTATCATATCACTTTGAATTTCTAATTTATTAGAGCCGTACTCAAGTTTGTAACTTGTATTAAAGGTATTGCCTGGTAATTTTCCTTTTTTTCTAATCATTACTAACTTTTTTTTCAATTTGAAGGCAATAGCTGAGGCAAAAATAAATCCTCTTGAGTCTATCCCAACTATAGTATTAGCATTTAATTTATTTACCTCCTTTGACATTGAGTTTACAACTCTGTTAAAAATTTGAGGATTTGATAAAATTGTAGATATATCGTAAAAAGCGATACCTTTTTTTGGAAAGTCTTTTATAATTCGAATACTTTTTAAATCATTATTCATGAAAAGATCAATTAAATCAGTATTTAATAAAAAAAACAAAAAAAAAATTATTTGTCTAACGTCTTATAGTTATAACTACACAAAAATCATTGACGATCTAGTTGATGTAGTTCTAGTTGGTGACTCAATGAGCAATGTTTTGTATGGGATGGACTCAACAAGAACTATTGATGATCAAATAATGATTAATCATGCTACTGCAGTAAAAAAAGCTGCAGAGAAATCTCTAGTTTTTTTTGATTTGCCTTACAATAGAGATTTCAGTGAGGCTAATACTGTAAAACGTGTCTTATCTATAATGAAAAAAACTTCTTGCGATGGTGTAAAAATTGAGGGAAATACTGAATTAGAAGATGTAATAAAGTATTTAAAGAAAAAAAAAGTTCCCGTCATGGCACATTTAGGTTTACAACCACAGAAATTTAGTTCTACGAAGAAATTTAAGATATATGGAAAAAAGAAAGAGGATTTAAAAAAAATTATTTCGGACTCCTTGTGTTTAGAAAAGGCTGGTGCTGTATCCATCTTATTGGAGGGAATGTTAACAAAAATAGCAAAGCAAGTTACCACAGTATTAGCAATACCCACTATAGGAATTGGTGCATCCGAATTTTGTGACGGTCAAATATTAGTATCTGAGGATATGCTTGGAATGTATGGAAATAATCATCCAAAATTTGTAAAAAGATATGATGATTTATCAAAAAATATCAAAATTGCTGTAAAAAAATACTCTAAAGAGGTAAACAACAGTAAATTTCCAAATAAAAAATTTAGATATGACTAATAAGTTCTATTGATCGAACCTATTAGAAGATTTATAAAAAGATCTTTTTGATAACCCTCAAATAGTTTTAATATTTTTAAAGATTTTTTATTATATTTATCGCAAAAAATTCTTACATCATCATTAATTTTATATTTTTTCATTAAATTCATTATTTCTGTGTAATCATTTTTTAATCTTTTACTTTTTTTGAACACTTTTTTAATAAAATTAACTTCAGTTTTATTTGATTTTTTTAATAATAATATTATTGGTAGAGTAATTTTCCCTTCATAAAAATCTTTACCATTCTTTTTTCCAGTAACTCTATCTCCAAAATAATCAAGGTAATCGTCAATGATTTGAAATATTATTCCAAAATACAATCCTAATTTGTTCAAACTTGAAATTATTGTTAAATTTTTACCAGTTAAAATTGCAGGAATTTTCATTGATGCTGCAAATAATTCTGCAGTTTTTAAGGATATGATCTCTATATATTTCCTCTCAGTAATATGAATATTATTTTCATGAGTAAGTTGCAAAAATTCTCCTTCAGAAATTTTACTACTTACTTGAGACAGTGAAGCCATTGCTTTTAAAGAATTAGCTTTTGTCATTAATTGAAACGATTTTGAAAATAAAAAATCACCAAACAAAACACTAAACTTATTATTCCATATTGTGTTAATACTCTTTTGGCCTCTTCGTAATTTACTCTCATCAATCACATCATCATGTAGGAGCGTAGCTCCGTGAATGAATTCAATTGCAGCAGACATATCAATATCGCTTGATATTTGCGAATAATTTTTATTTATCATTTTACTTGATAGTAAACATATAACTGGCCGTAATTGCTTTCCCCTTTTTTTGAAAAAATAATTACCTAATTTTGGAATAATGGGGACAGCACTCACTAGAAATCTATCAAGCTCTTTATTAGCTTTAACTAACTTTACATTAATTTCTTTATGAATTAACTTTATGGTTTGTTCAAAATTAATTTTTTGCATTAACTATGAATTTATACTCCAAAGATTTTCTACTAGATGGTAAAATTGTATATTATCAATTAAAGAAAGGCTATAGGAGCGGTATAGAGCCTATTATTCTGGCTTCTAATGCAAAAAAAAAGCACCTTAAAATTTTAGATATGGGTTCTGGTTGTGGTTCTATTTCCCTAATTGTTGCTTATAGAAACCCAGAATCTGAAGTCATTGGTTTTGAAAAAGATGAAACTCATCATAAAATTTCAATTTTAAATCACAAAGAAAATAACTTTAAAAATTTAAAATTTAAAGTTCAAGACAATTGCATTTTTGATAAAAAATATGAGAATTACTTTGATTTAATTTTATCAAACCCTCCTTTTTATTTTGCAAATAAAGTACTAAAGTCCAAAAATCCTTCCATAATGGCCTCAAAATATATAACTGAGTCAAATTTGAAAAAATGGATTATCAACATAATTCTTTATTTAAAAATAAAAGGAACAGCTTTTATCATAAATAGATTTGAAAACATGGATTTTATGTTAGATATATTGAGAAATTTTAATCTAGAAGTGACAACAACACCTTTATTACCCTTTGAAGGTAGAAAACCTAAAAATGCCCTTCTAAAAATCACTAAAAGTAATTATTTTATAGAGAAAACATCAAATGCAATTATAATCCACGATAATTTATCAAAGTATTCTAAAGATATAGAAAATTGGTTTAAATAATGTTCAGTCCAAACAAAACAGTAATCTCAATTGATCTCAAAGGAATGATTGCATCTGGAAGTAGAGCACCATTGAATATGGATAATTTGAATGGACTTTTCTCAAAGGTAATGAAAATAAAATTTGATGCACTATCAATTGTCATTAACTCTCCTGGCGGTTCTCCGGTGCAATCATCTTTAATTGCACAAAAAATAAGAGATATTTCAGATAAGAAAAAAGTGAAATGTTATTGTTTTGTTGAGGATGTAGCTGCATCTGGAGGTTATTGGCTTGCATGTGCAGCAGATGAGTTATACGCAGATGTAAATTCTATTGTTGGTTCAATAGGTGTTATATCAGGTGGTTTTGGATTTACTGATCTTATTAAAAAAATTGGAGTAGAAAGAAGGATATTTACAGCTGGAGAGAACAAAAGCTTTTTAGATCCATTTTTAAAAGTTAATAAAAAAGATGAGGAAAAATTAAAAAAACTTCAAAAGTTAATACACCAAAATTTTATTGATTGGGTGTCCTCGAGAAGAAAAAAGAAACTTAGCGAAAAAAATAAAAAAGTTATATTCTCTGGTTCCTTTTGGTTAGCTAATGAGGCAAAAGACTTAGGTTTAATTGATGGCATTGCATCTGAGTCGTCTTTCTTTAAAAGTAAATTTGGAGAAAAGACTAAAATTAAAAAAATAAAACAACCAAAGTCTCTCAAACAAAAACTTGGTCTTGGTATTAATTCTTTAAATAGTGAGGATTTAATTACTAAATTAAAAGAAGAGTTTCTTTTTAACAAATTTGGTATCTGATCAATGACAGCAGAAAATATGGAAGACTTAGTATCTCTGTGTAAGAGAAGAGGGTTTATTTTTCAATCAAATGACATCTACGGTGGCATGAAAGGTCTCTATGATTTTGGACCTATGGGTGTAGAGCTAAAATTAAATTTAAAATCAGCCTGGTGGAAATCAATAGTCTATGAAAGAGATGATGTTGAGGGATTGGACTCAACTATTTTAACCTCACCTACTGTTTTAAAATATTCAGGCCACGAAGATACATTTTCTGATCCTTTAGTTGATTGCAAGAAATGTAAATCAAGATGGAGAGCAGATCAACTTGAAGACGGAAAATGTCCAAATTGCAAATCAACTGATTTAACTGATCCTAGACCATTTAATTTAATGTTTAAAACAGCTATTGGTCCTGTGGATGACGGGAGTTCATTTGCATATTTGAGACCAGAAACTGCTCAGCAAATATTTGTAAATTTCAAAAATGTTGTCGACTCAACCAGTAGGGTTCCTCCTTTTGGTATAGCTCAAATTGGAAAAGCATTTAGAAATGAAATCACTCCAAGAAACTTTATTTTCAGAGTTAGAGAATTTGAACAGATGGAACTTGAGTATTTTGTTAAACCTGGCTCTGATGAGAGTTGGCATAAATATTGGGTAGATAAACGTTTAAATTGGTGGGCTGATCAAGGTGTCAAATCAGAGAAATTAAAATTACTCGAGGTAGAAAAAAAAGATCTATCTCATTACTCCAAAGCAACTTTTGATATTATGTATGACTTTCCACATGGCCTTGAGGAACTTGAGGGTATTGCAAATAGAACTGATTTTGATTTAGGATCACATTCTAAAAATCAAAAAGATTTTAATATTAAAGCTAAAGTTCAAGAAAATAAAAATTCTACAACAAAATTAGCTATTCAAGATTTAGAAAATAATGAATGGTTTATACCATACGTTATTGAGCCCTCAGCAGGTGTTGAAAGGGGTGTTTTGGCAATTTTAAACGAAGCTTATACTTCAGAGGAAGAAAATAAGAGAACATTGTTAAAACTCAAACCTCATTTATCGCCAATTAAAGCTGCAGTCATTCCTCTTAAGAGAAATAATTCTGACTTGGTCAATACAGCAAATAATGTCAAATCAGAGTTACAATCACTTGGTTTAGGAAGAGTTATGGTTGAAAATACAGGAAATATTGGAAAAAATTATCGTAGACATGATGAGATTGGGACACCTTTGTGTGTTACTATTGATTTTGAAACTTTAGAAAATCAAACAGTTACGGTGCGAGATAGAGATACCATGAAGCAAGAAAAAGTATCACTCTCTGAAATAGCAAATTATTACTCTCAATATTTTAAGTAATTTATTTATTAACTCTAGGCTCCCTAAGTATGTAATAATTATTTATTTGTAATAATATTTCTGAATTAGTTGGAAGTTTTTGAGGTTTTTTCTCAAAAACTTTAATTGAAAGTTTTTTTTTATTTAGTTGTCGATGTTTAATCCTCGAAACTACCTCTTGACCTACAAAGCATCCTTTCGAATAGTCTACTAATTCATCATTGACTTCAGATGGAAGTAAAGAGGATTGTTTAAGCAGGTTTGAGTCAATTATTCCAGTTGAAAGTTGATCTAAAATATAATTTTTATCAAATTCTCTTTTATCAACTTTTTCAATACTGAGTTTTACGTCAGATAACAATGCATATTTATTTAAGAATGTAGGCAAATCATTTTGATCATTCGAGCAAACTAATTCATATGACTCGTCTGATTTAGTAATTATTATTTCATATAGAATCTTTCCTTGTGGAGATAGTATATAGCTCTTTAACTCTTCCTTTAATTTAGTTAAGTCATTGGTAATTATATTTTGAAGGAAATCAAATCTTTCTTCCCCAAATACTCTAATTTTTATTGGATTAAGTGTTTCAATTTGCATGTAATATATTATCTATATGTATATATATGCATTTACTATTTATTTCTTCAAATAGAATAGGTGACTCCTTAATTAACCTTCAAGTTTTAAATAAATACATCAGAAAATATAAGAAAAATATTGAGGTAACATTAGTTTCTGGTCCTTTACCAATGCCTATTTATGATGATTATTCTATGATTTCTAGAAGAATTAATCTTACTAAACAAAAATATAATCTACATTGGTTAAAACTCTATAAAGAACTTTCACCACTTAAATTCGATGAAATAGTAGATTTTAGATCCTCGATCATTGGTTATTTTTTGAGAGTAAAAAAAAGAAATATATTCAAAATGAAAAAGGGTAAAAATATTTATGAACAAATCCATCACAGATTTGATACTGATCTAAAAAAAGATTTTAAAATATTGATCGATAGAGTTCGTAATATTTTTCCAAATTCAAATTATGCTTGTTTAGCACCATTTACAAATTGGCCACCAAAAGAATGGCCTTCAGAACAATTTGTTAAAATAGCAAAATATCTAATTGAAAAAGGCATTGATAAAATATTTATTTTAGGATCAGAAAATGAAAGTTCAAAATTTCATCACTTTGAGTCAGAACTAGGTGATAAAGTAATTAATAGATGTGGTAAGCAACATATTCTCAACGATTATGGTTTACTTCAAAAATCAAGGTTATTTATTGGAAATGACTCATCCATGATGCATATGGCTTCATTGAGTAAAACTCCAACAATTGGTCTTTTTGGTCCCACAAATGATAATATTTATTTTCCTAAAATTTTTGATCATTGTCATCTTGTTAGGTCATCAGAGTCATATGAAAGCCTTGTTAGTAAAACTCAAAACTATACTTTAAATAATTGTTTAATGAATGATGTGTCTTATAATCAAGTAATTGATAAAATAGATAATATTTTAAATGCTCAAAATTTTTAAGCCTTGCGATTTTCATGTACATCTAAGAGAGGGCCAACTTTTAAAATACGTATTAAAAGAAAATAATAAAAATTTTCAAAAAATTTTAGTTATGCCTAATTTAATAAAGCCAATTACTAATAAAAATATTTTATCAAACTATAGATCCTTCGTTTTAAATAATAATAAAAATACTGAAATTCTTTTTACAATCTATTTAAACCAAGACTGCTCTATTATTGATTTAAAAAATATGGTTAATGAAAAATTATTTTTTGCAGCTAAATTATATCCTCTTCATGCCACTACTAATTCATCAAAGAATACACAAGATAGAGTAGTTTTTATAACAGGTGCTAGTAGTGGGATTGGCTACGCACTATGTGAAGAGTATCTCAGACAAGGCTGGAATGTGATAGGCTTAGCAAGAGATGATACCAAAATACCAAATGAAACAATTGATAATCCAAAATTTGAGTTTGTAAAAACAGATTTATCAAATTTTGACTCAAGTAAGCTAATTATAGATGAGGTATTTAAAAAAAATGCAAATATTAGTACATTTATTTTAAATGCAGGTATTTATATCCCCGATAGTCTAAATGATTTTAACTTTGAAAATGCAAAGGCAACTTTTGATACCAATGTTTTAAGTATTTATTTATCAATAGAGCTAATAAAAAAAAATTTCGAGCTAAATTCAAATTATACCTTGGCAATAATGTCCTCCACAGCTGGATATAAGGGTCTCCCAAAATCTATTTTATACGGACCCTCAAAAGCGGCTTTAATTAATCTAGCCGAGGCTATAAAATCTGAAATGTATGATAATCTCAATGTAAAACTTATCTGTCCAGGATTTGTAGAAACTCCTGCTACAAAAGTAAATTCATTTAAAATGCCATATTTAATGTCACCCAAAGATGCAGCTAGGATTATTTATAGTAAAATATATAAAAAAGGTTTTGAAATATCCTTCCCTTTTCCTTTTAATTCTATAATGAAATTTGGTAAAGTATTGCCTTATAAACTTTACTTCAAAATCACTGAAAAAAAGTTTTCAAAAAAATGAAAATATCTATCCCTAAAATCTCAATAGTAATGGGAAGCCAAAGTGATTGGTCCACACTTAGGCATACGGGTAAAATTCTAAAAGAATTAAAGATTGTCCATGAAAAAAAAATAGTTTCAGCTCACAGAACTCCCAAAAGACTCTATGAGTATGCTGAACAAGCTTATGACAGAGGTATTAAGATTATTATTGCTGGAGCTGGTGGGTCTGCTCATTTACCAGGCATGATAGCAGCTATAACTCATATTCCAGTAATCGGGGTACCAATTGAGTCAAAAACACTAAAAGGCCTAGATAGTTTACTTTCAATAGCTCAGATGCCTTTTGGCATTCCAGTTGGAACTGTGGCTATTGGTGAAAATGGAGCCAAAAATGCTGCATTATATGCAGCTTCAATTATTAGTAATTATGACCCCAATATTGAAAGAAGTTTAGTAAAATGGAGACTGGCTCAAACAAAAAAAGTTAAAAAGACACCTAGATAATGATCATCGGTATCTTAGGTGGAGGTCAATTAGGTATGATGTTATGCCAAGTGGCTAGTAAATTAAATATTCAAACTTTTATATACTCTGATACTGATGACTCCCCAGCAATTAAATATGCAAATCACTTCTTAATAAAAAAGTATGATGATTTTCACGAGATAGATAATTTTATTAAAAAATGTGATTTTGTGACTTATGAGTTTGAAAATATCCCTTTTAAAACTTTATCATATATTGAACAAAAGATTAAAATTTCGCCTAGTTCTGAAATTAATCAAATTATTCAAGATCGATTAACTGAAAAAAATTATGTAAATAAGATTAATATCCCTACTGTTCCCTATATGGAAATTAACAATACATCTGATTTAAAATCAGTTGATCCTAAATTTTTTCCTGCAATATTGAAGACTCGCAAACTTGGATATGATGGTAAAGGTCAAATAGTAATTAATAGTTATAAAGATATATCTGACATACCAAATAATGAGTATATTTTGGAAAAAAAATTAATTTACAACAAGAAATCTCTATCATTGCTGTCAGGTATAAAGATGGTACTATTTTTACCTATCAACCAATTGAAAATATTCATAAAAATCAAATTCTTTTCAAATCATTTTCACCAGCTAACTCAGAGAAATCGATCATTAAAGAAGCGACAAACCATGCTTATAATTTTGCAGAAAAAATAAGCTATGTTGGAACTTTTTGTTTAGAATTTTTTATAAATGAAGAAAAAAAATTATTATTAAATGAAATAGCTCCCAGAGTTCACAACTCAGGACATTTAACTATTGAGTCATACAATGTTTGTCAATTTGAGTCTCATATCAGATCCGTATGTGATCTTGAAAAGGTAGAGCCTTCATTAAAATCTAAATCTGAAATGATAAATATTCTAGGGGACGATATTTATAACTATCGTGGGAAATCATTCAAAGAAAATGAATATTTTCATGATTATCACAAAAAAGAGTCCAAAACTGGCAGAAAAATGGGCCATTTTACAAAAGTTCTAATCTAGTTTTTAGACCAGTAATTTTTAAAGTGATTATAGTTAATTAAACTATTGTTTTTGAATTTAGAGTATTTTTTAAATGTGAAATCTTTTTTTCTATAATATGAAATTAGAGTGTTATTAAACTTAAGGTTATAATGTTTACATCCATTAATTGTCAAAAATTTATTTAAATTATTTGACTTTTTTGTGGTGTAAAAGAGCTCCAATATATTTGAGACAGAATATTTTGTGGAATATACACCAGCACAACAAAACTCATTAAATTTGCGATTTTTAAGATGTGGAGCTGAGTCAGAACCAAAGAAAAATTTTGAATTGCCAGAAAGAGCGGCATTTAATAATGATTTTTGGTGATTTACACTTTTAATTACAGGTTTACAAAATATTTCTGGTCTTAAAAAATTTCCAAGAAAAGTGTTTGTATTTTCAAGTAAATGATGTGTTGTTATAGTAGCTGCAATATTTTTGTGCGATTTTACAAAATCTACAGAATCTTTAGTTGTTATATGTTCTAAAGTTATCTTTAAACCTTTAAAATTTTTTACTAACCAAGATAACTCAAAATCAAGAAATCTTTTTTCACGCTCATAAGGATCATCATTTTCATGAATGTGTTCACCATGCAAGCATAATGG
>CACBJQ010000007.1:0-42093 GCA_902539635.1 uncultured Alphaproteobacteria bacterium
GTGTGAGAAACCTATTGACCTCGATATAAAAAAAGTAAATGAGTTTTCAAAAAGACTTGAAGGTAATAAAGTTCCAATACAATTAGGCTTTAATAGAAGATTTGATCCTGGTCATCAGGCTGCAAAAAAATCTTATATTGATGGTGAAATTGGTGAGCTTCATCAATGTCTGATTACATCTAGAGATCCTGGTCTGCCGAGTTGGGATTATTTAAAAGTGTCTGGTGGGCAATTTAGAGATATGACAATTCATGATTTTGATTTAGCCCGTTTTATGCTTGGTGAAGAACCAGTTAAAGTATTTGCAATTTCTAATGCTTTAATAGATCCAAAAATAAAATCTGAATTAAATGATAGTGACACCTTGATGATTATAATGGAAACAGCCTCGGGGAAACAATGTCACATAAACAACTCTAGATCAGCAACTTATGGATACGATCAAAGAGTTGAGTTGTTTGGAAGTAAAGGGATGGTTATATCTGAAAATAGAAAGCCACATGAATTGAAAAAATATAATTCAGAGTTTGTTGATAAGAGTGAGCCCTATTTAAATTTTTTTATTGAGAGATACCAAGAGTCTTATATGAATTCTATTAGCTCATTTGTCGAAACAATTTTGGAAAAAAAGCCTGTATCTGTTGGCTTTGAGGACGGAAGAAGAGCTCTTCTCTTAGCCGAAACTGCCTATAAATCTGTCAAAAGTGGGAGGATGGAAAATATTGATTAAATTTATGCATTTATTCATGAATAATAAATAATTGTTATAATTATATTTTTAAATAATTTTAGTATCTAACACTCAATGATTAAAAACAAAGTAAAAACTAAATGGCAAAAAAAAGAAATAGTTCTAAATAGTTTTTTATCAATACCCAATACTTTTACTGCTGAAATTATGTCTGAGCAGGGTTATGACGCCCTGACCATTGACTATCAACATGGGATGATTGGCTTTAGTGATTTATTTACAATGTTGCAAAGTATTAGAAATAGTGGTGTCACTCCAATTTGTAGAGTTTCAGGACTAGATCACGCCGTAATATCTAAAGTCATGGATGCAGGAGCATTAGGAATAATATGTCCTATGATTAATAATAAAGAGCAAGCGCAAAAACTTGTTCAAGATTGTAAATATCCACCAGTGGGTATCAGAAGTTTTGGTCCAACGAGAGCTAACTTTTCAGTTAGTTCAAATTATTTTTACGATTCAAATGAGGGAACCTTTTGTCTAGCTATGATAGAAACTCAAGAAGCATTTGATAATCTTGATGATATAGCATCCACACCTGGTCTTGATGGGCTTTATATTGGTACAGCAGATTTAACGATAGGACTGAACAAAGGAGAGTTAACACCTGGATTTGATCGAACAGAACCTGAGATGATTGAGTCTAAAAAGAAAATTTTAGAAATTGCTCATAAACATGGGAAAGTTGCATGTCTTCATTGTGGAACTCCAGAGTATGCTGCAAAGGCTACCGAATGGGGTTTTGATCTTGTTACCATTACTAATGATGTAAGGTTGCTATCAGGCGCTGCGGCAGCTCATGTAAGGAAGTTTAAAGAGCTAACTAATCAAAAACACGATGAGTCTGATAAAGATAATAATCCTAGCTCTTACTAGTAAAAAATACTATACGTCCTCAAGCTCTTTTGCTAGATCACCTATTTGAGCGCCGCCAGCCATTAAACGCTTAACATCATCTCCGCCTAATTCTGATGACTTTCCAGATCCTATTACTTCACCCAAGCTTAAGAATGTAAATCGATCAGCTATTAGCCTCGCATGGATTTCATTGTGAGTAATCAAAATAATTGCGATATTCCCTAATTGTTGGACTTTTTTTATAGTCTTTAATACTTCCATTTGTTGTTTTTGTCCAAGAGCCGATGTTGGCTCATCCAAGATTAATATTTTAGCTCCAAAGTATATCGCTCTAGCAATCGCCAAAGTTTGTCTCTGTCCTCCAGACATCGTACCTACTAACTGAGTCGGATCAGAGATATTTATTCCTATCTTGCCCATCTCAGCGATAGTAATTTCATTCATATTTTTAAAATCTAATATTCCAAGAGGTCCTGGGCCTTTTTTTAACTCATTACCCAAAAAAAAGTTTCTAGTAACCGATGTAAGTGCGTTCAAAGCTAAATCTTGGTAAACAGTTCCTATGCCTGCGCTTGTAGCTTCTCTTGGGGATCCAAATTTCACTTCATTTCCATCAACTTTAATCACACCAGATGTAGGTTTGTGAACACCTGATAAAACTTTTATCAGAGTTGATTTTCCAGCACCATTATCACCAAGAAGTGCGTGAACCTCTCCAGGCAAAACATTTAAGGAGACACCGTTCAGTGCTGTGAATGTACCAAACTTTTTAACTAAATTTGTAATCTCAATAAATGGGGCTTGATTATCTTGACTCATTATATACTACCTATAATTCTTTTTCGGATATTTTCATTTGTTAGCGCAGAGGCTATGATTACTAAACCTAAAAAGACTCTATAAAATGATCCATCGATTCCAGGGATATAGAAGAAAGCCTCTTTTGCTATACCAAAAATAAATGCACCAACACATATACCTAAAATTGTTCCAAAGCCACCTGTTAGCACAACACCGCCAATAACAGCAGCAGCAATTGCCTCTAATTCTTTTAAATTTCCTTTAGCCGCATCTGCGGTATTAACCTCGAAAACTTGGCAAGTTGCAAATACAGTTGCACAAAAAGCAGAAAACATAAATAGAGATACTTTAACTTTATCTGTAGGCACACCATTAGCTTTAGCAGCACTTAAGTTTCCACCAGTAGAATAAATCCAGTTACCAGCCTGTGTTCTACTTAGAACAACATAACAGATTATAGCTATAATAAGCCAAATCATTACACAAGAGTACAGCCCTGGAGCAAATTGGTTTCCAAAATTATTGGTATTCCAATCAATTGGAAAATATAGCCAATCAAATACAGGCTCTAAAATATCTCCACCAAAAAAGTTAGCGACAGGTTGAGCTGAGTATAATGAATCTATATAAACCCTTGCTATATCAACATCTGTGACAGTTTTTGCAACTACAGGATCGATTTTAAAGTTAGCAATTTTTTCTTGTATCATCCCGACCATATATTCGTTTCCAGCAGCCTGAGCATTTGCTAGAGCTTCTTGCAAAGGTTTGGTGCCTTTATCCACCAAAATTTGAGTTTTGGCATCTGCTACCCTTTGATATGTATATTCGAGTCTTTCAGTTATTGCTGCTACTGTATCAGCTGGTAATGTTTGAGCTAAAGATACAAGGTCAGCTTCTGGAAGAGCTTTTGCTTTTTCACGAACCATTTCACCATGTCCGGGAACATTTACAATATTTTTAATATCTGGGATTTCTGTAACTGTTGTAGCGCCTTTAGCTTGATCTGGTCTATGATTGAAAGAGCGAAGAGAAACTTCTGTAAGTCCTCTTAAAAAAAATAATCCACCAAGTGTAACGATGAAAGAAGGTAAGCCTGATCTAACTACAATGGTACCTTGTATCCATCCAAAAAAAAGTGTGAAACATAAAGTAATAAATATCGCTAGTATTGGGGAAACATCAGCAATGTGGAAAACCGTATAAAATTCTATGTGGAAACCTCCCTCAAAAGATATATAGGGAACAATAAATGAAAAACCCCACCTTAAAATCATTGCCATACAGGCTCCTGCGAAACCAATCATAGATCCAATAGATAAGTCAAACTCACCAGCAATTATTAAAAGCCCAGCACCAATTGCTATGATTCCAAGTTGAGATATAACTCTTAGAAAGTTTCTAATACCTAGTGCATTAAAACCCTCACCTGTAAAAGGGTTCCAAGACATTTCACCAGCAGGGATGGAGAAATAGCCAAGCATTCCAAATAAAAGCAGCATAACTCCAATAGGTCCAATTTCTGGTCTTGAAACCAGTGTGGTAAGCCAAGTTTTCTTTTGGTGCCTATCAGACTCTTGTCTTTGGGGAGTTGAGGTTGTAGCCATAATTTAATTTATATAATTTTAATAAAGATCATTCAGTTTAATTATACTTAAATATAAAAAAAGTGGGCAGTTTACTACCCACTTTTCAAGATTTATAAGATTATACTATCTATCAATACCTGCTAAAGCAGCAACTGATGAAGCATTTGACTTGTCAACAAATCCTGGACCTGATGGAATGTTTGCACCAGGTAAAAGGCCAGCACCATTGTTGTATAAGTGTAATACTACAACAGGCATATAACCTTGTAGACGTTGTTGTTGGTCAATTGTGAAAGCAACTTTACCCTCATTGATTAAGTCCATAACAGGTGGGCTCAAGTCAAAACAAGAGTGGTGTACTGACATACCTAACTCATCGATAGCCTGTTGAACTCCAACACAAACGTGCGGACCAACTGATAATACTGCATCAACATCTGGGTTTGCTTGTAAACCAGCAGCAGCTCTTGTTGGGATAGTAGCAGGATCGTTTGAGCTATCTACTAATTCAGTAGGAATAGCTTCACCGTAACCACCACATCTATCTGTCAAAGCTGTGTTGTAAGCTTCTTGAATCATGCAAAGAGCTTTTGTAGCACCTTCAGCTTTTGCTCTTGCACCAGCAGATTGACCAGCAAGGTATTCAGGCTGACCAACGTGCATTAGTGCACCAAGTGAAGCAGAAGACTCAAGACCTGAGTTCATTGTGATGACTGGAATACCAGCAGCAACAGCGTCTTTAATTGCTTGACCTAAAGCTTCAGGATCTGGAAGTGAAACTACCATTCCATCAGGCTGAGTTGCTGCAGCAGCAGCAATTGATTTTGCCATGTCACCCATGTCACCTGAAGGGTTGAAGATATATTCAAAATCTGCACCTACGTGTCTAGCAGCATCTTCACCACCTTTTTGCACAACAGGCCAGAAAGGGTCTTTACCCTCACCGTGTGTTACCATTACATATCTTTCAGCAAATGCAGAAAGAGATAAGAATGATACAAGAATTGTAAGAATTATTTTTCTCATAAATTCCTCCTTAATTATAACGAGAGCATAATATTAATTTTTTCAAGCAAATCCAAAACATTTGTTACTTAAAATCATGCAATTTGATCATTTGCGACAAAAAAAATCAGAGTAAACATCAAAAAGTTTCAATAATCAAAAATTATAAGTATTTCTGGTGTTTTACTTATAATAAATCAAAGCACATTAGTTAAATTAACTATGAATATAAGTTTCCCAATTTAGATAATTACCACAAGCCTCATTTAATATTTCACCCGTTTTTGAAGCATTCATCACTACATGGTGTTCATAACCGTGTCTACAAACATATTGCATTAATTTTTGAAGCTTAGGTACTTTTGCAACAGCTCTTGTACCAAAAGTGTTTAAAGGATCATCAGTTAGCTCTCCCTCTCCAAAGTAGCATTTTATTTTACCTAAGTTATCATCAGTGGAAATCCTTCCATAAGTTAGAGGATTGGATGGGGTTCTACCTTCAAGTGCACCATGGGTTTTTTCCTCACCAAAAACACTTCCCAAAATAGGTGCTGTACTTATTTTCAAATCAGGGAGGAAACTTTTAGCCCAATTTCCACAGTGAAATAAAACACACTTTTCCTCGTCTTGGTCATAATTATTATTCCAATCAACTAAAGCACTAGGATTGTTTGAGGCTAATTGCATAGCATACATCGTTAAAGTTCCAGTGACATCTACTTCACAAGCACTTGGAAGCATATTTTCGCTCATCATACTCATTGACGTACAAACATTACATCCATAATTTTCTTGAACACTTGTCCAACATTGAATAGCAGTAGCATCAAGTTTGTTTGTTTCAACAAAATCATTTAAAACAACATCGAGCCTCGCAAGCTGTAATAATTTTTCATATGGGGTAGCAGTAGTATCTCCATAACCTGAAATTCTATTCATCGAGTCTTTAACTTTTTTGCTATCATCATTAAGTTCTTTAGCTTTACCAAGGACTTCTGATAAATCGATAGTGGTGACACTAATACCATGGCGTTCTAAAATTTTTTCACTGAACCTGACTGTATTAAAAGCTTGAGGTCTTGCTCCAACAGCTCCTATTCTGACTCTCCTCATACCTTTCACTACTTTACAAATTGAAATAAATTTATTTAGCTCATGATCAAATTCATTTCCGGACAAACTTACAACATGGCTTTTTGTTAAAGAGTACTTTATTCCATATTGATAAAGATTATTACAAACAGATATTTTACCACAATAAGCATCTCTTCTATTCGAGGGTTGCATTTTATCTAAATCATCTGGAGTTGCTTGAACGAGAACTGGCACATCTAGACCTGATAGTCTAATTGTGTCAGCTACTCCTTTTTCATCACCGAAATTAGGTAAGACCACTAATATACCCTCTATTTCATCTTTATGGGATTTAAAAAGATCAGCACACTTTTGAGCTTCAAGAAATGTTTCCACTCCACCCAGCTTGGTGTCTGAGTCTTTTAAAATAATAGGTTTTAAACCTTTATTCTTGAAAATATTTAAAACTTCATTTCTAGCCTCAGTAATAAGATGATCTGGAAAAAAATCTCTATTACCTATTATTATACCTAATGTTGATGACACGTCTTATTACCTCCTACCTTACTAAATGTAATATATAATAATTGATCAAGCCTAGAAAGGGGATATTCTTTATCTATTCGCTATGAATGAGAAAAATTTAAAAAAGAAATCATTAGAGTATAGAAAGACTATTCTTGAAATAATTTTTCAATCTGGTGCAGGTCATACTGGGGGGAGTCTTTCTTGTATTGATATTTTGAATGTTCTTTACAATTCAGTTATGGACATTTCTCCCAAAAATTTTCCGAACTTGGATCGTGATCATTTTATTCAAAGTAAAGGACACTCTGTGGAAGCATTATTCACAGTATTATGTGATTGCGGTTTTTATTCAAAAAAAGATTTAAATACCTTGAATCAATTTAATTCACACTTTATTGGTCACCCTACAAAAAAGGTACCTGGGATTGAACATAATACTGGAGCCCTTGGTCACGGTCTTTCAGTCGCTGTGGGTTTAGCAATATGCAAAAAAATTGATCAAAAAAACAATAAAGTGTTCTCTTTATTGGGAGATGGAGAGCTGTCAGAGGGTTCCGTTTGGGAGGCTTGTACTACTGCCTCAAAATATAACTTAGATAATTTAATTGTAATTGTTGATAGAAACGATTTACAAATAACTGGAAAAACTGAAGATGTAAATCCTATTGAACCAATTGATAAAAAATTTAAGTCTTTTGGTTTTGAAACTATTTCTACTAATGGAAATAATATTTCTGATCTTTTATATGTATTTCAGCATGTCCCCGTTAAGGAAAATAAGCCAACTGTAATAATTGCAAAAACAACTAAAGGATCGGGTGTAAGTTTTATTGAAAATCAGATTAACTGGCACCACAAAGTACCGAGTAAGGATGAATATGAAAGCGCTATCTCAGAGTTAAATGAGAAACTAAATTCTTATGAATAAAATTGGTAAACCAAATCTTGAGGTCTTTTCTGAGACACTACTTAAAGAGGCAAGGAAAAATAAAAATATTATAGTTGTTACTAGTGACTCGAGAGGATCAGGTAAATTGGTTCCTTTTGGTAAAGAATTGCCTAATCAAATCATTGAAGTTGGCATTGCTGAACAAAATTTGGTTGGAGTTTCATCAGGATTGGCTGCGGGGGGAAAGATTGTATTTGGAGTATCACCTGCAAGTTTTCTAACTGCTAGGGCTTTAGAGCAAATAAAAAATGATGTTGCTTACTCTGACCTAAATGTTTCGTTAATAGGTATTAGTGCAGGAATAAGTTATGGACAGCTTGGATCTACACATCACTCCATCCATGACTTTGCTACTTTAAGAGCAATAAATAACATGACAATAGTTGCACCTGCGGATAACTTTGAGGCAGCCGAAGTTATAAAACAAGCTATTTCATATAATCATCCCCTATACATTAGGTATGGGAAAAAACCAATGATGGATATTCATCCTCCAGGCACAAAATTTAAAATTGGAAAATCTATTGTGGTAAAAAAAGGAGAGGATTTAACAATTGTAGCAACTGGTGAAACTTTGCAACGAGCATACTTGGCTAGTGAAATTTTAAAAAAAAGTAATATTTATTGTTCAATTATCAGTATGCATACAATAAAGCCCTTTGATAAAGACACATTTATAGAATTTTCTCAAAACTCTAAGGCAATTTTAACAGTCGAAGAACATAGTATATTTGGAGGACTTGGTGAATGTTGTGCGAGCCTAATTGCTCAAAACAATATAAATGTAAAACTCAAAATACTTGGAATACCTGATGAATATATGATTAATGGATCTCAAGCTGATGTATTAGATCATTATGATATGAGTCCAGAAAAGATAGCTGAAATATCAAAAGACTTACTTAACAAATGAGTTATATAACTATTGACTCAAGTACGTCATCTACAACAGTTATTGTTTTTAATGAAAAATTAGAGATCGTAAAAAGATTTCAAAAGGGACACCGGCAAATAATTACAGATGAAGGTTATATTGAACACGATTTAGAAGAAATTTATCAAAACTTATTAGAGTTAGTTAAAAAGGCATCAGAAATTATGTCAAATCCTAAATTCATCAGTCTAACTAACCAAAGAGAAACATTTACACTTTTTAATAAAAAAGATGGAAAACCAATACATAATGCAGTTGTTTGGCAGTGCACTAGAGGTCAAAAAATTTGTGAGGATATTCTAAACGATAAGTCAAAAAATAATGAAATTATTGATAAAACTGGTCTTAAACCAAATACTTTTTTTTCTGGCAGTAAATTAAAATGGGTTTATGAGAACAAATCAGAAGTTAAATCGAAAATTGACAATGGGGATATCTTATTTGGAACAATCGAAACATATCTCATCTATAAACTTACAAACCTAAATTCTTATGTGACTGATACTACAAATGCATCAAGAACCTTATTATTTAATTGTTTAGAAAATTCGTGGGATCAAAATTTATTAAATATTTTTAATTGCAATAATTTGAAACTTCCAAAAATACTCAATAGTTCAAATATTTTTGGAGAGAGTGATTTTAATAAAGCATTTAAAAAGTTAATACCTATAATTGGAGTTGCTGGTGATGCGCAAGCTTCATTTTTTGCAAATTTTTGTTTTGATAAAGGTGATACTAAAATCACGACAGGAACTGGTTTTAACATTCAAACAAACATTGGCAATGAGATGATTATCGATGAAAATTCACTAACCTCCCTGGCTTTCACAAGTGATAAACAGAATATCTATGCATTAGAGTGCCTAAACTCATTCGCTGGAGGAACGATTACATGGCTTAAAAACAATTTAAAATTAATTGATAAGCCTGAGGATAGTGAAGTCTTATCAAAAAAAGAAAAAGATAATAATGGAGTCTATCTAATACCTGCCTTTTCAGGGCTAGGTCCTCCATTTTGGATATCAGACGCTAGGGCTGCATTCTTTGGAATAAGTGCATCTACAAATACCAATCATTTGGTCAGAGCTGGATTAGAGTCTGTTGCTTATCAAGTGGTGGTGTATTTAGAGTTTATGAAAAAATCAAGAAATCTTGATTTAAAAAATTTATCCATTGATGGTGGTATGATAAAAAATAAGTTTTTCCTTCAAATTATTAGTAACCTTTTAGAAATTGAGTTAAATATCCCTGAAATGGAGGATATGTCATCGTATGGTGCGTTACTTTTTGGAATGCAGTATTATCATAATTTAAAAAATACCACTGGTTTAAACGATTTTAAGGTGAAAGACTCTAAAATTATTCCTAATAACGATGACTCTATAAGAAATTCTTTTAGTTCATGGAAAGAAATAGTTGATAAACATTTCGTGAAAAATCAAGACTAAAAAATTAAAATTTAGCTAGCATGTTGACATGACAATAGGATATTGTGAATATGACTATATATAGGAGGAAATAACTATGAGAAAATTATCTCTAGTTCTAGCTTCACTTATGGCTGTTGCTTTTACTTTTGCTACCTTGCCAGCAAAAGCAGGAAGCCACGCTGTTGAAGCTTGCTTAATTACAAAAACAGACATCAATCCTTTCTTCGTTAAAATGAAAGAAGGAGCAGAAGCGAGAGCTAATGAATTAGGTGTCAAATTATCATTCTTTGCGGGTAAAGTTGATGGTGACCATGAGACTCAAGTAAGAGCTATTGAGACTTGTATTGCTTCAGGTGCAAAAGGTATTTTAATTGCTGCATCTGACACAAAAGCTATTGTTACTCCATTAAAAAATGCTCAAGACAATGGTTTACTAGTCATTGCTCTTGACACACCACTAGAACCAATTACAGCTGCAGACTCTACTTTTGCAACTGATAACTTCAAGGCAGGTGAGTTAGGTGGAGCTTGGGTTGCTGCAAAGTTAGGAGCAGATGCTGCTAATGCCAAAATTGCAATGTTAGACCTTAACGAGAGTCAACCTTCTGTTGGTGTTCTTAGAGATCAAGGTTTCTTATCTGGATTTGGAATCGATGTAAAAGATGTTTCCAGATGGGGAGATGAGGATGATCCAAGAATTATCTGTAATGAAGTTACAAACGGTAACGAAGAAGGTGGAAGAACTGCAATGGAAAAATGTCTACAAAAAGATCCAGACATAAACGTTGTATACACTATTAATGAACCAGCAGCTGTTGGTGCTTATGAGGCATTAAAAGCAGTTGGAAAAGATGATGGTAGCGTTCTTATTGCTTCAGTTGACGGAGGTTGCCCAGGTGTGGCTGACGTTGAAAGAGGAATTATAGGTGCTACATCTCAGCAATACCCACTGTTAATGGCTTCACTTGGTGTTGAGGCGATTAAAGCTTGGGCTGAAGATGGTTCAAAGCCTGAAAATACTCCAGGTCTTGACTTCTTTAACACTGGTGTGAACTTAGTTACAGATGATGCTGCTAGCGGAGTTCCATCAATTAGTGTCAAAGAAGGCATGGATAGATGTTGGGGTTAATCCAATAATTTTATTATTCAGGGCAGATTATTCTGCCCTGAAGTTATGATATTTTTTAAATGAATAAAGTTTCTGATGACATTTCTAAAGATCTAAAAGATCAACCTAAATTCACAACTGATATAGGTGAAAAAGATCAAGATCATCACTCTTTTGATTTAGGTGAACAAACTACACTAAAAAAAATTCAACATTTTCTTCACGGTAATCCAACAATAGTTCCTGTTATTATTTTAATATTAAGCGTTATTGCATTCGGCTTCATCGCTGGAGGAAAATTTTTCTCTGCTTTTAATTTATCTCTGATTGTACAACAAGTTACAATTGTCGGTATTCTTGCAGCTGCTCAAACTTTAATAATATTAACTGCTGGAATTGATTTAAGTGTTGCTGCAATGATGGTTTTAGCATCAGTATTTATGGGTAAGCTTTCTGTTGAAATGGGAGTTCCAACCCTCCCAGCAATAGCGGTAGGGTTTATCTCTGGTATTGCAACAGGTGCTTTCAATGGGTTACTAGTAACCCGCTTAAGATTGCCTCCGTTTATAGTTACTTTAGGAACTTGGAATATATTTTTTGCACTAGTAATATTCTTTACTGGATCTCAATCTATTAGAAGCTCCGATATTGAAGTAAATGCTCCTCTTCTGCACTTTTGGGGTGAGAGAATAAATCTTGGGGGTTTTGTATTCACTTACGGTGCGTTCCTCATGATTGGTATTTTCGTTTTTCTCTGGTTTTTACTCAATAAAACTGCTTGGGGGAGGCATGTTTACGCAATTGGCGATGATAAGGAGGCTGCTGAGTTATCAGGTATTAGAACTGATAGGATGTTAGTATCAATTTATGCTGTTGCTGGTCTTGTTGTTGCTATTGGAGCATGGGTTTCCATAGGTAGAGTTGGTTCAGTGTCTCCAACATCTTTTTATGAGGGTAACTTAGACTCCATCACAGCTGTTGTGATAGGTGGAACATCTCTTTTTGGTGGAAGGGGCACTATAATTGGATCTTTATTTGGAGCTTTGATTGTGGGTGTATTTAGCTCAGGTCTGTCCATAGCAGGTCTTGATGTATTGTGGCAAAGATTTGCTTTAGGTTGTCTTATTATAGTAGCTGTTGGAATAGATCAATGGATAAGAAAGGTCTCAGCATAATGCAGCCAGTGCTAGTAGCAAATAAGTTGTCAAAAAAATACGGTAAAGTTGTTGCACTCGATAGTGCTGATTTAGAGCTTTATCCAGGTGAGGTTTTGGGAGTAATTGGAGACAATGGTGCTGGAAAATCTACACTAATTAAGGTGTTATGTGGTGCTGTTATACCTGATAGTGGTGAAATATTGCTTGATGGAAATAAAGTTACTTTTACATCACCCATAGAAGCAAGAAAATTAGGTATCGAAACTGTTTATCAGAACCTTGCACTTTCACCTGCTTTATCAATCACTGATAATATGTTTTTAGGAAGAGAAATTAGACAAAAAGGCTTTATGGGTAGTTTTTTAAAATTTTTAGATAAAAAAGCAATGGCAGATGAAGCTAGAAAACGACTGTCTGATCTTGGTCTATTAACCATACAAAATATAAATCAATTAGTTGAAACATTGTCTGGAGGCCAACGGCAAGGTGTTGCGGTTGCAAGAGCAACATCATTTGGAACTAAAGTCGTTATTATGGATGAGCCTACTGCCGCTCTAGGTGTCAAAGAAAGTAGAAGAGTTTTAGAATTAATCGGTGAGGTGAGGTCTAGAGGAATTCCCATCATATTAATTTCTCATAACATGCCTCATGTGTTTGAAGTAGCTGATAGAATACATATTCATAGACTTGGAACCCGATTATGTGTAATTGACCCAAAGAAACATGAAATGTCTGATGCTGTCGCATATATGACAGGTGCTAAGCAACCACCTCAAGATTAGTTTATTAAATTAAATTCAGCAGAAATACTTTTACTAATAACATTTAATCCATTTGGAAGATCATTTTTATAAACTTTATTTTTAATTTGATCATTAGATAGCCCATAACTCTCCCATCTTTCAATTAATCTTTTTTCTAAAATATCTTTATTACAATCAATCATTATAGTTGTGTCAAAAAAATTATGAATTTTCCTCCATGGTTCTTGATCAAGCAATAAATAATTACCCTCTACTATTATAATTTTTGTATTCTCAGATATGACTAATGCAGATGATCTTGATAGTTCTAATGATCTATCAAAGATAGGAACAATTACTTCACCCTCGTTTTTTAATCTTAATAAACAATTTAATAAACCTAGTACATCAAATGTTTCCGGTGCCCCTTTTCTCTCAATTAATTTTTTTGTCTCAAGAATATTATTATCTAGATGGAAACCATCCATTTGAAGAACACTTGATTTGTGGTTTTTTGATATTAGTTCAGACTTTAATTTTTCAGATATTGTGCTTTTTCCAGATGCTGGCGCTCCTGAAATTGCAATAAAATAACGACTTTGATTAATTTTAATAACATTCTCTAGTATTTTGTTTACTAATTCAGGGAATTCTATTCTTTGGTTACTAGACATTTTTTCCTAAATAAAAGCTTTTCCACCTTAAAAATCTGTCTTTTAAGATATCCGTTTGAATTTCATTCTTACCTATAATTTTTTTGACTTTTGGAAGACTAAGGGCTTCACTTGGTTTTAAATTATTGTAACCAAGAAATGCTATTCTAGCAGCCCCAAAAGCAGCCATTGTGTCTGAAGCATCAGTTATTGATAAATCTCTCTCCATCAATGAAGCAAGTATTTGTATCCAGCTGTCATTTTTAGAACCACCTCCTATTACAAAGATGTTATCTAACTTTATACCTGTCTTAACTAAGGATGAATAATTATCATACAAACCAAAAGAAATACCTTCTATTAAACTATAGATTAATGTATTTCGATTAGTGTCTATACCCATTTCGTGAAAACTTGCTCTTATATGAGGATCATTAATTGGTGTTCTCTCACCAGTGAGATAAGGAAGATAATAAGGATATCTACTTACATCAGAAAAATTATTTAAAACAGAATTTAACTCTTTATTAATCTCATCAATTGATGAATTAAAATTATTTATAAACCAATTAACATTTGAAGTGCAAGAGAGCATCACTGACATGAGGTGCCATGTTTCAGGTAAGCAGTGACAAAAGGAATGTATCGCATCATCATAATTTTTTAAAAAGTTTTTTGTTGAACCAAAAATAACACCAGAAGTGCCTAAAGATAATGAAGCATTTCCCTCTTGGTAAAGCCCTAATCCAACAGCGGCTGCAGCATTATCTCCTGCTCCACCAAAAACTTTGCAAGAGTTACTAAAACCATATTTTTCTGCAATCTCTTTTTTGATTACGCCTGTTTGTTCTGTCCCCTCACAAGTTTCAGGCATTTGCGAGATATCCATTGAGCCAATATCTAAAAGTTTATTAGACCAAGTTCTATTTTTTACATCTAACCAATAAGTGCCTGCTGCGTCTGACAAATCACTAAAAAACTCTCCTGTTAAATAAAACCTTAAATAGTCTTTCGGCAATAAAACTTTTGCAATTGAATTAAAATTTTCACTTTCGTGTTCTTTCATCCATAAGATTTTTGGTGATGTAAAACCAGGCATTGCTATATTTCCAGCTATATCCATGACAGTTTCGTCAGCCATGATTTGACTGCACTGTCTAAAACTACGTGTATCATTCCATAGTATACAAGGCCTTATGACCTTATGATTTTTATCAATACAAGTTGCACCATGCATATGTCCGGAAAAAGATACAGCTTTGATCTGCGATAAATCAAATTTCAAAACTATTTGTTTGATACACTGATCTAATGCTTTTATCCAAAATGATGGCTCTTGTTCTGACCACCCATTTTGAGGAGTGGACAATGGTATGTCTTCACTATTGACACTCAACAAAATTTCTTGTTCTTCTCCAAGTAGCAAACACTTCATCGAAGAAGTACCAAGATCAATACCTAAATACATTTTTATATTATATAGAGAATAAAACTATTTTCTATTTTTAGAATTGAGTATAATCAAATTATGAAAAAGTCTTTAGATAAAAAAATTCTTAGAATAAAAAATAATAAATATTCTCCAAGTGACTTCATTATAGCAGATGCTAAAGATGGCGATCTAGCAATGGGCATCACAACACCTGGATCAAAAAGAAATGAAAATGGAAAAGTACTAAAAGGATATAAAAACCTAGTAGATTACAAAAATGCGATGATATCGATGACTAAATCTGATTTAGTAGATATTATGCTGATGTCTGCATCAGTTGGTGAAGATCTCGTAAAAAGAAATTTATTTAAAAATTCAACTATTACACCTGCAATTAGAATGAATGATACGACCGATATCTGGCTTATGAGAAATGGAAATTATAGAAAAACTAACCCTAGACCTTTTCGGTCTGCTCAAATAAACAAAGTAAGTAAGTTAGTTAACCTAGGTTTATTTTCTGTAACGTTTTCTAATAATGTTGACTATGACCTTGCAATGTTAAATGCCTATAAAGAGTTTAGAATTGAAGCTTCTAAATATAAATTCAAACATCTTTTAGAAGTATTTAATTCCCCAATTGATCTAAATATGAACATAAGACAAATGGGTGATTACGTTAACGATTGTATTATAAAAGCAATAGCTGGGCAGACTAAAGATGAGAGACCTCTTTTTTTGAAAATAGCTTACAATGGTCCAAAAGCAATGGAGGAGCTAGCCAGCTTCGATCCTGAAAATCTTATTGTTGGCATTCTTGGGGGTAGCAAAGGCACAACAAGAGATTGTTTTGAATTAATAAAAAAAGCCAGTCAATATGGTGCAAAAGTAGCTTTGTTTGGTAGAAAAATAAACTTAGCTGAAGATCCCATCTTATTAGTAAAAATTATGAGAGAAGTTGTTGAAAATAACATTAAACCTATAGATGCTGTTAAATTTTACCATTCTGAATTAAAGAAAAATAAACTCATACCTGACAGGAAGCTTTTAAAAGACGTTGAGATCACTGAAAAAGTTTTAAAATTATAATTTAGATATATTAGGTAAATTTCCAGAGGAAGCATTAACTTTCATCATAGATGTCCCTGCTGCATGAGCCTTTTTGAGAGTTTTTTTTATGTCCCAATTTTCATGTATTCCAAATATAAACGCTGCACAAAAAGCATCTCCAGCTCCAACCGAATTTATTACTCTGCTTTTTGGTAAAACCTTTGATTTAGTATAGATTTTTTTTGATCTATCAAAATAGAGCGACTCAGTTGGACTATGAATAACAACTCCTCTAATAATACCCTTTTTGAAAACTTTACTAATTAACTCAGTTAAGATTTTTTGATTAAGTTTTTTATTGAAGTCGTAAATTTTTTTATTAAATAGTATCTCTGCTTCAATTTCATTCAAAAGCAAATAATCGGTGAATGGCAATGAGCTTTCAATAATATTTTTGTATTTAGGGTGCTTATTTGAAACTAAATCTAAAACTGTTATCACATTTTTACTTTTAGCTTTTTTTAAAACTTTTGATAAACGAGTTTTTTTGTCAACATCAAATTTGTCCAATTTACCTAGTAGTGTAATATATCCGACATAAAGAACTTTAGGTGCAGTTTTTAATTGGTTTATTTTAAAATGTTTTTTGTCAAGTAAGCTGTTTGCCCCTGGATAATATAAAAAAGTTCTTTCTTTTTGTTTTTCAAACATACAAACGGTATGAGAAGTAGAAATTTGCTTTGATACAATCAAATATTTAGTCTCTATTTTATTTTCTCTACAATGTTTCTTTATAATTGATGCATCTGTATCAAGTCCAATTGATCCCATTGCGTACATTGAATGTTTAAATCCTAGAGAATTTAAATCTGTTAAAACATTTGATGGACCTCCACCTACGCATTGAAAAGTATTCGAAATTGGCTCTAATTTACCTCTCTCAGGTAAATTATCTATTTTGTAAGTGGTATCTACACACCACATTCCAAGGCCAATTATACCTCTTTGCATTATATTTCATTCCAGAGAGGATGAATCGCAACTTCATCTTCTTCAATTTCAGTAAACCTTCCTACACTTTCTAAAAAATAGTTATCTTTATTATCATCGTTGACTTGAGAAACCTCTCCTGCCATAACCATTCCTGAGCCCTCAGCTGAGTAAAATTTATGATATATGTTTCTTTCAACAGTGACGCTCTGACCTCTTTTTAAAATTAAGGGTTCTCTTGGTGCAACGGAAACTATTTCACCATCAACAAGAACATCAATTTTAGAGTTTAATTCAATTTGATTTGAGTCGACTTCTAAAAATTCAATTACTAATTCCCCGCCTCCCCGATTAATTATATCTTCTAGTTTTACCTTATGGCTATGAAAAGGAATTTCTTGACCTTCTCTCATAAACAATAACTTTTCTGCATAGGGTTTGTCATCGTTATTACCCTGTATTCCATTCCTTATACAAAACAAGGTGATACCTTTTTTTTCAAATTCGCCTTTACCAAAATCAGTAACATCCCAGCCCATTTGATGATTTTTTAAATAATTTTTTAAGTTAGGATTATTGTTGTACTCCTCTATAGACCAATAGCCCCATTTAGGTAGAACCCACGAATATCTATCGATCATGTCTTTAGCTTCAGATATTGCAGCATTAATTTCAGATCTTTTCATTTAAACTTAGATTATCAAAAAAATAAATAATTGATATAATCAAGTAATGAAAACAATAATTGTTGATCCTTTTCCAAGACAAATGAATCTTATTTTCTCTAAAGATAAGCTTGTTTATTTAAAAAAAAATTTCAAACTTATTAACGCACCAATAAAAAATAAAAAAAATTTTTATCAAAACAATATATCAAAAGCAGATTTTATAATTGGACAACCTGATCTTCCGAATTCAATTTTAAAAAAGGCAGCAAAACTTAAAGCTATATTCAATGTTGAGAGCAACTTCATGGACAATATGGATTATGAATATTGTTTTAGAAATAGTATCTATATTCTATCCACTGCTCCTGTTTTTGCTCAAACAGTTGCTGAAATAGCAGTTGGTTTTACTTTATCTCTCAAAAGGGAAATTCATCAATCACATATTGATTTTATTAATAATAAAGAAAAATATGGATTGGAAAGTAATATGAATTCTAGTTTATTGCAGAATAACACTGTCAGTTTTATTGGTTTTGGAGATCTGGCCAAAAAGTTAAAACCCTTGTTAGAGCCTTTCACAAATAATTTTCTTGCATACGACCCTTGGCTTCCAAGCAAGTTGCTTGAAGATAATAATTGTAAAATTAATTCTCTTAATGAAATATTTAAAAAATCAGATGTGATATATGTTCTAAGTTCGATCACGACAAAAAACAAACATATGATTGATAAAAAGCTACTGAATCTGATGAAACAAAATTCTTGTTTACTAATTTTAAGTAGAGCTAATGTAGTGAATTTTAAAGACCTTCTAAAAATTTCAAAAAAAAGAAAAATAAAAGTTGCAACAGATGTATTTCCCGAAGAGCCAGTAAAAAAAGATGATCCCATACGTAAATCAAAAAATATTCTTTTCTCAGCACATAGAGCGGGAGCACTAGAGTCTGTATTTTATGAAATGGGCGAAATAGTGTTTGAAGATTTAAAACTTATAAATAAAGGTCTCCCTCCAAAGCTTTGCAGGAAAGCAGAGCTAGAGACTGTCAGAAAGCTAAGATCCAAACCAGTAAAGATTAATTAATTAAGTTGAATTCAAGGAATTAATTTAGTTCTATATACCATGCTTATTAATATTGATCCTATTCTCAGTCCAGAGGTTTTGCACACTCTAAGAGCAATGGGACATGGAGATAAATTAATTTTATGTGACTCAAATTTTCCTGCCTATTCGATGAACTCCAGAGTTCATCGTATTGATGGTGTAAATGCTTCAAGAGCTGCCGAGGCTATACTCTCCGTATTCCCTCTAGATAGCTTTGTTGACTCTCCTATTCAAAGGATGGAAATTGATGGAAATCCAGATCAGTTAAATGAAGTTCACCAAGAAATAATTGACATAACTAAGAAAATCTCAGGAGAACATTGGAAAATTTCATCTATTGAGAGGTTTAAATTTTATGATGAAGCCAAGAAAGCATTTGCCATAATAACAACAAACGAAACTAGACCATTTGGATGCTTTATCTTAACTAAAGGAGTTGTCAAACCTGATGGTACTGTTTGGGTACTAAATAAGTGAGTATTTGTGTATTTGGGATATTCGTTGCAGATCTATGTTTTTTTGCAAATGATATTCCAATACCAGGTCAAACAATATTAGGAAAAAAATATATTATCGGACCAGGTGGTAAGGGATCTAACCAAGCAATTGCAGCAGCAAGAGCTGGGGGTAATGTATCTTTTATAAGCAAAGTAGGTAAAGATAACTATGCCGATCTTGCAATCTCTTTATATGAGAGAGATAAAATAAATTATGATGGTTTGGTTATCTCTGAAAATGAATCAACTGGGGCTGCAGGTATTTTGATTAATGAAAAAACTGGGCAAAATGCAATAAATGTTGTTCCAGGAGCTGCTGGTACAATCGATGAAAAGTTAATCGACTCAAAGTTAAATATAATAGAGTCTTCTCATGTTTTCTTAACTCAGTTAGAGACACCAAAAGAGGTAACACTCTATGCTATAAAAAAAGCAAAGAATTTTAATTGTACAACTATTCTAAATCCAGCACCCGCCAGTGAAATAACTGATGATAACTTTCAATATTTTGATTTTTTTACCCCCAATGAAACGGAAGCGAGTTTTTATTACGGTCAATCAATTAAAAATGAGGAAGACTGTAAAAAAGCAGGAAATTTTTTTTTAGATAAAGGGATAAAGAATATAATTATTACACTTGGAGAAAATGGTTGTTATTTTAAAAACAATAAAGAGGAGTTTATAGTACCTGCTTCTAATTTAAAAAAACCAGTAGTTGACACAACAGGTGCGGGAGATGCATTTAATGGGGCTTTAAGTGTGGCAATCTCTCAAAATAAAAACTACAAAGAAGCTATTGAATTTGCTAATCTTGTGGCCGGTGTTTCTGTTACAAGGGAGGGAGCAGCAAATTCAATGCCATACAAAGAGGAATTACTTTAAAAATGCCATATATTTCAGACAAAAATCGATATCAAAAAATGCATTATAGAAACTGTGGTGATAGTGGTTTAAAACTACCTGTCTTGTCAATAGGGTTATGGCATAACTTTGGTGGCAATGGAATGGCTTCAGAGTCTAAAAAAATTCTTTTTGAGTCTTTTGATGCAGGAATTACTCATTTTGATTTAGCAAATAATTATGGACCACCTTATGGCAGTGCTGAGTCTAATTTTGGAAAAGTCATGAAAAGTGATCTTGGAAAATACCGTGATGAGTTAATTATATCGTCTAAAGCAGGTTACGATATGTGGGATGGACCCTATGGTGAATGGGGTTCAAAAAAACATGTAATTGCTAGTTGCGATCAAAGTTTAAAGAGGATGAAGCTGGATTATGTAGATATATTTTATTCTCATCGTTTTGATCCAAATACACCTCTTGAGGAAACAGCTGACGCTTTAGAAAGTATCTATAAAGCTGGTAAGGCCCTGTATATTGGTGTCTCTTCTTACTCCTCCAACAAGACAAATAAAATGATTTCAATTTTAAAGAGCAAAGGAATCAAATTATTAATTCATCAACCTTCTTATTCATTAATCAATAGATGGATTGAAAAAGATTTAACAAGAACTCTAATAAAAAAAGGGGTTGGTTGTATCGCCTTTTCTCCACTAGCCCAAGGTTTTTTATCTAATAAATATTTGAAAGGAATTCCCAAAGTTTCAAGGGTTAATGAAAATAGCTCTTTCAGCAAAGATTTAATAACGAAAAAAAATACTAAAATTATTAATGAACTCAATAAAATTGCAAAAAGAAGAAATCAATCTCTATCCCAAATGGCTATAGCATGGGTATTAAATAATCGTGCAATAACTTCTGCTTTAATTGGAGCTAGAACCGTAAAACAGCTTAAAGAAAACTTAGCTGCACTTGATAATTTAAAATTTTCAAAAAAAGAAATAAAAGAAATTAATAAAGCTGCAAAAGAGGGTGATATAAATATATGGGCTCCTTCTAGTGCCCATTGATTAATTCAACTTTTTTATTATCTCACTAATAAATTAAATTTTAATCCACTTTTTTTTCTTAATAGACATAAAAATTGCATCTAATACTTTCATATTTTTTTTTGCATCTAATAATCCATAATCTATTTTAGTTTTATAAATTAATTCATTAGAAAATTTTGTAACTTGATGTTCATATTGATCAGTCGCTGGAAATACTTTTATTGTGTTGTCTTTTCGATAGATTGATTTTCCATTGTAGATAACAACTGTAGTTGGTTTATTCGCAATTGCATTGAAAGGATTTTCAATAACAACTGTTTTTTTTGTGCCAAGAATTACTACTTGTTGTGAATATGTGCTTTGTGTAGCAACTGTAAAGGTTGAGAAAATATCTCCAAAATCTAACAATGCAGATGATAAAATATCTGTTTTAAATTTTTTATCATTTTTAGAAGTTGCAATAACTCTTTTTGGTTCTTTATCTAATAGAAATCTTGATATGACAGTCGGATAACATCCAATGTCATAGATGGCCCCTCCACCAAATTTTTTGATATTTCTGATATTTTTTGGATTTTTATTATTGTATGAAAACACTGTTGATATACTTGATATTGATCCGATCTTACCTGATTTTATATATTCTTTAACCCATAGCCATTGAGGATGATGCCTGACCATAAATGCTTCTTTAACAATAACTTTATTTTGTGAGGCAATTTTTATTAATGGATCTATATCTTTTGATTTTAAAGATAATGGTTTCTCTAATAGGAGATTTTTTTTATTTTTACAGGCCTCAATACTTGATTTTATATGTAAGTGGTTAGGAAGAGGATTATAAATTACATCTACATCTTTATCTTCATATAACTCTTTATAAGAACCATAGCTTTTTGGTATTTTAAATTTTTTTGTAAGAGCCGTTGCTCTGGATAAATTTCTACTAGCGAGCGCTATAACCTGACTATTTTTAGATTTTTTTATTGCAGGTATTACGTGCTCCCAACCAATTTTAGCAGTGCTTAATATGCCCCAATTAATAATTCTTTTTTTCATAAAAAAAATTTAAACCTATTTGACTACAATCCATACATATATTTAAAAGATTTCATACATATATTTTATAACTTATGGTATCTATTTAAAAATGAGTGATTTTAAAATAGGCATTGATTACGGTGGTACCAAAATTGAGGGTATTTTAATAGACTCAAATGGTAAAGAAATTCTGAGAAAAAGATCTACTTATGAAAAAAATTACGAAAGTGGTTTAAATACCGTAAAATCTTTAGTTTCAGAATTTGATAAATTTACAGATCAACAAAATTCTGTAGGGGTTTGCATACCAGGATTTTCTTCATATGAAACTGGCTTAGTAAATAACGCTAATTGTATATGGATTAATGACAAACCATTTCATAAAGACTTAGAAAAAAGTTTAAACAGAGAAATTCGTATCATGAATGATGCTAACTGTTTTGCATTATCTGAAGCTATCGATGGCTCTGGGGCAAATTATAAATCAGTTTGGGGTGTAATTATTGGATCTGGTTTTGGCGGATCATTTGTTTATGAAAAGAGAGTAATTGAGGGCGTTAACCAAATTGCAGGAGATTGGGGACATCAACCATTACCCTATCCTACTGAGGAGGAAATTAATTCTAATGTCCGATGTAATGTAGGGAATTGCAAAAGACCCTTATGTGCTGAGCAATTTATATCAGGAATAGGTTTTACAAAATTATTTAACGAGAAATACGGCACCAGTTTAAGAACAAGAGAAATAGTCGCTTTGGAAGCAAATGGAGATGAAAGAGCAAAAAAAGAATTTGAATTATATGAAGATCGTTTTGCCAGATTAATATCTGTAATGATAGGTATCGTTGACCCTGAGGTAATAGTTTTTGGTGGAGGTATGTCAAACGTCGGTAGACTTTATGACAATATACCTAAATTACTTCCTAAATACACATTTAGTGATAAGATAAGAAATAAGATCTTACGGAATACTCACGGTGACTCCAGCGGTGTTAGAGGGGCAGCGTGGTTGTGGGACTCAGATAAATTTTAAATGAAAAAAATTGGAATTCTTACTAGTGGTGGAGACTGTGGTGGTTTAAACGCGGCAGTTAGATCGATATTTTTTAGAGCTAAAAATACATATCAGATGGATGTTATGGGTATTCGTGATGGCACTGTTGGTTTAATGCAAAGACCAGTTGCTTATGTTCCATTAGACTATCAAACTTTTAGCGGTTCTCTTCTAAGACAAGGTGGGACATTTTTGGGAACAACAAGTAAAGGTAATCCTTTTAAATTTCCCATGCCAGATGGTAAATACAAAGATAGATCCCAAGACATTATTGATGGTTACAAAGAATTAGGTCTTGATGGGCTTATTGTTATAGGCGGAGATGGAAGCATGTCGATATTAACTGAAATTGCAAAAAGAGGTGACTTAAATATTGTAGCCATACCTAAAACAATTGACAATGATGTGGGAGCCACTGAAAGCTCCATAGGGTTTAATACAGCTGTAAATGTTGCTACCCAAGCACTAGATAACTTACAAACAACTGCTGCAAGTCATCAAAGAACGATGATTTTAGAAGTAATGGGGAGAGACGCAGGACACATAGCTATTAACGCAGGCATTGCAGGTGGAGCAGATGTAATCCTAATTCCTGAATTAAATTACTCTATCAAAGGAATTGTCAATAAACTCACTGAAATGAAAAATAGAGGAATAGTTCATTCGCTGATTGTAGTAGCAGAGGCAGTAAAAACAGAAAACGGAAAAAGTTATACTGTTGAATATGCTGATGGTCAAAAAAGATTAGGCGGAATAGGTAATTATCTTTCAGAGGAAATAATGAAAAGCACTGATATAGAGTGTAGGGTTACTTCTTTGGGGCATGTTCAACGAGGTGCACCTCCTACTCCACGTGATAGAATTTTAGCTAGTGCTTTTGGAGTTTATGCTGTTGATTTAATAGCAAAAGGAAAATATGGAAGAATGGTTGCCTGGAGAGATAGGAAAGTTGTTGATGTTCCAATTAGTGAAGGAATTTCTACTTATAAAGTTGTAGATAGATCCGATCCTCTAATTGAAACTGCTTTAGCACTTGGGGTATATGTTGGTGATATAAAGTGAATGTTTATACCAATAGAAAAAATTTCAAATCTTCTAGAATTTAAAAAAGATATTTTTAGTGGAAAAGTTTTTGTATTTCAAAAATCAAAAACTTCAAATGATTTAATAACCCAAATTAAAAATAAAATACAAGATATTTATGATGGTGAAATAGAAAAAATACACTATTTAAAAAATTCTGAGGATATAAGTAAGGATATTGTATCAAAATTAAAAAACCATGAAGATTTCAGAAAAATATTTTCTAACTTTTTAGATGAAATTGGATTTAATAAAGGTGGAACTTTTTGGGATCGATTTGTGGTAAGAGTAGCACCAGCAGAAAATAACTTACCTTATAGAGAAGCATCTAGAATAAATATTCATCGTGATACTTGGGGAACAAATTTGTATCAACAAATTAATTGGTGGGCACCAGTAAGCAATGTAGAGGAAAAAAATACTATGATTTTTTATCCAGATTATTTTGATGTTCCTGTTAAAAACACTACTTCGACTTGGGATTTAAACATTTATTTAGCCAATAGAAAAAAAGGGGATTTTTCTTATCCCTCTGCCCCGCAATTAAAGCAGGATTTACCAAGCAATACTAAAATGGTACCTGTAACTATTAAACCAGGAGAAATTTTATGTTTTTCAGGTGCCCACTTACATAGTTCATCAAAAGAAAAGTCTGAAAATACAAGGATAAGCTTTGAAATTAGAACAATATGTGAAAACGACATAAATAGTTCAGCTCAAGCCCCCAATGTAGACTGTGATTTGCAGTGGAAGTTCCCAAAAATTTTTAAAAAAATTAACGACAATTCGCCCCTGAAAATAACTAGCTGATTATTTTATTTTTTGCTAATTTGCTGATGTGAAAAAAAAATATTCAATATTTAGCCTCGCAAAGAACGCACTATCTGGCCATAAAGATTGGCAAAAAATGTGGAGAAGTCCTGAACCAAGAGAGTTTTATGATGTCATAATAATTGGTGGTGGGGGCCATGGACTTGGAACTGCTTATTATTTAGCAAAAGAACATGGATTAAAAAATATTGCTGTAATTGAAAAAGGATGGCTTGGTGGAGGTAACACAGGAAGAAATACCACTATTATAAGATCAAATTATTTATGGGATGATAGTGCTCATTTGTACGAACACTCTTTGAAATTATGGGAAAACCTATCAAGTGAACTCAATTACAATGTGATGTTTAGTCAAAGAGGAGTTATGAATTTAGCCCATAACGAACATGATATTAAGGAGATTAAAAGAAGAGTGAGTGCAAATAATTTAAATGGCATTGACTCATTTTGGTTATCTAAAGAAGAAATTCAAAAAAAGGTTCCTATCATGAACACTGACAATCTTCGATATCCAGTACTTGGTGCGTCTTACCAACCTCGTGGTGGTGTAGCAAGACACGATGCAATAGCATGGGGTTTTGCAATGCGTGCTGATGAGATGGGAGTTGATATAATTCAAAATTGTGAGGCACATCAAATAAGGACTAAAAATGGAACAATAGAAGGTGTAGAAACTTCCAAGGGTTTTTTAAGGGCAAATAAAGTTGGAGTTGTTGCTTCAGGTCATACTGGTGTTTTAGCAGAGAGTGCGGGTATCAGATTACCTTTACAGAGTAAACCACTTCAGGCACTTGTTTCTGAGCCAATCAAACCTATTATTGATACAGTGGTAATGTCATCTGCAGTTCATGCTTATGTCAGTCAATCTGATAAAGGTGAATTAGTTATTGGAGCAGGAACCGATAGTTATAATTCTTTCACTCAAAGAGGTGGTTTTAATATTATTGAAGATACTATAAGAGCTATGGTCGAGCTTTATCCAGTATTTGGCAAAATGAAAATGCTTCGTCAATGGGGCGGTATTGTTGATATCTGCCCAGATGCTAGTCCTATTATTAGTAAATGTGACATTGATGGTTTATTTTTTAATTGCGGCTGGGGCACAGGTGGTTTTAAAGCTACTCCTGGAAGTGCAAATGTTTTCGCACATACCATTGCAAAAAATGAACCTCATCAAATTAATAGTGCTTTTAATCTTGATAGATTTGCAAGTGGAAGATTAGTCGACGAACACGGTGCTGCAGCCGTAGCACATTAATAAATATGCTCATAATTAATTGCCCTTATTGCGGCCCACGAGATCAATCGGAATTTTCAAATGGGGGAGAGGCGCATGTAAAAAGACCCGATGGATCAAAAGAAATTGGTGATCGTGAGTGGGGAGAATATGTCTTTATAAGAGCAAATCCGAAAGGTTTGTTTTATGAGCGCTGGGTACACACACATGGTTGTCGCAAATGGTTTAATTGTGTAAGAGATACATCTACTGATGAAATTTTGGTGACATACAAGCTCGATGAAAAAAAACCAAATTTAAATAATTTTAAAAGTGTTGTTAAAACGCCCTCTGGTGAACCAGAAGTGGGGTCGGGTAATTTTACGGTTGAAAAATGAAATCTATAAATTTAAAAGATAATCAATTTATTCAATTTCATCAAAAAATTAGCTTCAAGTTTGATGGGGTCAAATATTTTGGCTACAAAGGCGATACTATAGCCTCAGCTCTATTAAGAAATAATATTGACCTTGTTGGAAGAAGTTTTAAGTACCATAGACCAAGAGGGATTTATACATGTGGTATAGAGGAACCAAATGCTCTAGTCCAAATAATTAGTGAGTATTCCGAACCAAACACAAGAGCAACTATAAAAAAAATTTATGAGGGAATGGAAATTGAAAGTCAAAACAAATGGCCCTCTCTTGAAAACGATTTTGGAAGTATCAATAACTTATTTTCACCAATTTTTACTGCTGGTTTTTATTATAAAACATTCATGGGGCCACATAAAAAATTTTGGAAAAATTTGTATGAACCACTTATTAGAAGAGCTGCAGGACTAGGTAAACCTCCTAAAGATTTCAAAGGCATAAGCAATCATATCCATCACAACGTCGATGTTACAATTATAGGGGGAGGATTAAATGGACTTCTCGCAGCTAAATCTTTCATCAACTCAAATTATGATGTGTTGTTAATTGACTTTGAAGAGCAACTTGGCGGCATTATCAATAATTCAAACAAAATATCATTAATTGATAACAAAGAGCCTAAAGTTTGGTTAAAAGAAACTATACAAGAAATAGAAGACTCTAAGAATATAAAGATTTTAAAAAACACACTTGTTACAACTTATAATTACATAAATCATCTTGTAGCCATTGAAGATAGATTTGTTGGCTCTAAACCGATAGAAGGAAAAGTTAATAGCACTTTACATAAGATACGTACAGGTCACACAATATTATGTAATGGACACATTGAGAGATTTTTATCTTTTCAAAATAATGATCTACCAGGCATAATGCTAAGCTCTTCCTTTGAAAAATATATGTGCCGATATGGACTAGCACCTTCTAAAGAACCTGTTATTTTCAGTAATAATTCGAATTCAAACAGCTTAGTTTATAGTCTTATAAAAGCTGGTTTAAAACCAAAAGCATATATCGACTCACGATCCGGGGAAGGAATTGAGCCAAATTTGTTTGACTTAATAAGAAAAAATGATGTTCCTCTCTACACAAATTCACAAATAAAAGGAGCATTTGGAAACAAAAAAATTGAAAAAATTCTTATTGAAGATAGTTCTGGTGCTTTAAATGAAATTAAATGTGACTGCTTATGTTTGTCAGGTGGAATAAATCCAGATGTTCACTTATTTACTCAATCAAAAGGTTTATTAGATTGGGATGAGAAAGATTTAACTTACAAACCATCAAAACCTTTTCAACCTACCATAACTCTTGGTTCTGCTTCAGGACAATTTAATTTTGATAATTTAAATTCTGATATAAATGAAAAATTGAAAGCTTTTAAAGTCAAAAAATTAGACTTAAAACTCGAATTAAATACAAACACTAAGTATCATATTGAAAAATTGTGGGAGGTCTCTCCGCAAAAGAAATCATTATGGGCTAAATCATTTATTGACTTACAAAATGATGTAACAACTAAAGATATCCGTCAAGCAATAACAGAGGGATTTGATAGAATTGAACATTTAAAAAGATATACGACAAATAGCATGGGAACCGATCAAGGTAAAATTAGTAGTATTAATGCACTGGGAATAGTTTCTGATCTTCTAGATAAAAAAGTAAATGAAGTTGGCACAACTATTTATCGACCACCCTATGCTCCTTTAAGTTTTTCTGCAATAGCTGGTAGAAATTGCTATGAGTTTTATGATCCAGAGAGAAAATCACCAATACATAGTTGGCACTTAAAAAATGGTGCAATTTTTGAGGATGTTGGGCAATGGAAAAGGCCCTGGTATTTTCAAATTAATAAAGATGAGTCTATGCATAATGCTGTTCAACGAGAGAGCAAAAACGTAAGAGAAAACGCAGGTATTTTAGATGGGAGCACATTAGGAAAAATTGAGATCAAAGGTGAGGATGCGTTGGAATTTATGAATTTAATTTACACAAACAGTTTTACTAAGATGAAACAAGGATCTGCAAGATATGCTCTTATGCTGGGAGAAGATGGAATGGTAAAAGATGACGGGATAATTTGTAAAATTTCTGATCAGCATTTTATTGCCACTACAACTACTGGAGGTGCTGCTACTGTTTTAGGTTGCATGGAGGAATATGCTCAAACCGAGTGGCCAAATTTAAAAGTTTTTATGAACTCGATTACAGAGCAATATGCAACGTTCAACATAAGTGGACCAAAAACAAGAGAAATTATGAAAAAAGCCTTTCCAAATATCAATTTTAGCAATGAGGAGTTTCCATTTATGACTTTCCAATTTCATGAATTTAATGGTGTTCCAATACGAATTCTAAGAGCAAGCTTTACCGGGGAGTTAGGTTACGAAATATATATTCCGTCAAATAGTGCCCCTAAAATTTGGGATTACATTCAAAGTGTTGGAAAAGAATTTGGTCTTGCTCCCTACGGCACGGAAGCAATGCATCTTTTAAGGGCAGAAAAGGGTTATATTATTGTTGGCCAAGACACAGATGGTTCTATAACGCCAATAGATTTGGGACTTAGCTGGATGATTGGTAAATCAAAAAAAGATTTTTTAGGTAAAAGATCACTTACTCGGTCTGATACTATAAGAGAAGATAGGAAACAACTTGTTGGTATCATTCCCTCGAATAAAGCCGATAAACTAGAGGAAGGACAACATATCATTCTTGATAAAGAAATTAAGTCTCCTGTCCCAATGCTTGGTCATATTACATCTTGTTATTATAGTTCTACATTAGGTCATGATTTTGCATTAGCTGTTATCAAAAATGGCCGCTCTATGATTGGAACAAAAGCTTATGCTTCTACATCAAGTATGATTACAATTGGTGTGGATATAGTTAAACCAGTTTTTTATGATGAAGATAATAAAAGGTTAGTTTCATGACTGAAGTAATCCGATCTGATGGTATTGAGATTAAAAAAAAAGTTATTCAACAGATTCTGTTAAGAGGATCTGGTGACTCAAAATTTAATAGTCAGATAAATAAATCTTTAAAACTTTTACCACCATCAGATAATTTAAGGATAATTTCAAATGATAATTATACTTTAGCAAAATTGTCTTTTGATCAATGGAATTTGATATTTGAAAAAGAAATTGAAAATAAAAAACTCAACAAAATCTTAGCTGACTTAAATAAATCACCCTTAATATTGGCGACAAATATTTCTGACTCACAAGTATTTTTTGAAATTCAGGGTAAAAATAGTTTTGATATATTAAATAAATTAACGCATTTTGACTTTAGAGAAAAATCCTTTAAAAAATCCACAGCTGCACAAACATTATTAGCTAGAGTAGACTGTTCTATTTTTAATCTTGATCTTAAATTGTTACTTAGTTGTAATCGATCATTTGCTGACTATCTTGAGGATCGTCTTATTGACGCGGTTAACTATTAGGTTTTTTTTCATATTGACATCAAATTTTGGAACTGATTAGGTATTTTAAGAAGAATAAATGGCAAGAAAATCAAGAATAATAATCGTTGGTAGTGGTATTGTTGGAGCGAGCACCGCCTATCATTTAGCTCAATTGGGTTGGAAAGATATGGTTATACTCGATCAAGGGCCATTGTTTGAAACTGGAGGCTCTACAAGTCATGCACCAGGAGGTGTGTTTCAAACTAATCCTTCAAGAATGATGTGTAAATTTGCACAGTACACAGTTGACTTACTTAGATCCTTATCATTTGAGGGAAAACCTTGTTTTCATACTGTTGGAGGAATTGAAGTATCGAAGACAAAAGAGAGACATCAAGATCTTTATCGAAAACTAGGTATAGCTCACAGTTATGGATTAACTGATGCGAAAATAATCACTCCAGATGAAGTTTTAAAAATGAGCCCCTATATTGATCCAGAAAAAATTCACGGGGGATATTATGTTCCAACTGATGGTTTAGCAGCACCTGTAAGAGCAGTACGAGCAATGGCTAAATATGTGACTGATTTAAAAGCAGGAGAATTCTTTGGTGATACAGCTGTTAATGGTTTTAAAATTCAGAATAATCAAATTCGTGGAGTTCAAACATCTAAGGGTGATTATGAAGCCGATATTGTACTTGTCTCAACTGGTATCTGGGCTCCAAAAATGGGAAGACTTGCGAACATATCATTACCTCTAGTTCCCTGCGAACATCAAATGGTGTGGTTAGAACCGTTTGAAGAATTGAAAGAATTTAAAGCTGATCACAAAGAAGCTTTAGTTGAACACGCATTGATGCGTCACCAAGATTATAGTCTCTATTTCAGACAATGGAATGATACCTATGTTATTGGGAATTATCGACATGAACCAAGAATTTTAGAGTCAGAAGAATTAAAGAAACCTGAAGATGCTGAAGAAATGCCTTCTTTGGTAGACTTTAGACCTGATGATTTTGAAGGTGCTCATAAAGAGTCGAATTGGTTGTTCCCAAGATTTTCTGAAAAAAAACTTACAAAAAAAATTAATGGAATTTTTTCATTTACAACAGATGGTAACCCTTTGATGGGTGAGACAAGTGTTAAAGGTTTGTGGACCGCTAATGCTGTATGGATAACACATGCAGGTGGTGTTGGAAAAGCTATGGCAGAGTGGATAGTGAATGGTGAGCCTGAACTTGATGTTCGTCAAGGAGATATCAATCGTTTTCATCAACATCATCATGTTAGAAAATATCTAAGGTCAAGAGGTAAGCAGAATTATAAAGAGGTATATGATATTATTCACCCACTTCAACAAATGGAACAGCCAAGACCACTACGAAGAAGCCCATTTTATGCAAGGTTAGAAGGACAAAAAGCACATTTCTTTGAGACTATGGGTTGGGAAAGACCTCAATGGTATGAGTCAAATGCTGAATTAATGAAAGGTAAAAACTTTCCAAATAGGACAGGCTGGGCTGCAAAATATTGGTCACCTATTCAAGCAGCTGAACATCTTGTAACAAGACAAACGGGAGCCCTATTTGATATTACAGGATTTGTGAAAATTGAAGTAAGTGGAAAAGGTGCTCTAAAATTATTACAGAAAGTTTGCACAAATAATATTGATGTTGCTGTAGGTAAAGTTGTTTATAGCGTAATTTCTAATATGTATGGTGGTATTAAGAGTGATCTTACTATTAGTAGACTTGAGGAAAATAAATTTTGGGTCTTGGCAGGAGCTGGGAATGGAATGATTGATATTAGTTGGCTTCGAGCAAATGCTCCTGATGACGGAAGTGTTCAGATCATAGATTGGACATCCGCTTTTGCAGGTATCGGCTTATGGGGGCCAAATTCAAGATCTGTTCTTGAAAAACTGTGTGATGATGATGATGTATCTAACGAAGGTTTTCCATTTTTCCATATTAAAAAGATTTCAATCAGTAACATTCCTTGTGTTGCTGTAAGAATATCTTATATAGGTGAATTAGGTTGGGAAATATATACACCTACTGAGTATGGGCTATCATTATGGGATGAACTTCGAGAAACCTCAAGAGAGTTCAACATGATTTGCTCAGGTGCTGGTGCTTTTGAGTCACTCAGATTGGAGAAAGGCTATAGATCATTGGGTACAGATATCCATACTAATTACAATCCTTATGAGTCAGGCTTAGGCTTTACGGTAAAGCTTAAAAAAGATGATGAGTTTATCGGTAAGAATGCACTTCAAAAAATAAAAGAAAAACCAATTGAAAAGAGACTTACTTGTATGATTATTGATGACCCTGAAGGAATGGCCTTGGGCACAGAACCGATTTATTCAAATGGTAAAGCTGTGGGGTACGTTACAAGTACAAATTATGGCTATTTTGTTGATAAACACATTGTTTATGGATATTTACCAACAGAATTGTCAGAAAAAGGAAATAAGTTAGAAGTCGAGTACTTTGGCAAAAGATATCCATTAACAGTTACAGAGGAACCTTTGCTCGACCCAGAAAATCGTAGATTAAAGTCTTAACTATTATATTTTAAAAATATGATCAAAGAAAATATTGTTTCTTTAGTTGATGGCTTTACCGTAGAGCTTAACCCAAAAGTAAGACACAAACTAAAGTCTATCCCTCTAGATAAAAAAAATAATGTCTACATAACATATCTACCTGATGCTACGGAAAACGACATTTTAGAAACTGTTGATTTTGTATCTAAACAAGAATTAACTCCTATTACTCATTTGCCTGCAAGGACAATGAAAGATTTAGATCATGTTTCAGACTTTCTAAAAGAACTTAGAAATAGAACAGATAGCAAAAAAATTCTTGTTATAGGTGGTGGAGGTAATCAAAATGGATCAATATCATCATCACTGGAAATACTAGAGTGTGGTTTATTAAAGCATAATGATTTTGAAGAGATAGGAATAGCTGGACACCCAGAAGGCTCACCTGATATCGATCAAAATACTGTGAACGAATTTTTAAACAAAAAATATGAATTATCAAAAGATAAGAATTTAAATTTAGAACTTGTTACTCAATTTTTTTTTAATGCCGAACCATTTATTAAATGGTGTAAATTTTTAGACAATTCAAATATAAAATTACCCGTCAGAGTAGGCTTTCCAGGCCCGGCATCGTTTAAAACACTTCTTAATTTTGGGATAATGAGTGGTGTTGGAAATTCATTAAGTTTTCTGAAAAAAAACTCATCTAAAGTAACTGACCTTTTAACAAAAACTTCAAACGATGAAATGTTTATTGAATTAGCAAACTTCTCAAAAGAACAAAGTTCATTTAAAAATTTTCACTGCTTTCCTTTTGGTGGCTTCGAGAAGACCTGTCATTGGTTAAATGCTCTTCAAAATGGTGATTTTACAATGGAAAATGATAAAATAGTCCTCCACAACAAAATCTTTTAGGTTCTAATTTTTCGATTGCATAGACCTTAAAAAGAAATTAATTTTCAAAAATTGCTACTGCATTTTTTATAGGAGGATATATGAAGCTAAAGCAACCAAGTTCAGTGGACCAATCTGACAGAAAAGTCCCGTTTAATTTAAGGCAATCAGGACCAACACCTCAACAAATGCTTATATCTACTAGAGTTAGAAAAAATCCTTATTGGCATTTATCAGTTGAAGCAGGATGTTGGAGATGCACCGTATACAATAGAATGTATCATCCTAGAGGTTATGTAAAACCTGAAGATGGTGGAGCAATGGTTGAATATGATGCATTAGTTAATCACGTAACAATGTGGAATGTAGCAGTTGAAAGACAAATTCGTGTAAAAGGGCCTGATGCATTAAAATTTACAAATTTTGTTATCACAAGAGATGCAACGAGAATTGAAGTAATGAAAGGAAAATATGTAATCCTTTGTAATGACAAAGGAGGAGTGTTAAATGATCCTATACTACTTAGAGTTGCAGAAGATGAATTTTGGTTTTCACTTTCTGACTCCGATATTATGTTTTTTCTTCAAGGAGTAAATCACGATAAAAAATTTAATGTAGAAATTGATGAAATAGATGTATCTCCTGTTCAAATTCAAGGACCAAAATCAATCGATCTTATGGCAGATTTAGTTGGAGATGCTGTTAGAGACATTCCTTACTATGGCTTGATGGCAGCAAAAGTTGGAGGGAGAGATTGTATTATTTCCCAAACAGGTTTTACTGGGGAAAAGGGATATGAAATCTACCTAAGAGATGCAACTTTGTATGCAGATGATATGTGGAATGCAGTTTTAGAGGCTGGAAAGAAACATAATCTAAGAGTAATAGCACCTGCACACCATAGAAGAATAGCTGCAGGAATTTTATCTTGGGGTCAAGATCTTGATGCTGAAACTTATCCTTTTCAATGTAACCTTGGCTACCAGGTTCCAAGAAAAAAACAAGGAGATTACATTGGTAAGCAAGCACTAGAGTCTATGAGAGCAAAAATTGAAGCAGGAGAAAAACCTTATAGTAACCAACTTGTTGGATTTAGATTAGGGGGTAAGCCAATTGATGAATATGCACCTGATTTTTGGCTCGTATCTGAAGATGGATCAACACCTATAGGTTATCTAACATCTCCTTGGTACTCTCCAGAATTGGAAACTAATATAGCGATGGGATATGTTCCTTATGAAAAAAAGGATATTGGAAATAAATTTAAATTTCATCTCCCTGATCAATATTGTGATACACCTGGAACACCAGTTGATGGAGAGATAGTAGAAATTCCATTTAGACCGTCTGTAAATCCAAATGCACGTGAAATTGCAAAGGAAGACGGAAGAGACTCAGCCTACTAAAATATATATTTATCAAGCCCAGTTTATGTACCTGGGCTTTTTATATTTGAATTTTAAAAACTAGCTGTAATAATCTATTTATGAATGTATCAAACATAATAAATAGTGAAAAGCTCTACAATCTTTATGACCAAATTTTTGATTACTTTAATTTAGCTATATACGATTTAGAGTCTAAAATTGATACAAACTTTGACTATAAAAGTATTAAGTACAAGTTAGAAACTTTTGCTGATAACCACTTTAAAAGTGCTCTTAATGAATTCAATAAAGAAATATATAAGTTAAAAGATCAAATTCCTGATGATTTTTCAAAAATTGAAGAATTGAGCAACGAAATAAGAACATACTTCAACTCATTTTTAGAAAAAAAACTTTTTGATCATAAAAAAATTAATGATTTAAAAGATAATCTTAAAAAGAGCATTGATAAAATTAATAAAATTTATTCATAAAAAAAATTAAAATTAAAATTATGAATTTTGAAATCTTTATATTTGGAGGTCTTATAATTGTAATTGTTCTTTTATTAATAACTATAAAAAAAGTTAATGATAAACATAAAAATAATCAAGATGTAGACCTTAATAAAATTAGTCAAAATTTAGAAAATTTATTTAATAAAACATTGGAGCAATCTGGTTACGTCAATTCAAAAATAGATGAAATTGGCTATCTAACAAAAAAAATGACTAATGCCATGACAGCTAATATAGCTGATATGGGGAATATGGGAGAGGCAATACTAGAAAACATTCTTCAAGATTGTGGGATGACTAAAGATAGAGATTACAAAACACAATTTACTGATAAAAATGATGAGGGGCAAAGACTAAAATTGAAATTGATATAAAGGAATGAAAATTCTTGTTTATAGTTTTAATGATAAATTAGGTGACGGTTTACAAAAAATATCATTTCTTCAAAAGTTAAAAAAAATATACCCTTCTTCTTTTATTACATATACCACAACAAATACAACTACGCTAAAAAGCATACTTTACCCCCTTTTAACTAATGTGATAGATGAATTCATTGAGGAAAATAATATCAGATCATCTTTGTTTGATTTATTTAATACTAATTTAAAATTTAAAAATAGTCATTTTGACTTAATTATCGATCTTCAAAAGGTAGTCTTAAGAACCTTGAATTTAAAAAAAATTAGCCATAAAAAATTTTTTAGTGCATCAGCAAATTTTTTGTTTTCAGACGTAAAAAACAACCAAAATTTAGAATTTAAAGGAATATATATTGAGAGGTTTTATTATAATATTCTAAGTCTGATCAATAATGAGTATTTTGAGAATATAGAAAATATTAATGTGCCTTATACAGAGGCACCTAAAATAATTAATCAAAAAAATGAGAAAATAATTGGCATAGCACCAGGTGCAGGAAATCCCATAAGGGAATGGGGATTTGAAAATTACTTAGAAGTAGCAAAAAAATTAAGAGAGGATAATTATTGTGTCGTATTTTTCTTAGGACCAAATGAAAAAAAATACTTAGATTTATGTAGAACGAATAATTTTGATTGCCCAGAATGGAATGAGAAATCTATGATCTCGAAAAGTATTCTATTTATTATGAATTTAGCAAAACAAGTAGATTGCTTATTATGTAATGACGGTGGAACCTCATGGATCTTTGAATTTGCTGGTATAAAAACATTTAAAATTTTTGGGGTTACAAATGAAAAGAAATTTGCAAGACCAAATTATTGTAAAACATTACAAGTAAAAGATTTTGGCTATAACTCTTTACAATCTTTTCCCACTGACCTATACCTAGAAGAATTAAATGATTTTTTGAAAACTATATGATTAAAAAAAATATTCTAATAACTGGCGGCGCGGGATTTATAGGTTCAAATCTAGTTAAATTTATATTAAAGAAAAATATTGCAAGAAAAATTATTGTTTTAGATAATTATTCATCTGGTTCAAAATTAAATCATATCTCCAATAAGAAAATTACTTATATCAGAGGAGATACAAAAAATATTCTCAATAATAAAAAGATTAAAAAATCTAAAATTGATCTTATATTTCACTTGGCAGAATTTTCAAGAATTGTTCAAAGCTTTCAGTATTTTGAAAAATGTTGGGAGTCAAATATGCAAGGAACAAAAAAAGTAATTGAATTAGCTTTGATTAAAAGAGCTAAATTTATTTATTCTGCATCATCCAGTAAATTTGGTCCAAAGACTAATGAATATCTATCACCTTATGCATGGACTAAAGCAAAAAATGTAGAATTAATAAAATGTTATAAAGAATGGTATGGTTTAGATTACGTGATTGCTTATTTTTATAATGTCTACGGGCCCAATCAAATTAAAAAACACTTTATGTCGGCTGTAATCGGAACTTTTGAAGATCAATTTATAAATAATAAACCTCTTACAGTGGTTTCTCCAGGTAATCAAAAAAGGGATTTTACACATGTGTACGATATTGTGGAGGGGTTTATCAAAGCAGGTTTTTTTAAAAAAAATCAGGAGTATCAGTTGGCTTCAGGAAAATTGTATACAATAATGCAAGTTGCTAGAATGTTTAAAACAAAGATTAAATTGATACCTCAAAGACCAGGTGAAAGATTTTCCTCCAAAAGAGACAACTTGTCTAAATCTAAAAAGGAATTAAATTTTAAAGCCAAATATGATTTAAAAAAATATATTCAAAATTTTATAAAAGAACATAATAATTAATTAAATTACTTTCTCATTTCTAATATCAGCATATGACTTAACTAGATGATGTCTTACACGACATCCTTTCATAGAAAAAATACCCTTATTGTCAAAATATATTCCCGATTGAACAATATTTTCAGAATCATAATTTTCAAAATAACTTCTGACTACTTTAGTAAATTGACCAGTGGCAGTTAAACTTAATACTGCAGTTTTAGGTTTAAAAAATATTTTATTTTCATAAAATTTGTAGTCATTTACTATATTTTCAATCATCATTTTTGGTATTAAATGATTTTTTTTAAATCCAAGTCCCCAGGTCAAAAAATTATTATGTGGAAATTTTAATAATGGAAATATTTTCTCACTTGGTGGAATAATACATTCAACTGGTTCATTAGATAAAAATGCCTCGGTATTCTTTTCATGAAGAGACTTTATGGAAACTCTACATCCTTTACTAATATCAAAATAATACCCACCCCTTTCGTACAAAATACAATGTCTAAAAATATCTGACTCCATTACCCCAAATTTAACTTTTTTATAAACATTATGTATTTTATGAGAGGACCAGTATTTTTCCATGTATTCATCTCTTGCTTTTTTATCAAAGAGTAAAAAAGTTAAGTTTTTATTAACATCTCTAAATTTTAAAATTTCCTGAAAATGTGTTTTTCCAAATAATTTATTTTCCCAAGTTTGATAAACATATGGTGGTATTAGTTGATCATGAGTCTCATTTGAGATCTGATCTTTTAGCTCTTTTAAAGGATATTCTGTTATTCTTTTTATGTAATAATCAAAAAATTTTTCTATCTTTTTTAAATTATTCATAATATTGGCGGAGAGAGTGGGATTCGAACCCACGATAGAGTTGCCTCTATACACGCGTTCCAGGCGTGCGCCTTAAACCACTCGGCCATCTCTCCAAAAATTAATCACTATCCCCTATTTTTAAAGCTTCAAAAAAAGCTGTTTGTGGTATTTCAACATTACCAAATTGTTTCATTCTTTTCTTTCCTTTTTTTTGCTTTTCAAGGAGTTTTTTCTTTCTACTCACATCTCCACCATAAAGTTTCGCTGTAACATCTTTTCTAAATGCTTTAATTGTTTCTCTTGCGATAATTTTTCCATAAATTGCAGCTTGAATTGGAATTTGAAAATTTTGTCTTGGAATTAAATCTTTAAGTTTATTACATATTCTACGACCAATTGTTTCTGCTCTTGTTTTATGAACTATATTTGAAAATGCATCAACAGTTTCTGAGTTTACTAAAATATTGAGCTTTACTAAGTCGCCCTGAAAATAATCATAAACTTGATAATCAAAACTTGCATAACCTTTAGAGTAAGATTTTAATTTATCATAAAAATCTATTACTATTTCATTCAAAGGAAGTTCCATTTCTAAAACAGCTCTATTATTTTGTATATTTAAATTTTTTTGCTTACCTCTTTTTTCAATACAAAGTGTTATTACTGTTCCTAAATAATCTTGTGGTACTATAATTGTTGATTTGACCCAAGGTTCTAAAATTTGATCAATTTCTGCAGGGTCAGGAAGTTCTGAAGGATTCCTTATAACAATTTCATTTTTATTTCTGTCTATTACTTTGTAAACAACTCCTGGAGCAGTTGTTATCAAATCAAGATCAAATTCTCTTCTCAATCTTTCTGTTGTTACCTCTAAATGAAGTAGCCCAAGAAAACCACATCTAAATCCATATCCTAATGCTGCACTAGTCTCATTTTCATAGGTGAAACTTGAGTCATTTAAAGCCAATTTTTCAAAACTTTCTTTCAATCTCTCATAGTCTGAGGTATCAACTGGGTAAATACCACAGAATACAACTGGCAATGAGGGCTTAAATCCGGGTAGCGGCTTAACTTTTTGATCGTTTAATTCTGCTATGGTATCGCCAACTTTGCAATCTGCAACTGACTTAATGCTTGCATTAATAAAACCTATCTCCCCAGGACCTAGTTCATCGCAATAATTTATATCTGGTGTAAAATATCCAATTCTATCTATATTGTACTGTTGATTATTTGATAAAAACTTTACCTTCATTCCTTTTTTCATCACACCATCAAGAATTCGAACCAGAACTGTAACTCCTAAATAATTATCATACCAACTGTCAACTAACAGGGCTTTTAGATGATTTTCATTTGTGTGTGGAGCTGGGAGTTTATCGATAATTTGGTCTAATAAGCTATCAACACCTAATCCTGTTTTTGCAGAAACAAGTTGAGCTTCAGAAGTATCTATTCCTATTGTTTGTTCAATGTCTTCTTTTACTCTCTCTGGTTCAGATGCTGGTAAGTCGGCTTTATTTAACACAGGTAATATTTCATGATTAACATCAATTGCCTGGTAAGCGTTTGCAAGTGTTTGGGCCTCTACGCCCTGTGTGCTATCAACAACAAGAACAGATCCCTCACATGCAGATAAGGACCTTGAAACTTCGTAAGAAAAATCAACATGACCTGGTGTGTCTAATATATTTAATTGATATTCTTCTCCATTTTTATTTTTATAATTTAATCTGACAGTTTGAGCTTTTATAGTAATGCCCCTTTCTCTTTCTATATCCATCGAGTCAAGAACTTGATCTTTTTTAGTTCTATCATCCATTCCGCCGCAAATTTCTATCATTCTATCTGCTAATGTTGATTTACCATGATCGATATGAGCTATAATCGAAAAATTTCTAATTTTAGAAATTTCCATTATGTTCTAATGTTTGCTTTGAATTTATTGGATACTTTTTCTAAAATATTATTGTGAATTTGCTCTAAGTCTTTTTCATCAAGTGTTTTATCTTTTGATTGAATAGTTACTCTAAATGTTACACTTTTACTATTTTCCCCCAAATCTTTTGACTCATATAGATCAAAAAATTCAACATTTTTTATAAGGTTTTTGTCAATACCATTAACGTATCTTTGTACTTCAAAAAGATTTTGCTCTTTTTCAAATACAAATGAAAAATCTTTTTCACTGAATTGAAACTGGGAGTCTAAAATGTTGGAAGAATTAGTTCTACTAATAGAGTCGATTGGAAGATTTTCAAAAAATAACTCAATTGCGTAACTATTTTTTAGTTTGGGAAATTCCTCTATAATTAATGGATGAACTTTTCCATACCTGGCAATTAATTTCTTTCCCATGTTTAGTTCCGCAGATTGACCTGGATGAAAAGTATTTGAAATTGATCTTGAGATATTAAACTGCTTTGCATCAAAATTTAATGAACTAATTAATCTAGATACAAGATTTGATATAGAATAAAAATTGAGGTCTTCTGATTTGAAAATTGTGTTTGTATTTTCCTGAGATGATATAAGCATTGATAGAATATTTTCTTGAGATTGGGATGTATTATAAATAGGTCCGATTTCAAATATTTGAATATTTTTATAACCTTTTTTATAATTCATCTCTGCAGTTTCTAGATGATTAAAAATCATTGAGTTTCTCATAAATTGTTGATCATCACTGATAGCGTTTGAAATTTTTAATGATTTATCACCTGAAAGAGTTTCATGAGCCTTTGTTGAGTGAAAAGAGAAAGTTATAATCTCAGAAACTCCATTTGATATTAATATTTTCTTTAGTTTTTTTATTGATTTAAATTTTTTATTTATTAATGAATTATTAATCTTAACAATCTCATCATCTGAGGGTGATGGAATACTCTCTGTGATATTTTCATATCCGTAAATTCTAATCACCTCTTCAACTACATCTATATTATTTTCAATATCATTTCTCCATGAAGGTATTAGAAGATCACACTCTTTTTCGTTGCTTTGATTGATTTGAAATTTTAGATCTTTTAGAATATTTATTTGTTTTTTTGGATCTAATTTTATGCCGATTACTTTTTCAAAATAATCAAACTTATATTTAATTTTGCGCTCATTGGTATCTAGCTTACCAGAATCAATATTTTTACTTACAGATCCTCCACAAATTTTGTTTATCAAGTATGATGCATAATTTAAACCCTCAATAACCATTTTTTTATCCAAACCTCTTTCAAAACGATATCTAGCGTCAGAATTTATTCCAAGAGTTCTTCCTGTTTTTGCTACACTATCTTTTTCAAAAATAGCCACTTCAAGAAATACATTTTTTGTATCCTCTGTACATCCACTACTTTCACCTCCGATTATTCCAGCTATAGCTAGAGCATTATTATTATCAGCTATGACAGTTGAATTGCTATCCAAAGTGT
>CACBJQ010000008.1:0-35421 GCA_902539635.1 uncultured Alphaproteobacteria bacterium
TAATACTGGTTATTTTTTTGCTTCTGGGAATAATACTTGGCACGGACTTGAAAAAAAAGAAATCAAGATTGAAAGAAGATGTATGCAAATTAATTATGTAACCTTTCCCACTAGCTGGCCGATAGATGGCTGATATTAATAATGTCATTATTATAGGTTCAGGCCCTGCTGGATACACTGCTGCCATTTATGCTGCTAGGGCTAATTTAAAGCCTATTTTAGTGAGTGGTTTTCAACCTGGCGGTCAACTCACCATAACTACTGATGTAGAAAACTATCCAGGGTACGAAGATCCTATCCAAGGTCCTTGGTTGATGGAACAAATGCAAAAGCAAGCCGCACACGTAGGCACTGAAATTATCAATTCACAAGTAACAGAGGTTTTTTTAAATGAAAAAATTAAAAAATTAAATTTAGATAATGGCACCACTCTAAATTCCAAAACTGTAATAATTAGTACGGGAGCACAAGCAAGATGGCTTGGTTTAGAAAATGAGGATAAATTTCAAGGTCATGGGCTATCAGCTTGTGCCACTTGTGATGGTTTTTTCTTCAAAGATAAAGAGGTTGCTGTAATAGGTGGTGGTAATAGTGCAGCTGAGGAAGCATTATTTTTAACAAAGTTTGCAACAAAAGTTTACTTAGTGCACAGAAGAGATAAACTAAGAGCTGAAAAAATACTACAAGATCGATTAAAACAAAATTCTAAAATAGAGTTTATTTGGAATAGTGAAGTAGCTAAGTTTAATGGCAATGATGATTTAGAGTCAATAGACTTGTTAAATAAACAAGAAAATAAAATTTCAAATCTCAAAATAGATGGTGTATTTATTGCGATAGGGCACGATCCAGCAACACAATTATTTAAAGGTCAACTAAAAATGGATGAGGGTGGATACATTATTACAGATCCAGATAGTACAAAGACCTCTATTGAAGGAGTATTTGCTGCAGGAGATGTTAAAGATAAGATTTATAGACAAGCTGTTACTGCTGCTGGTATGGGATGTATGGCAGCTTTAGAAGTTGAGAAGTATCTAGATTAACTCTAGCCTTGTCTGGCTTTCATTCTTGGGTTGGTTTTATTAATTACATATAACCTACCCTTTCTTCTAACCAGTTGGTTATTCTTATCTCTGGTTTTTGCTGTTTTAAGAGAACTTTTAATTTTCATAATTTAATGTATTAGTTATAAACAATAAGGCAGAAATTTATGTTAATTAGTGAAAAAATCAACAAAATTAAGGAAGATTTTTCATTTTTCGATAATTGGGAGGATAAATATCAATACCTTATCGATTTAGGAAAAAAACTTCCTGATCTAGAGGATATTTACAAAACTGAGGAATATCGTGTTCAAGGATGTACATCAAATCTATGGATGGTGCCTAAAATCAATGATGGAAAAATCAACCTTTTAGGTTCAAGTGACTCTGTAATTGTAAAAGGTTTGTTTTATTTAGTTTATTTTGCTTATAATGATGAAACTCCTGAAACAATAATAAACACACCATTATCTTTTTTTGAAGAAATTGGTCTTTCTGCCCATCTAGGTCAATCAAGATCTAACGGCCTTAATTCGCTAAGAAAAAAAATAACATCTATAGCGACAGAATTATCAAATAAATAAATTTTATTGATAGTAAACTATGCTAGTTTTATCAAATGAGTTTGATTAAGTTAGTTATTTCAATTTCATTTTTACTATTTTCTAGCAATTTATATTCTAAGGAGGATGTCATCAATTTACAACTTAAAGACGGAATCGTCAAAATAAAGACCTTTGAAGATAAGGCACCAAAGCATGTTAAGCAAATTACTGATCTAGTTGCAAAAGGCAGTTACGATGGTGTAGTTTTTCACAGGGTAATAGATGGTTTTATGGCCCAAACAGGAGATGTTCAGTTTGGAAATTCAAATTCAGATAACTATGATTTAAGAAGAGCTGGCACAGGGGGTTCTGGAACTAATATTGAAGCTGAATTTAACGACATGCCACATAAAAGAGGAACTCTAAGTATGGCACGTGCACAAGATCCTAATAGTGCTGATAGTCAATTTTTTATTTGCTTTGGTGATACTCCACACTTAGACGGACAATATACTGTTTGGGGAGAAGTAATCGAAGGAATGGAATATGTTGATGCCATCAAAAAAGGAGATCCTATAAAAAACGGTCTGGTAGATGACCCAGATAAAATTATCAAAATGTGGATTGAATAAATCTACTTTTGAGTAATTTTTAACTCAATTCTTCGATTTTCTTTTAGGTCTTCTCTAGTATCTCCTAAGTTAATAGGTTGATACTCACCATAACCATTTGCTGACAATTTGTTGGCAGGGATGCCTTGTTGAATAAGAAATTTTACGACCTCAAGTGCTCTAGCATGAGAAAGTTCCCAATTTGATGGAAATTGAGAGGTTGAAATTGGTATTTTATCAGTGTGACCGTCTATTTGTAAAATCCAATTTAAATCAGATGGTATAGACTCTGCTACTTCTATAATTGTTTTGGTAATTAGAGATAGAGCAACCCTACCTTCGTCTTGAATATTAGCACTTCCAGAGTCAAATAAGATCTCTGATTGAAAAATAAATCTATCCCCTTTAATTTGGATGTCGTCTCTATCAGCTAATGCTTCAGATAACTTGCCAAAGAATTCTGATTTATACTTTTGTAATTTGAATAATTCACTTGTAAGTACTCTATTTAATCTATCTCCTAACTCTCCAAGTTCTATCTCATTTCGAGCAATTTCAGCCTCTTTAGACTCAAGTAAGTTATTTAAGAGATTAATTTCATTACTAAGTATCTCAATATCCAAGGCTAAATTAGATATCAAATTTAGAGCCTCATTTAAATCTCTTGATTGTATTGATGACTCCTCCTCTAAAGTAGATAATTTATTTTGCAGTTCTTGATTTAAATTCTCTGTGGAACTTAATGACTCTAGAAGATTTTCGATTCTATTTTGTGACTCGCCAATTTGTCCGACTAGCTCACTGTTTTCTCCACCAAGTTTTATTAAATCTGATTTTAATATTTCTTGTTGTTTATTTAATTCAGAAAGATTTTGCTGAAGGGTTTCTCTGTCAGCTAAAGATAAAGATAATTCATCAGTAATTTTAGCAATTATCGTATTTAGTTTATCTATATCAAGTGCTTGGTCTTGAATGATCGTATCTTGAGCTAAAATTTGAGATTGTTTAATAGATATCTCTTCATCAAGTTTTTCAATAAGATTTTGTCTATCAATTAATTCAATCTCTTTATCTGTAAGTGTTACATCTTGTTCCACAATAGTTTCGTCTTGTATAACAATTGTTTTTTCCAAACTTTGTATTTGTTCATTTTTTCCCACTACAAGATCTCCCAAATAAACTTGAGCAACTGTGAATAGTAAAACTATAAAAATTATAACCATCAACGTAGATGCCAATACATCTACAAATCCAGGCCAAATTATATTTCCATTATCTGAACTTTGAGTTTTAGAGAGATAGCTCACTTTTTGTCTAAGTCTTTGATAGACTTACTTACAGACTTAAGTTCTGTAATAACTTCTTTCCTTAAATCGTCATTAGAATTTTTTAAACCATCAACCAAATCATCAAGCTTAGAAACGATATTTTGAGAGAAATTGGTGGTATCGGAATTCTGATTAAATTTATTGGTATTAGGGCTAGATCTATAAAAAAGTCGAATTTGATTTTCACAAAATTCATAATAGTTCTGCTTAATGCCTCTAGTGATTATTTCATAAAGTCCTAAAATCAAAGAAGTTACTAAACCAAACAATGATGAGCTAAAAGCTATTGTCATTCCAGATAAAGGTGACTTTAATCCATCTTTTAGATTGTTAAAAAATGCCCCGAAGTCTTGTTCCTCAATTGACAGACTATCAATGACATTTGAAACGCTCCCTATTGTCAAAAGTAATCCATAAAAAGTTCCTATAAGTCCTAAGAATATAGCTAAATTGATAAGATATTTTGATATATCACTTCCACTTTCAACAGTAGATAAAAGATCATCTAGTATTTCATCAAGTGTTTTGGTTATACTTTTTGTGGTAGTTGTTATACCAAGATTTTTTGCAATTGATTTTGTTATTGGATAGTTGTTTAAAGATGAGTCGTTTAGTTTTAATTTTCCAAATGCTACAGAGTTCATGAATCTAAACTCAGAGCTTAAAGTGAATATCTTAAAAGAGTATAAAAGGAAACCAATTAATAGTGTTAGAAGTATTATTCCATTAATATATGGATTAGCATCAAAATAAAATTTAATTTCCTCATATCCTATTACAAGAATTATTACAATTAAGATAGAGAATAATAAATAAGCTAAAAAGTTTTTAGTCATTCAGCATAAAAATAAACGAATTTTGTAAATTAACAATTGGATAATTATAAATAAATTTAGAAATTTCTATTGTAAATCAAGTAATAATTATTTGTACCTGGATTTACTGTAGCTAAACCTGCATTAGAAATGTGATGAGACCCTATTCCAAACCTAGATTCTTTTGAAATTCTGTAGAAAATATTAACCTCTGATTTAAATTGGAGATCATTCCCTAAATCTTTACCGTCCCCATTGTTGTAAATGCCAGCTGATGAAGAGAGATTTAAATATATTGAGTCTGCTCCAATATTTGTTTCGAACCCACTGTAAAACATAGAAGCACTGTCAGCTGTAATAAAACCTCCAATTACAGGATTTAAATCGATTAAGTTAAAGACACTAAATGCATTATCGGAAAGATGATAATTTAGACCATAAAGGGTAGAAGTATTGTCATCATCATAGTCATAAGAGCCGCCAAAAATAGAAATACTATTAGCTTGGACTATTGAAGATAAGGATAGCATAAGTGTTATAACTAAAAAAATTTTTCTAAATTTCATAATGAAAATAACTATCATGAATTAATAATTCTGTAACCATAATTTGTTATCAATTTTTGAGTGACACTTGTTTATGAAAAATTCAGTTAAAATTGGTGGGCGTGACAGGATTCGAACCTGTGACCCCTTGCGTGTCGAGCAAGTACTCTAACCAACTGAGCTACACGCCCATAAAAATAGGGATTAATACTTTTAAATTAAATTTAGAATTAGTAAATAAAATTCCTAATTAAATTTATTTAATTGAAATACTAGTTTTAATTCGTTTAATTTAAGCCAATTTAAAATTAGAAAATATATTATCAAACTGATAAGTATTTGAATGAGTAAATCAACATAAATGTTTAAATCTAAAATATTTTTAAATATTAATATTGAAATCACCATAATAGTTGCACTAAATAATATCTTTAATAGTTTCTTAAAATCAAAAATTAATAATTTTTCATAAAAACTTCTAAAATTTTTTCTTAAGTAAAAAATTTGAATAAATAAATTTAGCCATATACTCACAGCACCTGATATAGCTAAACCCAAGACACCCAGAGGCCTATAAAGAAGAAAACATAAAATAAAATTACATATAAATGTTGGGACAGCTGCTTTAACAGGATACTCAACTTTTTCATAAGAGTAAAAAACTTGATTAAAAATTCGAGCAAGCATATATCCTGGCAATGAAAAAGAGTAGACTAGTAAAATCTTAGATGTAATTAACACATCCTCATTATTAAATTCACCCCTACCAAATAATGCTCTTATAATATCTTCACTTAGAATAAAAATACCGAATGAGCTTGGGATAGCAAAAAGAAAGCAAAATATGACTGTTTCGTTAAAAGCTCTAGAATTTTTACTCTCATCTAAAATATTTTTGCTCAAATAAGGTAAAAGTGTGAAAGACATAGCAACTGCAATAAGAGCAAATGGTAAGTCAATAATTCTATCAGCATAGTAAATTTGGCTTATAGCACCCCCGCCCACTAAAGAAGCAAATAACATTGAGATAAAAATGTTTAACTGAACAATACCAGAGCCCAGTAAAGAATAGAGAAATCTTCCAAAGAATTTTTTAAGCTCTTTAGACAAGACTTTTATACTCTTTAAACCAACACCCCAAAATATTTTTATTGTGCCTAAATTGATAAATAAAAGGATCAATTGAGTGAAACCAGCTATTAACATTGACCAAGCGAGTGCAAAATGAGAGTTAGACTTGAATGACAACAAAGTTACAATCATAAAAATGTTTAGAATAACTGATAAGAAGGAAGGTAAAAAAAATTTTCCTTTCACGTTCAAAACTGAACTCAACACTGATGATAGAGTCACAAATATCAAAAAAGGGAAAGTAATAATCAATAACTGATTTGCTAATAAAAATTGACTTTTATTTAATAAAAATCCTGGTGCTAAGATTGATATGACTTGCTCAGAAAAAAAAAATATTAAAAAAGATAAGAATAAAGTAATTACAAAAAAAAAGTTGAAAACTATCCATATAAAATCATTTGCTGATTTTGAATTCATTTTTTCTTGGTTTACATACAAAGGAATAAATACACTATTCATTGAACCCTCAGCAAAAATTCTTCTAAATAAATTTGGTAATCTATAAGCAAAAAGGAATGCATCTGACATCAAATTTGCACCTAAATAATTTGCAAAAAGTATGTCTCTAATAAATCCGGTTACACGAGATCCAAAAATATTTGATGAAATCTTTGAAAAATTACTGATTTTCATTGAGTTCAGGAAAATTCTTTTTCCAAAATCTCAGTAATTTTATCAGCATCGATAAAGCCTGGAATTATTTGATTTCCAATTATAGTCGCAGGTGTTCCAGTAAATTTAAATTCATCAGCGTAACTTCTATGAATTGATAAAAAATCTGATACCTCTTGTGATTCTAAATCATTTTTTAATATGTCAAGATCAACACCTTTTAGAAATAAGTCAGCCAAAATATCCTCCATTTTTGATTTTCTCTCAGTAGAATATAAATAATTATGGACAACCTTAAATTGACCTTGCAAAGAGGAAGCTAATGCCAACTTAGTCAATTCCTCTGAAAAATTCCCTAAAATTGGCATCTGTACAATAACAAGTTTTAATGAATTATCTTTCATTACATTTATTAATTCTTGATGGAATTTTTGACAATAACCACAATTATAATCAACAAATTCATATATAACTTTTGTAGAATTGGAGTCACCTAAGTACATAGGATGATATGCAAGGTTTAAATTTTTTATACTTGAGATATTTTTTTGATTAGTCTTTTCTTGTTCTAATTTATTCTGCTCTATTTGATATTCTCTAAGAACACCTAAAATATAATCTGGATTTTCCTCTATAAATTTTTTTATATTTTGATCAAATTCCTTTTTTGTAAAATACTCATCAAAATTTACATCTTCTTTTTTTATGTAAGAGCTAAAATCTGGTTCGATAATTTGATTTGGTGCTTCATCAAACTGTGTATTTGCAATATTTGATAAATAAAAATTACTTTTTTCTGAAAAAATGTAAAAATATAAAGTTGTTGAAACTATCATTGCAAACAGAAAAATCAAAAAAATGTTTAAAATATTAAATTTCTTTTTTTTAACGTAAATTCCCATTAGAAAAATATATTATTTAACTATTACTATAGTGTAAATAATTTTAGCATTAAGACTAATCACTTTCACAAATAGAGATAAATTTATCATTTAAGCTATCTTGTTTCATTAAGCTGAAATTAGAGTAATTCAAAGATTTGATTGAGTTATCAAATATTATCTCTTTTGTGATGTCTGATACTGAGATATGGTGATTACTAAACTCAAATAGATAAGGATATCCCCATATGAAATAATATTTCATTTCTAAAGAGGATAAATTACTGAAACGCTCTAAATCTTTTTGTATTTCTTGTTGGTTAAATGTTTTTCTAAATAAGTCGAAATTTCTCATTATATCATTGCACAAAAAATTAAATTTTTCATTTGTGTCTATTTCTAGAGCAAAAACATTTTTAATTTTCTTTAAACCTAAAACATTAAATTTATCTTTATAAGATTTATTCTGATTAGATAAAAAATAATCTTTAAAGGAGTTAATTAGTTCTTCCTCACTATATAGATGACTTAAATAAAAAGGGGCTTTAACAGTATAATGAAGGCCATACTTAGATAATTCAAGACTATTAAATTTTACATTATACTTTAAAAGTAAATTATCAACTTGATCAATAAATAATTTATCGGGTATTAGGTAAATTGAGTAGCGAGGGAATTGAATATAATTATCCATCTGTAAGTTTACCCAATATAAATTTTTGCATTTTTGTCTCTAATAAAAATTTCATTATAAGAATTATTATGACGGTATAAACAAATCTAAAAAATAAAATACCAGAAATATGACTACCCAATAACAAAATTAATATTGTATCCTCAATTATGCTATGACATAAACTTAAAAAAGATAAAGACAGTAATATATCTTTCTTTGAAATATTATTTTTTCTGGACTCTTCAATTAAAAAACCTCCACCAAATGAAATCCCCAACGTTAAGCCAATTAAAATTATGTTTGCTACTTTCTCAGACATTCCTAAATAGGATAAAGGAATTTTCAAAGTATTAATTATAAATTTCCAAATTCCAATTGCTTTTAGTATGTTAATTGTTGATATAATAAAAAATATTATTAAAAAAATTAGGAAAAAGTTTTGAAGTTGAAGAATAGCCCAATCAATGTTTGAGACTGCTTCAATCGGAACTTGTAAGATAGAATTATTAGGTTCGTTAAATAAATTATATTTAGTGAATATTAAATTTAATATTTTTCCAGCTACTATTGCATTTACAAATCTAAAAGTTAAATTAAATACCCAAGATATTCTTGATTTTTTTGCAATAGCCACTTCAATCGGTAGACTATGTGCAATTAATATAATTAATCCTAAAATTGTAGTTTCAGCTATTGTGTAATCAAACATGGTTTGTAAAGATGCAAAAGCAGCCAAACCTGCATAAATGTTAACCAATATAGCTGCCATCCAAACCAATCCTAAAGAGCCATCGATACCAATAAAACTGGTTAATGGTTCAAGAAATTTAGCTAAAAAAGGAATGACTCCTATAAGTTCAAGAAATCTAATAATTACAACAACAGGTAATATAACTTTGAATAAAATCCAAAAAATTTTAGTGGTTTCTTGAAATATATTTACTAGTATTTTTTTAGATTTTTCCATTATTATTAAAATCGATTATTTTTAATTCTTTATAAAGAAATAAATGATAAGAACAAATAGTTTTGTAATAAATGCTTCATTAACAACCTCATTGGTTTTAATCAGCTTTTTTTGTTTTTATGTAAGCTATTCTGATTTTATAAAAATAAATAATCAATATGCTAATATTTATGATGATATAGATATTAATTATTTTGATAAAAAAAAATTTCAAAAATATTATGATATTATAAATATTGAAAATCTAGACGACCCCATATTTGACAAAGAAAAATCAAAAAAATATTTTGAGAATATAGCATTTGAAAATTTATCAAATATTTTTGATAAAGACTCAATAAATAAAGAAGATGAAATTAATTTAAAAAATCTAGAAGAATCAAAACTTATTGATGATGAAATAGAAAAAAAATTAGAAACAAATTTTACTGAAATAATAGTTTCTAAGGGAGATAGTTTTGCAAAAGTTTTAAAAAAAGGTGGCCTAAAAGGTAGAGATATAGACTTAGTAATACTCAACGGAAAAGAATATTATGATTTTTCTAAATTATATATTGGGGATACTGTAAAAATATTTAGCGAATATGATGCTGATGGTTTAAAGATTTTTGATCTTATTTATAAATATTCTGATACCAAAGAATTAATTATATCTTACCTAAATGATAATTTTATTTATGAAATTAATGAAATTCCTCTGAATTCCGAAGAAATTTTTGTAACTGGAGAAATTAAAACAAGTCTATATAAAGCCATGAAAGATCAAGGGTTATCTGAAATAGTAATAAATGAAATTATCAGGATTTACAGTTTTGATGTTGATTTCCAAAGAGATATTTATGAAGGTGATAGTTTTGAAATGCTTTTTGTCAAAAAGGTAAACAATAACGGTAAGACAATTCAAATCGAAGATCCAAAATACCTTATGCTTTCATCAAGAGGTACTCCATTAATTTACTATCTTTATAATAATGGGGAATTCAGCGAATATTTTGACGAAAAAGGGAAAGGTATGACAAAAAGCTTAATGAAAACTCCAATTAATGGTGCAAGGCTTAGTTCCAGTTATGGAATGAGAAAACATCCTATCTCCGGTTATAATAAAATGCATAAAGGAGTTGATTTTGCTGCCCCAACAGGAACACCAATTTTTGCTGCTGGAAATGGTGTTGTAGAGTACGTAGGTAGAAATGGAGGATATGGAAAATATATTAGAATTCGTCATGATGGTACTTATAAAACAGCTTACGCGCATCTTAATGGCTATAAAAAAGGTATATCAAGTGGTGTAAGAGTTAAGCAAGGTGATGTTATAGGTTATGTAGGTTCAACAGGAAAATCGACTGGACCTCATTTACACTATGAAATTATTGTTAATGGAAAACAAATAAATCCAGCGACACTTAAACTACCCTCAGGAAGAAAGCTTAACGAACAACAACTAAATGAATTTGAAATATTAGTTTCAACAATTAATAAGGAAGTTAATATTTATAAAAATAAATTAAATTAGGCTAGCTGACTAGCTAAGTCATCAAAATCAGATGTTGAGCTACGTTCTGCCTTATCATCTTTATTCGTATCGTTGTCATTATTTTCAGTTTTGTCTTTACTAATAATTTTTCTAGCAACAAAACCTCTATTTGAATTATCTGTTTGTCTAAAATAGTGTTCAGCGTGTTGAAGGTAAAACTGCTCTAATACATCATCACCTTGTCCCTTAGCATCTTTTGCTTTATTAAGATAATCGTTATATTGATCTTTTGGATTTTTTCCGTTTCTTTTAAATCCGTTGGAATTTCCATTAGCTTGTAGGTATGGTGAATCAGCGACACCGGATCTAGATGAGTTTATTTTTCTTTGACCACCATAAGGCTTTCTTTTAGCAAAATTTTTCATTAATTTTTTATTGACTATCTCTAATAAAGCCCATCAATTAAAGAGTAGGGAATTTTATTTTTATCAATCTATCTAAATTAAGATAATCAGTTTTTTTATAAACTATTTTTACACCTTTTTCTAATAAAAATTTATACATGTTTTTAGTGATAATTGGATCAATTTCAAAATAAACAGCTCCTTTAAATTTTACACTAATTAAAAAATTAATAATTTTAACATAATAATCCATGCCTAATTTTCCACCATCAAGTGAAATTCTTGGATCATGCAAAGTCTCTTTATTTAAGTTTAAATAATTATTTGTTGGTATATATGGTGGGTTACAAACAATAAAATCAATATTTTTCAGTCTATTTATTGGATAATTTTCAAATAAATTTGAGTGGAATATTTTTGTTTTTTGTTGCTGTTTAAATTTTATTATATTTTTTTTACAAGCAGCAAGAGCATGTTTAGAAACATCAATAAAATCACAAAATGCATTTTCTAGCTCATCAATAATAGAAATACCGAGGCACCCAGTCCCACAACACAAATCAAGCAACTTCAAGTTTTGTATATTTTTATTTTTTTTATAATCAATTAATAATTGTTCAACTAGAATTTCTGAGTCAGCTCTAGGATCTAAAGTAAAATCATCTGTATAAAAAATTTTTTTCCAAAAACCTTTTTCATTGATTATTTTTGCCAATGGCTTACCTTTTACTCTTTCATTTAGGATCTTATTAATTAATTCTTGATCAACTTCATCATTATTAATATCTAAATTATTTTCGCTTTTAGATGAGTAAGAAATGATTATTTGGGACTCTTGTTCAGCTTGAGATCCATTAATTGAGTTTAAATTTTCAAGTAATATTTTTTTTATATCTAATTTACTAAAATAGTTATTAGTTAGCATTAAGTTGACTTAATTTTTCAGCTTGTTCACTGGCTGATAATGCTGATATCATTTCATCTAACGCCTCGCCAGTTAAAAACTGGTCTAATTTATAGAGCGTTAAGTTAATTCTATGATCTGATACTCTACCTTGTGGAAAATTATATGTTCTAATTCTTTCAGATCTATCTCCAGAACCAACTTGAATTTTTCTATTGGATGAAATCTCTTCTTGTTTTTTAATTCTTTCAACTTCATATAATCTAGATCTTAGAATTTTTAATGCTTTAGCTTTATTTTTATGTTGAGATCTTTCGTCTTGTTGAGTTACTACAATGTTTGTTGGTAAATGTGTAATTCTAACAGCGCTATCAGTTGTATTTACTGATTGGCCTCCCGCCCCTCCTGATCTATAAACATCTATTCTTAAATCAGTATCTTTTATCTCTAAGTCAACGTCCTCGGCTTCTGGCAAAACAGCTACAGTAGCAGCAGAGGTATGAATCCTACCCCCAGATTCAGTTTCTGGTATGCGCTGAACTCTGTGGACACCAGACTCATTTTTTAAAAATTTAAATACACCATCACCTTTAATTTCTATTATTGCTTCTTTTATACCCTTCAATCCTGTCTCACTCTTCTCCATTGGTTGAAACTTCCAACTTTTTAATGAGGAATATCGCTCATACATTCTATATAAGTCTCCAGCAAATAATGCAGCCTCATCTCCTCCAGTACCAGCCCTTATTTCTAATATTACATTTTTATCATCAGCTTCATCTTTAGGCAGTAGAGCTATTAGTAATTCTTTATTTTTAATTTCTAAATCTTTTTCGTACAAAGGTAATTCTTGTTTTGCTAAATTTCGGAGCTCTTCATCGCTTTCATTTTCAAGTATTTCTTTATAGTCTTTTATTTCTTTATCTAAATTTTTAATGGAGTCAGATAAAGCAATAATCGGCTCCAATTTTGACAAATCTTTATTTATTTGAATAATTTCCTCATTTTTTAAGTTATGAGAATTTAAAAGTTTCTCATTTAATTGATTGAATTTTTTTTTTAAATCAATGATTTGTTTATCTAATTTCATTTTTAAGTTCAAATTTGGAAATTTCAAAAGATTTTTGATTTTTATTTTTTAAATCTTTTAAAATAATTTTTTTATGTTTGATCTCTTCTTCACCAATAAGAAGAATAAAATTAAAATTATTTTTATCTGCATAACTAAAAAGTTTTTTTATATTTTTACTAACTCTAACTTCGTGATTATATCTTAGCCTGTAAATTTGTTTTAAAATTCTATTATTATTTAAATAAGACTCATCTTGAACAGCAAATAATATCTTTTTATGTAATGCTGATTTTTCATCTTTTATAGAAATCAAATCCATTAATCTTTCTATACCGGCTGCCCAGCCAACTCCAGGGATATCTCTAGAAGAAATCATGCTAATTAAATTGTCATACCTGCCCCCGGCTAATATCGCATTTTGTCTTTTATCTACATTTGTTTGAAATTCAAAAGCCGTATGTGAATAATAATCTAATCCTCTAACTAATTTTGGGTCTTCAAAAAATGGTATTTTATTATCATTTAAAAGTTTTTTAACTTGATTGAAATAATTGTTACTCTCTTCAGATAAGTTTTCGCTAATTTTTGGAGCATTTACCAATATTTCTGAGTCTTTTAGATCTTTACTATCCAAAATTCTAAGTGGATTTTTATCCAATCTAGATTGTGAGATTTCTGATAAATTTTGTTTAAAATCAATTAAATATTTTTTTAATACATTAGCATATTTGATTTGATCCTCTTTTGACCCTAGAGAATTAATTAGTAACCTATATTTATTATCTTTAATTCCAAGGTCATCAAACAATAACTTGGCAATTAGAATTAATTCAAAATCTACATAAGGACTTTTTTCACCAATAGACTCAATATTTATTTGATGAAATTGTCTATATCTCCCCTTTTGGGGCCTTTCTCTTCGAAACATTGGGCCGTGTGTAATTAATTTAAGTAAGCCAGATTGATAGTTTGAAGCAGCAAACCTAGCTAAGCTACTTGTAGCTTCAGGTCTCAAACAAATATAAGCTTCTCCTTTATCTAAAAATGAGTACATCTCTTTTGAGACAATATCGGTTTGCTCACCTACAGTCCTTGAAAATAAATCTTGTTGTTCTAAAATAGGAGTCTGTATAGATTTAAAATTGAAATTCCTGCATACTGAATAAAATTTCTCAATAATATATTCAAACTTATCCATTTCAGCTCCATGAATATCATGTGTACCTTTTACTAAATTAATATTTTTTTTCATTTTAAGTGATGTATCTGTTCAACTTTATTTTCTATAGTTTTAACTAAGTACTCAACTAAATCTTCGTCTTGAATTCGATGGCTTTTTTCTCCATCGACATAAACCATGTGTGTATTATTTCCACCACCAGTTATGCCTATGTTAGTCATTGTAGCTTCACCTGGCCCATTAACAACACATCCAATAATCGAGACAGTTATAGGTTTTTTAATGTGAGAAAGTTTTTTCTCAACATTTTTTACTGTCTCAATCACATCAAATTGTTGCCTTGCGCAAGATGGGCAAGATATTATAGTTACACCATAATCTCTTAAATTTAGTGATTTTAACATTTCAAACCCTACCCTAACCTCTTGAGTTGGATGATCTGAAAGTGAAACTCTTACTGTATCGCCAATACCATCATAAAGAAGCATTCCTAGACCTATTGATGATTTTATTGATCCACTAAAATAACTTCCCGCTTCAGTTATACCTAAATGAAGGGGGTAATCACAATAATCAGATAACATTCTATATGACTCTACTGCTGTAAAAACATTTGAAGCTTTCACACTTATTTTAAAGTTATCAAAATTTAGATCCTCTAAAAGTTTTATATTTAGCTTTGCACTTTCAAATAGTGCATCAGAGGTTGGGCTTTTATATTTTTCTAATATTGATTTTTCTAAACTTCCAGCATTTACACCTATTCTTATAGGTATTTTATTCTGCTTGGCAGCTTCAACAACCTCTTTTACTTTTTCTTTAGAGCCAATATTGCCTGGATTTATTCGTAGACAATGTGATCCGTTTTCTGCAGCCTCAAGTGCTCTTTTATAATGAAAGTGAATATCAGCGACTAAGGGAATTTTGATTTCAGGAATTATTTTTTTTAATGCTTTTGATGATTTCTCATCAGGAACTGAAACTCTGACTATATCGCATCCCTCTTGTTCAATGAGAGATATTTGCTCAAGTGTTGCCTCAACGTCATGAGTAAGGGTATTTGTCATTGTCTGAACCGTAATTGGAGAGTCTCCACCAACAAAAATGTTTCCAATTTGAATTTTTTTTGTTTTTTTTCTCTTTATAGAATGAGAATATTTCATAATAATGTCTCTAAATCTTTGATGTAAAAATTAAGTAAATAATAATTTAATTCCTTATTTAGTCTAATTTCTATACCTTTATAAATTATCTTATCTATGTTGTTTATATTAGATAAATCAATAAAAAAATCATTGTCTAAATCGAGAATAAGTTCATTAGATTTGATAATTTCACCAAATTGTAAAGTATTTTTAATATTGTTTTGAATTTTGTAAAAAATAGTTTTATTTGGTTTTGCAAATATTGATAAATTTTGTGAGTAATTTGCTCTATTTAAAGGGATAAGGCTATTAATAAAATCATCATGGCTTAATTCATTTAACTCATATTGAGATAAAATATTTAAAACGTCTCTATAAACTCGATCTTTTTCTATTTCTTTGAATGAAATTTGATTATTAAATTTATTATATATATTGAATGATAATAAAATTAAAATTATAAAAACAAGAAACAATAAGAAATAAATTATTGAAAATTTAGTATGATCAATTGGGATATCGCTAACTAAACTTTTATATTTAATTTCATAACCCAAATATCTGTATATAGATTTTTTATACGTAGATTGATAAGCTCGATATTTTTTAGGTAGCTTTAGATTATCATCTAATAGGCGTATAATTTCTAAATCTAATTTAAGAGCTTTAGATAAATCATCGATTGATAATCCTTTCTTAATTCTTGCCTCTTTGATTGATATTAACTTTTCCAAAAATTATATATGTAATTTGAAGGCTTGATGTAATTTTTGAACAGCTAAATCAGTCTGATCTTCATGAATTAATATACTTATTTTTATTTCTGAAGTGGTAATAACTTGTATGTTTATTTTATTTTTTCCAAGAGTATCAAATAATGTCTGGGCAACTCCAGCATGAGATCTCATTCCTACCCCAACTACTGAAATTTTTGAAATATTATTTGATGAAATTATTTTTTTGTATCCAATATTAGATTTCTCTCTTTTTAGTATTTTAAATGCTTTTTCTAAATCTAGTCTTGGCAAAGTAAAAGATAAATTTGCAAACTTTCCGTCTTGCGAAACATTTTGAAGTATCATATCAACATTTATATTTCCTTTAGCTAATGGGCCAAAAATTTTTGAAGAGACTCCTGGTTTATCTAGCACTCTTGAAAGTGTAATTTTTGCTTCATCTTTAGAGTAAGTTATACCGCTTACAGTATTATTTTCTAAAACACTATTTTCATCAGTAATCATAGTACCAATTTTTTTGGGTTTTAAGGAAGACCTTACACTTAATTTAGTATTTTTTCTCATAGCTAATTCAACAGATCGAGTTTGAAGAACCTTAGCTCCTTGAGAAGCTAATTCAAGCATTTCTTCATAGGAAATTTTACTAATTTTTTTTGCTTTGGATACTATGTTTGGATCGGTTGTAAATACACCCTCAACATCAGTATAAATTATACATTCTGCTTCCATCACTGCTGCTATAGCAACAGCACTAGTATCGGAACCACCCCTACCTAAGGTAGTTATTTCTCCCTTATTATTAATACCTTGGAAACCAGGAATTACCAGAACTTCAAAATTTTTTAATTCATCAAATAGAAATTTTTTATTAATAGACAAAATTCTCGATTTCGTATGCTCTGATGATGTTATAATGGGTATTTGCCAGCTAAGTAATGATTTAGCTTTAATCTTTTGATTATTTAGACATATAGACATTAATGCGCAAGATATATTTTCACCTGATGATACGGCGTTATCAAAATCTATTGGATTAGGGTTTTTTGAAAAAGAATTTGTTAAACCAATTAAACGATCAGTTTCACCTGACATAGCAGATAACACAGCTATAACTTTAGATTTTTTTGACCAATTATAAATAATGTCTGCTGATCTTTTTATTGCTTCAATGCTCCCAACAGATGTGCCACCAAATTTTAAAACTTTAATTTTCATGAATTACGGTAATATACTCTTAACATTTATGATGTAAAGAACATGGGCACTTATGATAACAAGTATTACGAACCTTTAGAGCAAATGATGGCTATAAGACATCAGTATATGTCAAAAATATTGAGAGATCATAATGGTCAAGATATTTATGAATTCTTTAACAATAAAAGGGTTTTAGATCTTGGATGTGGAACTGGCGAATTTCTAAATAATTATTGTGGAATGGGCGCAGAGTGTTCGGGTGTTGATATCGAGAATAATTTTAAAATAAAAAATAAAATAAATTTTAAACTCATTAATATAGAAGCAAATAAATTTCTAAAAAATTGTAAAAAAAAATTTGATGTTGTTTTTTTATTTGAATTCTTAGAACATTTAGAAGAAGAGGATAAACATAGACTTTTTAAAAATTTAAGTAAAAATCTTAATAAGAATGCATATATATTTATATCTACACTTAATAAGAATTTATTATCAAAATATTTAGCAATTAATATTGCAGAAAATTTCTTAAAACTACTTCCTAAAAATACCCACGAATTTAATCTTTTTTTATCCCCATCTAATTTACAAACAATTATTACTAAATATAATTTTAATTTAATGGATATAGAGGGTATACAATATAATCCGATTTTTAAATCGTTCAAATTAAGTAAAATTGATTTAGTAAATTACTTTGGTACTTTGAAATATTAATTTTTATTTTTTTCTTTTTTGCTAAATGGGAGTTTTACTAAAGCTATTCCCTCATCGACTAACTCTTGACTTTCTTTTTCAGTTGCCTCTCCATAAATAGGTTTATCTTTCGCTTCACCATAATGAATTTTTCTGGCCTCCTCTGGAAACTTTTTTCCAACATATGTAAAATTTTTTTCTATCTCTGATTTAATTTTATTTAACTGTTTATTATAATTTGAAAATAATTTCTTTTTTTCACGATTAGTTTTAGCTGAGCTTGATGATCTATTAGAAATATTTGGTGCCATAACTGATTTTGATATTTTTGATGAATTGCAGAAAGGACATTCAATTTGTTTTTTTCTTTTCTGTTTTTCAAAAGAATTAGAATCATCAAAACTAGCTTCAAAGATATGTTGATTTTCACAAATTAAATCAAATTTAATCATTCTTTATACTTGGTCATTCAAAAACAATTTTCAATAATATTAATCAAAATTTCTATCATTATCTAATACAGGTATTGCGTTTTGACAGTCTCTAACTCTATTTAAATCAAGTTCAGCAGTGATAATCATTTCACCATCTTTAGCTTCAGCTAATGTTTCTCCCCAAGGATCTACTATTAAAGTATGTCCATAAGTTGACCTATTCTCATCATTTACTCCCCATTGATTAGGTGCCAATATGAAAACTCCATTCTCTATAGCCCTTGCTTTAATAAGAGAATGCCAATGTGCCTTACCTGTAGTATGTGTAAAAGCTGAAGGAACAACAATGATTTGTGAACCTTTCTTTGCTAAAGCCCTAAACATTTTAGGATACCTTAAATCATAGCAAATAGTGTGACCAATTGAGTGCCCTAATACATTAGTCATTTTTAATTCACTTCCAGATGAATAAAAATCACTCTCTTTATAAGACTCTCCGTTTTTTAACGTAACGTCAAACATATGAATTTTATCATAAATTGAAATTATATCTCCACTAGGATTAATTAAAATTGATCGATTAAATAATTTATCATTTTCGGTTATGGGAAGTGAACCTAGCAGTAAATAAACTTTGTTCATTTTTGAAAAATTTTTAAAATATTCTATAGAGTCATGACTCATTTCAATCAAAATTTTTAATTTACTTGATAAAAAGAGAAAGCACTCAGGCAGCAAAATGAAATCTGGGTTTGTACTTAAGCAATCTTGTAAAAATTTTTTCGATTTTTCAAAATTTTCATTAAAATTTGAACCTACTGTTATTTGAATTAGTGCGACCCTCATTAAAGATTTAATTTATAAATAATAAAGTTCGAAACGTCTTTAATCGCTTTATGGATTTTTATTTTTTCTCGAGGTAAAATAGAAATGCTATGATTTGAAAATAATATATAATCTAGTTCTTTATCTTCTTTCACTAAAGTTAATTTTAAAGTCTTATCTTTATTTAAAACAACAATCGGCTCTTCATTAGAATATAAAAATTCATCATCATTATTCGAAGAAATTAATTCAGTAAATTCTTTATGAAATAATTCAGGATTTTCATAAAATGTCAGTCTTTTTTGATCTAAATTAAATCTTGATATCATGATACGTTACTTTAGCACATTATGAATGAATTTAATTTAAAAAAGAGGAATGTTAGAAGAAGGGCATATTTTGATAAAAATAATTTACTTGCTAAAAATGGATCAAGTTTAATTAATGATAAATTGAAGTTAATATCAAAAAAAATAGATAACTGTCTAATTCTAGATGAAGATTTTAATATAGATTTATCAAATTTTAATAATACAAAAGTTATAAATATCAGTGATATTGGTTTAGTTGATGGTAAATATGATGCCGTTATATCAAATTTTTCTCTGCAAATACCATTATTTATAAATAGCAATGATATTTTTAATAAGGTTATATCTAAATTAAACGATAACAGTTTATTTTGCTTCAACACTATAACAACAAATTCTATGAGAACACTTCAAAATATTTTTTTAGAAATTGATGAAAAGATTTTTGATGGAGTTTATAGAAGATTTGGGCCATTTTTAGAAACTACAAAATTGATAGAGGATTTGAATAAAAGTAAATATAAAGATGTAGTTGTAGGGATAGATAACTTAGAAATAAACTACAGATCTTTGAGTAAAATAAGAAGTGATTTTAAAAAATTTGGGATTTCTAATTTTTTCAATGAAAAACATAGATTTAAAAAAGATTTTTTAAAATTAACAAATAAATTATTTTCAAAATTAATTGATAATCATAAATATATTCCATTAGAAATAGAGATTGCTACATTTACATCATGGAAATAATTAAAATTTAGTATATTTGTAATCAAATGTTCGAAAAGATTAATAATTTTTTTTCTTCAAAAAAAAATTCAAATTTAATTAAAGAAATTTCAGATAAATATTTAAATAAAGTCAATCTATTAGAAGGCGATATTTCAAATTTATCAAAAGAAGAAATGACTCTTCAAATTGAAACTTTAAAACAAAATTATATTTCAAATCAAAAAGGTGAACTGTCAGATGAGGATATAAGTTTTGTCTGCGCTCTATTGAGAGAAGTATCAAAAAGAACCATTGAACTTAGACATTATGACTCTCAAATTATTGGAGGTATTGCTCTTTATCATGGATTTGTTGCTGAAATGAAAACAGGAGAAGGTAAAACACTTGTTGCAACAATTCCAATCGTATTAAATTATGTTTTAAATAAAAAAGTTCATTTAATTACTGTTAATGATTATTTAGCTAAAAGAGACTCTCTCTGGATGGGTCCAATTTTTGAATACCTAAATATTAGCTGTGCGTATATTCAAAACACTCAAACTATTGAAGAAAAAGTAAAAAGTTATCAATCACACGTGGTATATGGGAATAATAATGAGTTTTGCTTTGATTATCTTAGAGACAATCTTAGAGGTGTCAATCAACCAAAAATGCAAAATAACCATCATATAGCATTAATTGATGAAGCCGACTCAGTTCTAATAGATGAGTCTAGGTCACCTTTAGGTATTTCTGGACCTGTAAAGACTCCAGTCCAACTTTTTAAATTATGCTATGAAATTACTCAAGATCTTTCAAAAGATGATGTGGAAATAAATGAAGAAAGAAAAAATGTTTTACTTATAGATAGCGGCATTAAGAAAATAGAATTTAACTTAAAAAAAATAAATTTTTTAAAAGGAAATAGTTTGTTCGACAATGAAAATTTAGAGGCTTATCAAATTATAAATCAATCATTGAAGGCTCGCTTTATGTATGAGAGGGACAAAGATTATGTAGTAAAAGATGGGCAAATAATTGTTATAGATGAGTTTTCAGGTAGATTAGCAGAAGGAAGAAGGTTTGGTGAAGGACTTCATCAATCCTTGGAAGCTAAAGAAAATCTCAAAATACAGGAAGAGAGTGTTACTTTAGCTAGTATCACTTTTCAAAATTATTTCAAAAAATATCAAAAATTATCTGGAATGACCGGGACTGCATTGACTGAGTCAGAGGAATTTTTGGAGATATATGGCTTAAGTGTCATAGAAATACCTACTCATAAACCTATGATCAGAATTGATCAAAATGATCAAATTTATAAAACCCCGGAAGAGAAATACAAAGCTGTATTAGATTTAGTGAAAGAGAAATATGAAAAGGGTCAGCCAATTTTAGTTGGCACAACTTCAATTGAAAAATCTAATTTTATTTCAGGTATCTTAAAAACTAATAACATTCCTCACAACGTTTTAAATGCAAAAAATCACGAAAATGAAGCTGAAATTATCGCTTCAGCAGGTAAACCTTTTCAAGTAACGGTTGCGACTAATATGGCAGGTAGGGGTACAGATATAAGATTAGGCGGTAATCCAGAAATAGATAAAAATTTTAATGAGAATGATTATCAGAAGGTTATTGATTTAGGTGGATTATGTATTTTAGGTACTGAAAGACATGAAAGTAGAAGAATAGATAACCAATTAAGAGGAAGATCTGGAAGACAGGGAGATCCTGGACAAAGTATATTTTTTGTCTCTTTAGAAGATGATCTTATGAGAATTTTTGGATCAGAAAAACTTCAATCTATGCTTTCAACATTGGGCCTTAAAAAAGGAGAAGTTATTGAACACAAATGGTTAACTTCATCAATTGAACGAGCTCAGAAAAGAGTTGAGGGTCATAATTTTGATATTAGAAAACAATTATTAGAGTTTGATAATATTATTGATAAACAAAGAAATATTATTTACTCCAAAAGAGAAACTATAATTAATGAAGATATCATAAATTTTATTCAAGAAACTGAGGATGAATTTATATCCAATTTATTAGAAGGTGAAAAAGAGGAAATTAAGAATTTCTCAGACTTATTTTCTTTTATTGATGCAGAAGAAAATAATAATAAAGTTCATTATCTATCTTCATTTAAAAAAATAAAAGACGAAAATTACGCGAAACATACAAATGCCTATATTTTTATACTTAGACAAGTGAGCCTTTCTATATTAGATAAAAATTGGCATAATCATATCCAAGAGCTTACAAATATACGTATGTCTGTTAGTCTTAGCGGTTATGGAGGGAAAGATCCAGTCAATGAGTTTCGTAAGGCCTCTTTAAGTGCATTTAATCAACTTATTTATGAAATACAAAAGCAAATGGTATTAGTCTTAAATAATATTAGGGTTGAAAAAAAGACTGAAAATCAAGAAGACAAAAAAATTGAATCTATTAATAAAAAAATTGGAAGGAATGATCCTTGTCCTTGTGGATCAGGAAAAAAATACAAACAGTGTCATGGAAGTAATTAATTAAACAATATAATTTAAATATCGATTATTTCTTTTTTTTATCAATTCATCTTTTGATATTAATTTGAGATCCTCAATACTTTTTATTAATGCAACTTTAAGATCATCTGAGACCTTTTCAAAATGCCTATGAGCTCCTCCAACTGGCTCATCAATAATTCGATCAACAATTTTTAATTCTAAGCAATCTTTTGCTGTGATTTTAAGAGAATTAGATGCTGTCTCAGCAAAATCAGATGATTTCCATAGTATTGAAGAACAACCCTCTGGAGAAATAACAGAGTAAATCGAATTACTTAGCATTATGACAATATCGCTTGTGGCAAGAGCAATTGCGCCTCCTGATCCACCCTCACCTATGACAACTGAAATACATGGGGTTTCACAATTTAGGGATACTTTCATTGATTGAGCTATTGCTTCAGCTTGCCCTCTTTCCTCGGCGTCCTTACCGGGGTAAGCTCCGGATGTATCCACAAAACAAATTAAAGGTAAATTTAATTTTGAGGCTAATTTCATAATTCTTTGAGATTTTCTATAACCTTCAGGTTTTGCCATACCAAAATTATGTTTTAATCTAGTATTCATATCATTACCTTTTTCAGTGCCTAGTATGATGACAGGTAAGTTACCTAAAAATGCAAAACCTGAGATAATTGCATTATCCTCAGAATAAAGTCTATCACCATAAAGAGGTGTAAATTTTGTAAAAATACTATTTATAAAACTTTTTGTTTTAGGCCTATTTGGATGTCTTGCAAGTTTAACAATTTGCCATGGAGATAAATTAGAGTAAATTCTATTCAACTCTGTTTGTTTTTTTTTCTCAATATCTTTAATTTTTCCATCAACATCTATATCACTTTCTTTTGAAAGCTTGATTAGAGATTGTATTTCCATATCAAATTTTTCCAATTTTTCTTCAAAATCTAAATAGAACATTTTTAGGACTATAATTTATTTTTAAGTGGATGATAAGAGTCTAAAACTCTCTTTTTCATTGACTTTGCGACTTTAGTATAAATTTCTGTGGTTGAAATACTTGAGTGACCTAATAGTTTTTGTATATGCCTAATATCAGCGTTATTTTCTAACATTGTAGTAGCAAATGAGTGTCTAAAAACATGAGAAGACAATTTATTTTTAATTATTGAGTCATTATAACAATTTTCAAGAAATTTATTTACTGATCTAGCAGAAATCTTTTTACTATTTAAAGTAAAAACATATTGATTTTTTTTATCCAGATTTTTTAAATGGTCCAAAAAATCTTTTATGATATAAACTTTTCTCTCTTTAGAGCCTTTTCCATAAACGTAAATAGAATTATCTTGATGGTTAATATCAGACCATTTTAAATTCAGTGCTTCTGATATTCTCAAACCTGATAAATAAATTAATTTTAGTACTAAAATATAAAGCTCTTTATTTGTCTGTTTTGAATTATACAAATTCATGAATATTTGCTCCATTTGTAACTTTGATATAGCCTTTGGAATTTTTTTCAAATTTGATAGGCTTTCAAATTCTTGTAAGTCAATTTGTTCAATTATTTTTTCAGTATGAAGAAATTTCAAAAAATTTTTTAAAGCTGAGATTTTTCTATTAATACTAGATGTTTTCAAATTATTTTTTCTTAAATAAACGATATATGATTTAATCTTAGCATTAAGATCGTTAACTTTTGTATCTTTAGTAGAAAAGAATTGGTCTAAATCAACTAAATAATTATTTACAGAGATTCTTGATAGATTTTTTTCAGAAATTAAAAATTGTATATATAAATCTTTATATTTTTCATATTTCATAAATTAATCAAATGTGCTCTAAAGGCTAATTTTATTAATTCATTTTTGAGATATTCATTATCTATGATATAATTATTTAAGAAGTATAAATCGAATTCATTTATCGAGTAAAATTTTTCACTTAAATTGACATAGTATATATATGAGTCAATCAAATTTAAATTTTCAGCTAAACTTGCCAAATACACAGGATTAACTGAAATCGTATCTGTCTCTATTATCTTTAGGTTGTCACTCTCTATAAAATTAATATTTCTATTTAAAAATAAAAATTTCATCAAAGGACTGTCTATATTCTTAATGTCATCTGCGTAGTATTTATTTTCGAAGTTTTTAATTAAATAATTCTTTAAAGCTGTTGCTATATCATTATTTTCAATTACACCGTTAGGGACATCTTTCATTAAAATAAGCAAATTTTCTAAAAAACTCGAATTTTCATAAAGTGATAAAAGCATTAATCCATTAATATAATTTAAATTTCTTGAGGTGATTCTCATTTCACTAAATTGATCATTAACTAATCTGGATACATCATATAAATCTAATTGTAATAAAGGTATATAACTCTCTAAGATTTCAAGTTTTTTATTATAGTTAATATTTTTTTGCATTTCTTCATACATAGCTAATTCTTTAGGTTTAACTTTTAGCATTTCTAGCATGGATAAATATTGCGATTTGTTTATGACTCTATTTTTAAAAAGGTAATTTATTTGATAAAGATCTATTGTATTTGATTTGAGATATATCTCTAATTCAAGAGTATTATTAATTTCATCTACATTGACATTTATATCATCAGAAATCAAAGCGATATATTTATCAATTAATCCTAATTCACTTAAGTTGTAATTGATCTCAATTTTAGAATTTTTGAGAAAGTCTAACAAAAATTTTGTATTGAGTTTATCGAACTCTTTTTGATCAAAAATTTCAATTATAAAATTAATCTGCTCAAATTGATTATTTTTTATTAAGCATAATATATTATAGACCAAAATATCATCAAAATTTTTTTGATTATTATCCAATTCAAATAAATATCGACACAATTCATTAAATTGATTTGAGTCAAATAAGTATGCTAAATATGATTCGTTATTATTTGGGTTTTGGAATTCTTCAAAAATAACTTTTTCAAACAAATTTGAGTTAATTTGGTATCTATAGTTTTTTTTATTGAATAAATTTATTTTTTCGAAAAAAAAATCATTTTCATTTGAATATTCAGGATAAATAATATTATTCGTTAAAGGATCAAATAAAGAGTAAAAAAAATTATTATTATTTTCTGTGGAGTTTATAAGTTTTAAAAGAGTTTCTTTTGATTTAATTGATGAAATTATATTGTTTTGTGAAAATGATTTTTCTTGAAATATGATTTCCTCATTAACTTCATCTGCCTTTAATGGAAAAACTATTATTAACAAAAAAAAAATAAGATATTTCATGTGAACTGATCTATTGGAATGTCATACACCTTTTCTTTAGTTGGTGCTGGTATTTTTATGGAGTTAATTAAAACAAAACCTAACAAAATTAGTACAAATATCGTTGATAGTAATGCTATTTTTTTCATAATTATAAATTTATTGGTTTTTCATATTATATATTTAAAACATATCAAATAACAATGGTGAAAAAAAAATTTGAAAAAATATGTATGATTGGTATGCCTGGATCAGGTAAATCTACGATTGGTCGAGCTTTATCTGATTATTTAAAATTTGATTTTTATGATACTGATGAACAAATTGAAATAGAAAGTCAATCTAAAATAAAGTACATATTTAACAAAGAGGGTGAGGAGCGTTTTAGAAAATTAGAGAGATCGATATTCAAAAAATTGATTTTAAAGAAAAAAATAGTTGTTTCTACTGGTGGAGGAATTATTTTAAAAAATAAAGACCTTTTAAAGCAAACATTCAATATATATTTGAAATGTGACTTAGAAACTTTAATTAAAAGAACTTCACGAAATAAAAATAGGCCCCTATTAAAAAATAATGTTGAGAAAAATATAAAAATACTTTTCAATGATAGAAAAGAAATTTACAATGAAACTTCTGATTTTACAATTAATGCAACCAGTAATACTCAAAAAACTATAAATACTATATTAGATTATTTAAACCAATGAAGATAAGAAAGATAATTGATAAACGCATACATGAAATTGAATTTTTAAAAATAGCTCAATTAGAAAAAAAATTAATTAATAATATTTCAAATCTCGATATTTTAATATTTGATAGTAATATTGTAAAAAATACATTAATTAAAAAACTTTTAAAAAAATTTCCTAATAGATGTTTTGTTATTAAGGGCCATGAAAAAATTAAAAATATTCAGAACTATTCGTCTTTAATTGAGAAAATAATTAAATTAGGAGTTCAACGTAAAAGTATAATTTACTCTTTTGGTGGTGGAACACTAGGAGATCTTTCTGGCTTTTTAGCATCCACTGTATTAAGAGGTGTTGAGCACGTAATGATACCCACCTCTCTTTTAGCAATGGTAGATAGTTCAATTGGTGGTAAGACAGGGATTAATAGTAAATTTGGTAAAAATTTAATTGGTACTTTTTATCTTCCAAAAAAAGTATTTATATGTTCAGATTTTCTAAAAAGTTTACCAAAAAGGGAAATTGCATGTGGATATGCAGAAATAATAAAATATAGCCTTATTCATTCAAAGCAACTTCATAAGCTTCTTATTAAGGGATCCAAGGGTGACATGAATAAAATTATTAAACTCTCAATTAACTCAAAATTTAAATATATCAGTGATTTTAGAGAAAAATTAAAATCTAAAAATTCTAGAGCAATTCTGAATTTTGGACACACTATTGGTCATGCAATTGAAAATTCAAATTTTTATAAAGGTAATCTTAAACATGGAGAGGCGATATCATTAGGAATGATTTTAGAGTTAAAAATTTCTAGTTTATTAAATTACTATCCTAAAAGCATTGATAGTTTAATTGAAATTTTAAAAAAATATAATTTACCTATTAATTACAGCAAATATGTAAATAAAAAAACTATTCCATTATTAATAAAAAAAATCGCTTTTGATAAAAAAGTTATAAATGAAGATGTTAATATTGTTCTCATTGGAAAACATGGAGGTTTTATTAAAAAGATTTTAATTAGAGATCTTAAATCTATTCTAAATCAAATAAAATAATGACTTTAATTGTTATTATAAAAATTTTAGCGATAATTATCTTACTCTTATTATCAGCCCTTTCCTCTGGTTCGGAGACTGCCTTAACTGCAGTATCAAAACAGCGAGCTCATAGACAAAAAGATAAAGGAGCTAAAAATGCAAATTTCATTTTAAAAATTAAAGAATTTAAAGATGAATTTATTACGGGAATCTTACTTGCAAATAACCTATTTAATATTTTAGCTACAGCTTTAATGACAGAATTACTTGTTTCAGAATTTGGTGGTTTAGGGGTTTCCGTTGCTACAATTTTCATGACATTAATGATTGTTATATTTTCAGAAGTTACTCCCAAAATTTTCGCAATTAACAAACCGATGACTTTTGCACTAAAAGTTTCTAAGTTTTTTTACTTTTACACTAAATTAATTAAACCAATTGTAAATCTCATTAATAAAGTTTCTAACAAAATTATTAAATTAATTGGATTAAATTTAAATGCAGACCAATCAAAAATTATAGAAGAGGAGTTTGAAGGAGCTGTTCAACTGCAAAAACAATACTCAAAAGATGGTGAATATGAGGCTGATTATATGAGTAATATTCTTGAGTTAAAAAAATTAAAAGTTGACGAGCTAATGACTCACAGAAATGAAATTCTATTCATTAACCTAGATGATCCCTATAAACAAAATTTTAAAGCTATAAGTTCATCAACATTCACAAGAATACCAGTTATAAAGGGAGATTTTAATAATCTGGTTGGAATTATAGATATCAGAGATTTTTTAAAAGACTCCTCTTTAGAGGAGTCAAATGAAAGTATCGAAAGAAATACTTTTCAGCCTGTTTTTATTCCTCAAAACAAACTTGCGATGAAACAACTTATTGATTTTAAATCTTCTAGAGAACATATGGCTTTAATAGTAGATGAATATGGAGAAATACAAGGCTTAATTACATTGGAGGATATTATTGAAGAAATAATTGGAGAAATTTTTGATGAAACTGACACTGATGAAACATATCTAGAGAAAATTGACTCTAATAATTATTTATTTAATGGAAATGCTAGTGTAAGAGAAATTAATAGAAGTCTGGATATCAACTTACCTGATCAATTTGTGACATTATCGGGCTTAATTCATGATCTAGCAAAAGAAATCCCTAAAGTTGGAAAGGTTTTCTATATTGAGGATGTAAAATTGCAAATTATCTCTAGATCAATTAACAAAATAAATAAGGTTAAGCTATCTATTTGATATTTTTATTTCTAGGGAGTGTAGGCCAGATTTAAAAACTGACTCTAATTTTTCATGAATTTTTCTATGAATATCTACTTTTTTCAGATTATTTTTATTCAATATTCTGAGCTCTACATGAGTTAACATGGTTGATGTATTTTCTACACCAGCATGTCCCATATGTTTTTCACTGTTGTTAATAATTTCTAAAATTTCAAATTCACTAATATCTTGTAAAAGGATTTTAATATTATTTAAATTCATAATTAAATCTTAAATGAATAAAAAAAATAAAATAGAAAATTTATGCAATCATCCAAATTGTAAAGAGGAAGGTGTTTATAAAGCACCTTTAGATTATGATAATTTAGGTAGTTATCAGTGGTTTTGTATTGAACATATTAAAGAGTTTAATAAAAAGTGGAACTTCCATAAGAAAATGGATGCAAATGAAATTGAAAACGATATTCGTTTTGACACCATCTGGAGAAGACCCACAAGCTCTTTTGGATCGGGGAGGAAGTTTTATAATTTTACTATCAATGGTGAGGATATGGGCACATTTGATAACCCTGCTGGATTTCAGCCTCAATCAAACAAATTGTTAAAATCCCTTAGTATTTTAAAATTAGATATAAATACAGACTTAAAATTGATAAAGAAAAGGTATAAAGAACTAGTCAAAGAGCATCATCCAGATGTAAAGGGTGATAGTAAAAAAGTTATTGATAAATTTAGAGAAATAGTAGAAGCATATAACTACTTAATTGAAAGATACAAAAAATGAATAAAATCGAGGCTCTTAAAAAAAACGATAAGTTACAAATTTCTGATGTATCATCCAAAGAAGTCTTCGGAATTCAAACAGATATAAAAGTTCCAAAATTTAATGAAGCTAGTGAATATTGCCCTAGATTAGATACAAACTACGTATTTGATGAAAGTACAACGATTGCTATTTTGCTTGGTCTAAAATTCAATAAACGAGTTTTCTTACAAGGTTTGCATGGAACTGGAAAGTCCTCTCATATTGAACAAGTTTGTGCAAGATTAAACTGGCCATGCATAAGAGTTAACTTAGATAGTCATGTATCAAGAATCGATCTTATTGGAAAAGATGCAATAGTTTTAAAAGATAACAAACAAGTAACAGAATTTCAGGAAGGTATCCTTCCTTGGGCATTTCAAAATAACGTTTCTTTAGTTTTTGACGAATACGATGCAGGTCGACCAGATGTAATGTTTGTCATTCAAAGAATACTTGAAGCTGAGGGAAAGTTAACTCTTCTTGACCAAAGTAAAGTTCTTTCACCTCATCCTTATTTTAGGCTATTTGCTACTGCTAACACAGTAGGTCTTGGGGATACCTCTGGGATTTATCATGGAACAAATCAGATCAATCAAGGTCAAATGGACAGATGGAATATAGTTGCAAAATTAAACTACCTTAATGAGGATAAAGAAATAGAAATTATTTCAAAAAAAGTTGCTGCAAACAATGAAGAGAAGAAAATTATAGCTTCTATGGTTCAAATGGCAAATTTAACAAGAAAAGGTTTTGAACAAAAAGATATATCTATTGTCATGAGTCCCAGAACGGTAATTATGTGGGCAGAAAATTATAAAATTATTAAAGATATTAAAAACTCTTTAAAGTTTACTTTTTTGAATAAATGTGACGAAAGTGAAATAGATATTTATAAAGAATATTTCCAAAGAACCTTTGCAATTGATATCTAATTGTCCGAGAAACAATTAAATATTCCTAGGCAAATTTCAAATACACTCAATTCTGTTAATAAAACCATATCGGAAAACAAAGAATTAAAAATAAATGTAAATTCAAATATCATTTTAGAGAAAGATGATACTTTAAACCTTCCCTCAATCTCAAATATTTTCAATTATGAGGATATGCGTGGTGCAGCAGACTCATTTGCTCTTAAAAAAAAATACCATGATGAAAAATTGTTAAACCAAATAACATCTAAAAATATTGATATTAGAGAAGAAATAATTTTCTTAGAGCGTTTACGATATGAGACTTATGGCTCAAAACCCTTCAAAGGTATTATAAAAAACATTGAGAATAAATGGTTTAAAAGATTAGAGGTATTAAAATTAAAAAAACAAAAAGACTCTAAAGATTTATTTTATTTTACCATAACGCATTTTTTCATTGATTTAGTAAACAGTAAAATGTGGAAATCAAATAATAATCATTTAAAGAGTATAACTTCTAAAGACAACATATCAAAATTTTATAACACGCTTCTAAAATTATCTCAGAATATTCAAGATCAAAAAGAATATTTAAACTTATCGGTAGATTTACTCAGAATTATTTTTCCATCGGTTGAGGATGAAAGCCAACCAGATGATAAAAATCTCGATGAGGGAAATGATGAAGAAGATTTTAATCAACAACAAAACCAAGAAGAAAATCAAGCCCAAAAACCTGAAGAAAGCCAATTAGAAGAAAATATGCATACTCCAGAAAATGACTCAGATAATAGTCAATCTAGTGTTCAAGGAGAAGAGATTGATATAGAAATTTCAGACCAACAAATTGAAGATATATTTAAGTCAATTGATAGTTATAGAAACCTTAATCAAAATTATAAAGCAGCTACTAATCAATATGATGAAATCATTGAAGCAATTAAACTATGTGATCATGAAGAGTTAGTTGCCCTAAGAAGGCAACTCGATGAAAAATGTGATTTATATCAAAAGCAAATATCAAGATTAGCAAATAAATTGTATCGAAAGCTTCAATCAAAACAAAATAGGTCATGGAATTTTGATTTAGACGAAGGTGTACTAGATACTTCAAAACTTACCAGGGTTATAACTAATTCAAATAGTTCTCTCTCTTTTAAAAAAGAAAAAGAAATTAAATTTGAAGATACAACCGTAACTTTGTTAATTGATAACTCAGGATCAATGAGAGGAAAACCTATTATGATAGCTGCTTTAACAACTGATATGATAGCCTCTACTTTAGAAAAATGCAAAATCAAAGTTGAAATTCTTGGTTTTACAACTAAAGCATGGAAAGGTGGAAAAACTCGAGAGCATTGGCTCAAAAATGGAAAGCAGAAAAATCCTGGAAGACTTAATGACCTTAGACATATTATTTATAAATCTGCTGACCAAAACTCAAAAAAATCTAAAATAAATTTGGGCCTAATGTTAAAAGAGGGTCTATTAAAAGAAAATATTGATGGCGAAGCGCTTCTTTGGGCTAGTTCTAGAATTTCGAAAAGGCCTGAAAGTAGGAAAATACTAATTGTGATATCTGATGGCGCACCTGTAGATGACTCAACACTGTCAGTAAATAACAGTAATTATTTAGAAAAACACCTAAAAAGTACTATTCTTGCGATTGAAGAGAAATCAAACATTGAACTATTAGCAATCGGTATAGGTCATAACGTAGGTCAGTATTATAGTAAAGCAATTACCATTCATGATGTAGAAGAGCTAGGTGGAATTATGTTTGAAAAAATAGAGTCATTATTCGACTAAAGTAGACAAAATTTTATTCTTATACTCTTCAAATCTATCCTCATTTATAGATAATCTTATTTCTTCAAAAAACTTATTCATAAACCAAATATTGTATATTGATAAGATGGTCATACCGAGCATCTCATTAGCTTTAAACAAATGATGTATATAAGATTTTGAAAATTTATTTATTTCCTGTAATTCACATCCTTCATCAATACTAGAATGATCGTCTTTAAATTTTGAGTTGTTTAAATTAATTCCTTTACTACTTAGTTTTGACATCATAATACCATGTCTAGCAATCCTTGTAGGTGATACACAATCAAATGTGTCATATCCAGAACTTACACCATGCAAAATATCATCTAGTCCTCCAATTCCTAGAATATGAATAGGTTTTGATTTATCTATATAATTTTCACAGATAGAAAAGATATCGTACATCTGATTTTTTGTACTCCCCAAAGAGCCACCTATTGCAAGTCCATCAAAATTTTTTGAGCATGTTTCTTCACATGCGATCTTTCTTAAATCCTCATAAACACCACCTTGTATGATACCATATAGTGACTGTTTTCCTGAGGAACCAAAGGTTGAGTTATACTTTTTAAATTTTGAGTCAAAAGAATTTTTACATCTTGCTGCCCAGCGATGACTCATGTACATAGACTTTTCTGTATATTTTTTTGAGACATTAAAGGGCGTACATTCATCTAAGACAAAAATCAGATCAGCGCCAAATTCACGTTGTAATTCAATTGATCTCTCAGGTGATAAAAATACTTTATCTCCATTTATATAATTTCTAAATGATGCACCATCCTCAGTTATTTTTATGAGAGATTTTCTCTTTGCATTATTGTTTTTTCCTTTAATTTCCTCTGAAACTGACCCATATCCTAGTGAAAATATCTGATATCCCCCACTATCAGTCATCATAGGTCCATTCCAATCAGTAAAACTCTGTAAACCCCCTTCTTTTGATATGACCTCTGGACCTGGTTGAAGCATTAAATGGTATGTGTTTGAAAGAATAATTTGTGTTCTAGCTATTTTTAATTGAGAGGGGAGTACAGATTTAACAGTGGCCTTGGTACCACAAAAAATAAATGAAGGTGTATTGATTTTACCATGTGCAGTATTAATTAATCCAAGTCGAGCATTTGATAATTTTGACTTTTTTTTTACTTGAAAAAAATTAGTCAAATTTAGGTGGCAAAAAGATCTTCGCTAAATATATAAAGATTGTGTCAAATAGACTTAATAGAATTCTAAGTAAATAAATACCTATTCCATAAGAAATTATTAGATCAAATAAAGGCACTGGGTTAGAAGATAAGATATTAAATGCAAGAACACTAAATATAATATTATCAATAAATTGTGATACAATTGTTGATGCATTATTTCTAAACCAAAGGTTAGTATTTTTATTTTTTAAATAAGAAAATATAAAAATATCAATTTTTTGACTTATAAAAAAAGCACAAATACTTCCAACTATTATTGGGAACTGTGGTAGGAAGATAGTCATAATTGACTCATGCATACCATAGCTCCAAGACCATGCAGGATGCTCATCAGGATTAATTGGAGCCATAGATATTGTTAAAAACATAAGTACGGTTGAAAATAAGTATGCTGCAATACCAAGGTATATACATTTAGTTGCAGATTTTTTATCAAAATATTCATTCAATATGTCAGTACAAAGAAATATAGAAATAAACAAAACAGTTCCTAGGGCCATAGGTTCAGGAAAGAAAGGAAAGTCTACAACTTTAAGAACTTGAATATTAGCTAATATGATTGCAATCGCTACATATACATAAATACCTGTCTTTCCGAAGAACTTAAGTGAGAGTAAAATTGAAAAATAACAAAATATGATTTGAAATAACCAGATAATTACAACTGAAGAGTTATTTAAGTTATTTGATAAATTTAAAAATAATTCTTGAAACATCTAGCTAGCTTTTTTGCTAATGTTTTTTTCGATTTGTTTTTTGATTTTTAAGGCTTTATCGGTTAAAGATCGTGAACTGGTTTTATTTAAATATTGATCTAAACCTCCATGTTTATCTATAGTTCTAAGTGTAGATGAGGCTATTCTTAGTCTAAATTTTCTTTGTAAAGACTCACTGAATAGAGTGACACTGTTTAAATTAACCATAAAGCGCCTTTTAGACTTAATATTAGAATGGCTGACGTTATGACCAGTTTGGTGTTTTTTTCCAGTTATATCGCAAGATCTAGACATGAGATGAGTGTTATATTACAAAAGTTTCTTTTTTACAATAATAGTTTCTTATAGTTTTAGGTCACTTATTGCATATTTTGGTTTGTACTGTTTAATTAAATCTTTGATTTCTGGTCCGTTATTTAATTGGGATCTATGAATGCCATTTTTAATCCAAAGTGTATCAAATTTCATTTTGTTACCACCATCTATATCATGCCAAAGAGAGTCTCCAATTACTAAAACTTTGTTTTTATTTTTTATTTTAAAATTCTTCATTATGTTTTCATAAATAGGTTTGTGAGGTTTGCCGTATCTAAATACTATTCCACCTAAATCTGAGTATAAATTTGCTATAGTACCACCACACATAGAGAGATTATTTTTATTGTGAACTAAATAATCTGGGTTAGCACATAACAAAGGTAAATTAAATTTTAACATTTTATCTAGCTCTTCCACAAAATCTAAAATTGTTAAACCATCTTTTAAATCTGCAATCATTGCAAAATTTGCTTTTTCAATGTTATTAGTACAGTCTAAATTAAAATAATTTATTTTTTCTTTCGGTAATTTTATAGGGAAACATTTTTTTCCATATCTATTATAAATATCTTTTTCTAAAAAATTCAATGCTATTTGCCCACTAGTAATACAAT
>CACBJQ010000009.1:0-34748 GCA_902539635.1 uncultured Alphaproteobacteria bacterium
TATGAGGTGTCAAGAAACCACCTTTTTCCATGAATCTTTCGTTAGCTTCTGGGTGAAGCAAGAATTTCATGAATTCAGTAGTAATCGGTCTTGAGTTAGTAGGAGCCATTAAAGTACCAGCGCCTAAAACAGGCTTACCTAGGTCTTGAGATGCGAAAGGTGGAAAGTAGAAGAAATCATAATCCACACCAGCTTCTGCTCCTTCAGGGAAGAATGCAGGTATAAAGCTAGCTTGTCTGTGCATCATGCACTCTGCAGGAGAGGTAAATAGACCATTTGGTGAGTCTCTGAAGTCTGTTGTTGCAACAGCTTTGGTTCCACCATTAACGTAAGAGTCATTTAACGCTATTGAACCAAAAAACTCCATAGCATCAATTACTCTTTGGTCATTGAACTTCATGTCATTAGACACCCATTGATCATAAGTATTTGGTGAGTGTGTTCTTAACATAATATCTTCCATCCAGTCTGTGGCAGGCCATCCAGTAGCACCACCGGAACCTAAGCCAATGCAGAATGGAGTATTACCATCACTAACCATTTGATCAGCAAGCGCTAATAAATCTTCCATAGTTTCTGGTATCTCATAACCGTTATCTTCAAAGTTATCAGGTGAGTACCATACTAGGCTTTTTACATTCACTCTGTAAAATACACCGTAGAACTTATCGAAACCAGCGGGATCTTTGTATGTTGTTAGATCTACCCATGATTGCCCAGCAGCATAATTATCGAGAACCATTTGTTTAACATCATTACCTAATGGTGATAAACAACCTGTGGCTGCAATATTTGCTGCTAAACCTGGCTGAGGAAACACAGCTATATCAGCTGGACTTCCTGCTTGACAGTCAATATTAATAATTGATTCAAACTCATCAGAACCACCATATTCTACAGTTGCTCCTGTTGCAGCTTCAAAAATTGATATGACATCCCTGAAATCATCATCTTGTGGTGCCAACCAAGGACCAAAGATTGTTAATTTTTCTCCCGACAGGTCAGGGCCTGTATATGCGTGAGAACCAGCATTTGCATAACTTACTCCAAAAAGAGATAAAGCTATTAAAGCTGTAAGTGTTTTAATTAATTTCATAGAAATCCTCCTCCTATAAAAATATGTGAGAATGAATTTAACAAAATCAGTATGATTTCATACACATTAAAAGCTTAAATTATATGCAATTAGTTGATATCAAAAGATTAATATTATCAACCTTTAATCCAATTAAATCTATTTTTTGGGGGAATTTATTAGATTAGCTATGTTTAAAATTAATGTTTACTTATTGTATTGTATTTTTTTTGTATTGACTCAGGCCAAACAGATTTCATGTAAGCTAAAATAGACCATATGTCATCATCATTTAATCTGTCGTTACCTTGCATTTTACCATCGTAGTTTTCATTATAAATTTTAAACCCATACCTAATTATATTAAAGAGCTGTTCTTGACTGTGATGCCATGTATGACCTGTACCATTTAAGGGCGGAGAGAGGTTATGACCATCTTTATCTTTTTTAGTGCTCCAGTTGGGTTGGCCTTGTAAGTTGTCCCCATGACATGACGCACAATGAGTTATATAAAGAGATTTACCTAAGTTAATTTGACTAATTAATTTTTCATCTATTTCGATATTAGTTATTTCAATATTATCATTTTCTTTTTTATTAGGGTTTAAAAAATACAGAAGAGAAATTATTATTGCTGCGAAACCAATAACAAATATTAAAATTCTTTTTAAAAGAAACGACAATGTTTTTAATTATTAAATTTTCTAAGTAAATCTTGTAATTCTTCTATTTTTTGTTTTTTTTGTTTGTCGTTTTTTTTCATAGCATCTACAACACAGTGATCAATGTGCTTATTAAGTATGTTATTTTCTAGAGATTTTATTGCCGAAGTTATAGCTCTTGTTTGTTGTAAAATTTCAAGACAATATCGTTTTTCAACAATCATTTTTTCAACACCTTTAAGCTGACCATGAATTCGATTAATACGATGAATATTTTTAATATGATCTGGATTTTTATTTATTTTAATTATATTTGACATATTATTAATATACTATATACCAGTATATAGTAAATAAAAAAATAATGTTTGTTTCAACTCTCACCAACTTTAACTGGAAATGTAAACACACCTGGAAAAAAAGTGCTCATAATACTAAGTGGTGTTTAATTGGATGTGCTATAGGAGATCTTGGTACGATATTCTATTTTCAAATTAATGAAATTGCTTGGCCTACCTTAAATATAATGATTTTAGCAATTATTAATGGACTGATTACTAGCATCATTCTTGAAACAATAATTCTGTTAAGACAAAATTTTTCTCTAAGACAGGCAATTAGCACTGCTCTTGGAATGAGCTTTATATCTATGATATCAATGGAAATAGCTATGAATGTTACAGATGTAATTTTAACGGGAGGGGCAATGCTTACTTGGTGGGTCGTTCCTATAATGCTTTTTGTTGGTTTTATTACTCCTTGGCCCTATAATTATTGGCGTTTAAAAAAGTACAATATTGCGTGTCACTAAAATTTTCTATTATTTACCTAATTTTCTCTCTGTTTTTACTGGTAAATAATCTATTTGCCTCTCATGTCACTGTAGTTGATGGAGACACAATTAAATTAGGTGATGTTAAGATACGTTTTAGTGGAATAGATGCTCCTGAAATTAATCAGACGTGTGTTGCAAGTGAAGGGAAGGTTGCTTGTGGAAAAATATCAAAAGATATTTTACTTACAAAAGTTACAAATAATAAAATTAGTTGTACAGATGAGGGAAAAGACTTTTATGGAAGAGTTTTAGGTGAGTGCTTTGTCAATGGAGAGTCATTAAGTAGTTATTTAGTCAGAGAGGGTTTTGCGTTCGCTTATAGAAAATATTCAGATAAATATATTTTAGATGAGGGGTATGCCAAATCTAACAAACTTGGAATGTGGTCCATGAAATTTGAATATCCATGGGACTTTAGAAAAAATAATTAAATGTTTTGTCAAAAATATATTTCTTAATTACAACTTTTATTATTAATCTAAGTTTTTATCAAAGTTTATATTCATCAGATCAAGATTACTGCGTTGGTTACTTAGAAGAAGTTTACTGGTCTTTAGATCCTATTGAAGAGATTGAAATACGAGAACAAATAATTGAATTTTTTAATGACAATTTTGAAGGTGCAAAAAACTTAGATTATGACTTATATTATGACTTCCAATCAAAACAATTTTTAACTAATTTGAATGGTGTGGATATAAGCAAATATAAAAAAGTCAATTATCCTAATTTTGAAATCTTGGTATTAGATGCATACATCAATCTATTTAAGGGAGATGGAATAAACTATTGTCCTGCGTTTTGGGATAATTGCAGTGAGGAGTCATTGAAGTCTTTTTTTCAAGCCTCAGAGGATTTTAGTCAATCTTGGAGTGGCGAAGACAATGCAATGAAATTTCTCACAGATCACTTCGTTAATCATCATTGCACCATGTATCTTGATACCTCTATTGATCAAAAGACTTTCATAAGCGATCTCAATATTTTAATTAATGAATTAACCAAATAATTTATTAACAACTTTTTTTATTTATGCGTAACTTCTATCAAAGACTGGTCCATATATATGATATTTATCACCAATGGGCTGGTGGAACGGTAAAGAGGAGTTATTTGAAAATAATGAAATTCCATATAATAAGTGTTCTGAATGTGGTGACTACAAGGAAGTCTCAAAGAAATATATCAATAAAGTCAACGATGAAATGATTACGATTTGCTACGATTGTAGCAAAAAGCGCTATATTGAGTCGTTAATGGTGGTTTCTGCTATTGATGGAGTTGACGACCTTTGATGGTCGTAGGTTAAGAAAAAAAATAAGACTATAAACGCGTATAATAAGACACCTACTATTACCACTAGAGGGATGAAACCGCTTTGATAAGACATCAAAGAAACAAAGACTAGAACACTCATAGAACTTTTTTTAAAAATACAAATACAGATAATCTTGAGCGATAATTTTTGAAGCAATAAAAACCTTTTCTGGTGGGAGCTCATCATAGCTGCTCCAACCGATGTATTTCAGAGAACCATCTAGACCAACGAGTTTGCGGATTTCATCTAAAGACCGAAGGGGGTGACCCTCTAAAGAGAGATCGAGAAGATATGAATGGTTCTCATTTCCTTGGACATGCAAACTCACAACCTGCCATTGATTTTGATTTTGATAGGGAAACACATATATGTTCGACTGTGTTTCTATACTAATTGTTTGAGCGTAATTGTGTATTTGGTCATAAATTGTCTCTTTAAATAATTGCTTTGTTTCTTTATCTAAACTACCCAGCACAAAAATCGTTGACTGATTAATTTCTGCTTTAATTTGTAAAGAAGAGGTTAGGAATATGACCACAAATAATAATTTTTTAATCATGTCCATCCCTGGCACGTATCCAAAGCATTGTTAAGAGCAGAACTGAGTCCGTTAGCTTTCATTTCTATCTCTTGTTTTTCAAACCTATTGAGAGGATCATTAATAGAAAATGAAATTTGTCCTCTTTTGGATAATAGCTCTTCCAGCTTGGAGAAGTGATGTTTATAAAAACTCATTAACTCCCAACGAACGTATCCATCGGCATTCAATCGGCTTGCATTTTCGCCTTCATAAGATTGACCTGAGAGCTTCCAATCAAAAGTTTCACCACTCATAACATCAAAATCTTTGGGCTCAAATTCTCGATTGGTGTAAACTAAACGGGCATCACAACTTAAATTTGGATCGACAATAAAAATAATCATTTGATCTTGGTTTTCCAAGCTAAAGACTAAGTCTAAGTTTTCTTCTTTAGCCTCCATATGTATCCAATTATCAAATTCATGATGCATAGGACTACCTTCTGCTTTTAGAGAACAATTAGTTAAAAAAACACTGATAAATAACAATAATAATGCTCTCATTACTTCTTTTCTCCTGGTTTGAAATGGCTCATTAATAATTGCTGAGGAAAGGGCACTTTAAGATAAGAGGCATATTGCCTAGTAAAAAAGTAATTTAAGGGATACTGGATAAATTCTAGATTACCATTCTCAAGAGCATCAAGAGTGCTACGAGAATAATTCAAATGCTGCATTACATCCTCAACAGAAATATTATTTTCTTGCCTGATTTGTGCTAAACAACGCAAATACTCTTCAATATCTCTAAGGGATTGGGGTTCATTTTTTTTATTAGAGGACAACCTCCTACCTAAAGTAGGAGTAATATAATTAGACTTCATGATAACAATAATGAGGAATATTATTAATACAAATAGTCCAAAGCTTTTTTACTTTTGGACATAGATTATTGATTACCCGCTTAACATAAATTGCTATAGTAAGGTATGTCTAAAACAAAAGAAATTATCACCATTGAACATACCCTAAAAGAGGTTCTTAAAAATTTAAGTGATCAAGACATTCAAGATATCACTGGGAAGTCTAAGTCTTATATATACAAATGTGCTGATCCTGACGACAGTGATAGGAATATACAATTTAGAACTGTCATTCGGTTAGAGCATGCTATGCATAAAATTTACCAAAAAACTCCTTTTAGCAATTTTTTAAAAGATTATCTAGCAACCGCCCAACCTGAAAAACCTGCTAGTGAAAGCGAAGTACAATCAGAGATATTAGCAATAGGCGGAAGATTGGGAGATTTAATGGATGCTGTGCGTGAGTCAATGGATGAGAAAAGTTCAGGAGGAACAAAAATAGTTCCTCATGAAAAAGAAAAAATTTACCAAGACATCCAAAAACTAGATGATCAGTTGAGTAAAATTAAGAGTGTGTTAAAATCACTCTAATTTGTTTTTAAGGGGGATAATTTTAGGATTTTGGGTTTTCTTTTCCAGTGTTAGCTGGGGAGCAGAAATTTGTGAACGACTTCTTAAAAAAGACTTCAGGGAAACTTCTAACATTAGGCTAGCTTATAACGACAGCGGTGTTGTTCTTGAGCAAAATCAACCTATTATCAACAAAAAACGCTTTGGTTCCTTCGCTTTTAATACCCCACTTAAGGTGGGAGACCGTATCTTAGCTGTTGATCAAAAACCGGTTACCTCCAATGATACCGATGCTTACATGTATTTATCCAACTTACTAGAAACCTCAGCAATGAGAGATCTCTCATTAACTGTTCAACATTTAGACGGGGAAGAGGAGATAGTTGATCTAAAAAGAATTCCTTATCTTGGTCATCCTATAGTCGAGGCAGATATAATATTAAATGATTTTGAGGTAACTCAGCAAAGTAGTAAATCAAATTTAAATTTAGAGGTGAATTTGCAGTGGCAAAATGAAGATTTAATACATAATTTTTTCAATTTAACAGATCTTGATAAATCACCTATCAAATGTATTTTCAGAAAATCAGCTGAACTTGAAAATATTTTACAAAAAATTTGGTACCCTACATTTGAAACTACACAAACAGGATCTTTTATAAATGATATAACCTTTAAAAGTTTACTTATCACAAACGATAAATCTGATCCTTTTAATTTTGTTCTCAAACAACAAATTAATTATCAAGTTACTAATTCCTCAGATTTTAAAAAATTTCCTTTTGATAATATTTCCACATCAGCTGATTTTATCTTCCAAGACATCGATTTAAGCACGTCTTCGTTATACGACCCAGAAATTATTATGAAGGGAGGCAATGAAATTTTGTATGAATGGCAAATTAATGACCACACTTTAAATTGTTGTGATTCTCAAATTTATGGACAAGGAGTGCTCCAAAAACTGGAATACAGTTTTGATCTTAATCGTAAATCTTTTTACTATATCCTGAAGATTATCTTACCTGTGATTTTTTTGGTTTATTTATCATTTATGGTTTTCTTGATACCATCACGTGAGCTAGAGTCTAAATTAGCTGTCAGTCTCGGATCTTTACTTACTTTAGTGGTATTTCAATTCACATTCGGAGATGATGTGCCAAAAATAAATGATTTCACCGTTCTGGACACAATGATATTGGCTTCATACTTATTTACAGGATTTTCAACGTTTATTACCATTATAAATTATTTTTTTTACTCACGATCAAAAGAGATTACAACTCATCAAAATTACGACAAAAATCTCTTCGTTATTCTGTGTTTAACCTATCCAGTTGTCACAACTTTATTTGCCTTGAACGTTTATAATTAGAAATATTTTAAAAAATATACTATTGTCTAAAAAATTTTAATATCTCCCCAATCTTTATTTTTAAAATTTAATATCTTTGTATTCAGTGCAAAGACCTCTCTTTTCTTCTCTATTTTCTAGTTACTCCTTCTCTAAGTCATTTCCTACCAGGTTATTAAATGACAAACAAAAAAAAGAGAGAGGAAAAATTGAGGTGGTTTTTTCATGGTTCCTTTCTGTGCTGCGGCTAATCCCATCCTCCTGTAAATTAGCCGTAGTACAAAGAGGAAAATATTTAATATCAATAATCACCTCACTATTTTTTGTCTCACTGAGCTCAGCGATGACCTTAGAAAATTTTCATGGTTGGAATATTCAGTTGTTGGAAGAGGAAATGATCGCAATTGAGCGTAGTGGTGACGTTGAAGACTCAGAAAATATTATTTTTGTCATGACCAAAAATAATTGTGATCGCGTTCTCCAATTCTTTGAATTATTTACTTTATCAGTTCACCCTGACCTTACAAAATTATTAGATAAAGAAATTGAGCTCCAGGAAAATGGTCACTCAACCACCGGAATGGTGCATGAAATATATCCATATAAGAATGGACACATGATTCTAATAGGCATGGGTTCTTACAATCATGAAACGATTAAAGAATATTATACTTTTCATAAACGCTCTCGCTTAACAGTTACTGATGTTCCTTTCGAGGAACCAGTAGCTTTAAGAACATTCATAGACTTGCCTACAATACAGTGGGCCATGCCTCAAGTAGAGGAAGCGATGGACAGAGCTCATAGGCATTGCAAAAAAATACCTGATCCCATCACTGCTAGTCTAAACAATTCTCAGAAAGGACTAAAAACATGACTTTTTTACATTTTCTAGCAGCAGTTTTATTCTTGTATGTTGCAGATGAACAAAATCACAGCCAACTTCATTTTGGTAAGAAATGCTTTCAAAATGAAAACGGGGATATTATTTTTTCACACATCTGGGTAACACGCCCTTTTGATGAATTACCCGCTAACAAAGAGCAATGTACATTGCCAGAGGAGCCCGAGCCTCCTGTCATTCCTAAATATGGGAAATAACACTTTCGATGAAATTAAAATTTACCTATGCGGCCTTAGCTTAAATGGAAAAGCGTCCCACACTGAGATTTCTTGCGGGAAGGGAAGATGCAGGTTCGACTCCTGATCCGGCTGCACCAAAACTATTTGGGGAGTTTTCAAAAAAACTTATAATACCATTTATGGGTCATAGCTATTTTATTGAATGTCAAAAATGTGAGTACAAATCTGAAGAGATCACAATGGGAGTTGGCTTTTTATTTGGAAACATTGATGACATACTACACGCACTTAGAGGCAATGATAAAAAAACAGTGCAACTCTTAAAACACCGTAAACAAATTCATACTCATTATTCAAGAGGTTACTCTCTTTATCAGTGTAGAAACTGCAAATCACTTGAAAATAAGTGTCACCTTACATTGTACAACCAACAAGGAGATCTAATATTTCAAACAGAGTCTTATTGTAGGCCATGTCAAAAGGCAAGAGAGTATATGCCAGAGGATAGTGATAATGAAACTATTCCAGATCTGTGCTGCCCTAAATGTCATCAGCAGGATCTTAGAGTTTTACTTGGAATACTTTGGGACTAATGTACTTTTTAATTTTGATATTTAAATACATTTTAATTTTCTCAATTTGGCTGACACCAACTCTCCTTCTAGCGGATCCATGGCAAATAGATCAAGATGAAAATTTCATCACTTTAAAAAAAAATGGTGAAATTCAGCATGGAAATAACATCCACTTTAATTTTGATAGGAACAATGGTTGCAAGTTTAATGTTTTTTTCTTCATTTATACTATGCAGGATATTCAAAAACCATTATGGAAAATTTATGAAGAACGCAGTATTGACCTAATCTTTGGTGGGACACCTATTTCGGGTCTTCTTAGTTACTCCTCAGAGTTTGGATTAGGACAGATTGCAGGGATATATGTTTCTAGAGAGGTACCTTTGTCAAAACATTTCATCGATATAACTGAGGAAATGTTAGAGGGCAATTTTATGAAGATGAGAATAACCTTAGAACACCATCAGTATTTTGATATTCCAGATGAGCAATGGGATTTTACTAATATTAAAACTCATCTTAACAAGGCACATAGCATTTGTGTGGCACAATTAATTTAATCACTTAACACTTTTACTAACAAGTTACCCACAAAATCCTCTTTCAAATAGAGTATTCATTTCTTAAAATTTTTGACGGTATTGTATCCTAGGCATTTTAGAGGCTAAGATGTTTGGTATATTTAAAACTAAAAATTTAATAAATTTTTTATTTATATTTATCTTATTTTATCTCGTGTATCACACATTACATGGAAAATACAATCTTCAAAACTATCTAATCTATGAATTTGAAGAAAGAATGTACCAAGACTTCCATTACAATTTAAATAAAAAAATTATAGCGATTAATATGGACTTACATGCCTTAAGAAAAAATAAAAAAGATTTTATAGATGAAATAGATAAAAGGATAAATCCTAATCCTCGTCAGGGTGAAATAGTTATTAAGCTGGACTAATTTTTTGGAACAAAAATAAAATCACCTCCATCATGTCCGCTTTTATGGATGGGTGCAAATTCAGGTGTTTGCTCCGAATTAGTAATTACATATGGGATCACTTTCTGTGTTATTTCAGTTAAGGTGATTTCTTTTGTATTTTCTTCTAAAACATTTATTAAAGATTTGGCAAAAATAGAGTGATTGCCTCCCCCTCCATCCTGAACTGGTTCCTTTCCACCAGATGTAAAAACCAATCTTGATTTTTTGTTCGTTAGTCTTTGAAGTAATATTTCTCTGTTTTCAAAGGTATTTTGTAAAATTTTATTTCCACTTCTTGTTAATAATCCGGAATAACAACTGTCAGCAATAATTAATACATGTTTTGCTTTCATTGAAGCAATGATGGAAGTGATAGTATTATTATCTATCCATTCAGTAGGAAGCTCTGGAAGAGCATCGACTGGCTGCCAATAACCCTCATTTATTTGACGATCAATTTCACCATGTCCTGCATAATATATGAATAAATTATCTTTAAATGAGAGTTTTTTTCTTAGATCATATAAGGCTACGAGTATCTCTTTACGTGAAGCGTCTTCTAAAAGAATAATCTCTCTAAAATTATACTTTGAATTTAATATAGATGAAATTTTATTAGCATCATTAATTGCTGTATTTAATTTAGGTAAATAATCATAGTTATTATTTCCAATTATCAGCGCGTAATAGTCTCCGTAATTAATTTTAAAAGTTTCTACAATTTTATTTAAAACAAATCTCTCAACTGTACTTAATCCCCATTTATCATATGCAACAATTTCTATTTCAATATTATTACTCCCCACAAATACTGATTGTTCAACAATAACTTTTCCTCCGTTGTCTGGAGGTATAATAACTGGAACCCCATCAATAAAAAGTGCTGCGATATTTGACTCATCTGAAATATTTAAACTTATGTTAGCACTTAATCCCTCTGCTTTAATTTCCTTATCTAAACTTATGATGGGAGAGCTTTGGTCACTTACCCCTAAATTATTTTTTTTTTCTAAATTTGATTTAGTAATTAAAACATCTTTTTGAAAATCAGAAATCTGATTATTTTCTGATGATGGGGATTCAAGTGCCTTAACATTTAGAGTTTGTATAACTTCATTAGAAGAGCCTGAGTGATTAATAAATTTTAGTAACTCGGTATAATCTTTTTCTATTTTAGATAAGTAGAGATTGGCTTCTTCGATCTGTTCTAGAGTTAATGTTTTTTCTATTTCATTTGCCATTTCACTGGCGTAATCAGAGTCTTGAAGAGTTTCGTAATTATTTTGCGATTTATATTTAAAGAGCGTATATGCAATCAAGTCATTTTTTGGAACTTCATACCCTTGGTAATACATTTCAGCTAAATAATTAGGAGCACCAGACCCTCCAGTATTTTTTATTTCATTAATTAAAACTGTGAACGCTTTCTTGTAATCTCTTTTATTTTCATTAGTCAATAGATGGTATGCATAGTTAGCGCCAGCAATATCACCGCAGCCATTCTTATATGCAAGCTCATGTAAATCAAATATGTCATTTTGTTTAAATAAATCTCCGTCAATATAATACTCCGCGAAGCCAATTTGTTGTATGGCATAACATACTTCATGGGTCATAACAGTCTCATTAGATTTTATAAAACTATCAACAATTTCAGATGCATAATTTACTACTTCAAGATATTTTCGATCACGAGAGAGTTCTACGAGCTTATACTCACTTTCTATTCCTCGGTAACCAAAATTATCATATCTCTCTCTTTCATATTGGTAAAAAAAAGTGGATTGCACATTTCTTTTTTTCTTATCTAAATAATTCGTTCCGAATAAAACATTTAGAGTTTGTGTGGATGCAATATCACCATCTTCCATATTCTTTTCTAATAGCGCCACGCCTTTGTTTATGTCTTGAGTTGTACCGCGGCCTAGTAAAAAATGTTTTGCAAGTAATTCTTTACCAAATGCACTTAGGCTATCACTAAAATTAGACAGAAGTTTAAAAGACTCGTTATAATTTTTATTAGTTCCAATTCCATAATAATAATAATTAGCCAAAGTCTCTCTAGCATAGGCATAGTTTTCTTCATAAGATTTTTTGTAGTAATAAAATGATTTTTCTAAGTTAGTCTTTAATCCAATGTCTGGGATGCCATGACTGTATATGAGACCTAAATACCAAGAACTGTAACCATGATTTTTATCGGAGGCTTTTTGAAAGTATTCATAGGATTTTACTAAATTACTATCAGTGCCTATTCCGTAATAATAAAAATATCCTAGCCAACCCTCGCTTGCTGAGTCGTTAAAAGTTACAGCATACTGTAAACAATTAAAAGCCTCTTGGGTATTATCATGTTCTAAGTAAAGCTTATCAAATTTTTCAGCTATTTTTATAAAAGAGTCAGACGATTGGCACGTTTCATTTGCTTGCGCAAAATTATTAATGAATAAAGTGTAAAAAAAAAGTGAAGTAAGAAAAATAGAAAAAAATTTTGTAATTTTCATTTGTTAAATTCTTGGAACAAATATAAATTCACCACCATCATGCCCACTTTTTGGAAGAGGGGAATACTCAGGCGTTTGGTCAGAATTAGTTACAACAAAAGATGTGATTTTTTTACTAATGTCTGAAATAGTATTTTCAATCTCTATTTCGTTTAAAATATCAATCAGGGATTTCGCAAATATCGAATGATCTCCACCTCCACCATCAACTACCGGCTCTTTACCACCAGAAGTAAAAATTAATCTTGATTTCTTATTGCTCATTCTTTGTAAATAAATTTTTCTATTTTCAAAAACTTCATTATTATAACCTGACGAGCCTCTTGTTAGCAAACCTGCGTAACAACTATCAGCTATGACTAAAACATGCTTTGATTTAATAGAACTCACAATTGAAGCAATAGTAGCATTATCTATCCACTCAATCGGTACATCTGGTTCAGCATTTACCGGCTGCCAGTATCCCTGGTTTAATTGTCTATCAATCTCACCATGCCCAGCGTAATAAATCAAAAAATTATCTTTAAAAGATAGTTTTTTCCTAAAATTATAAAGCTCCATCAAAATTTCTTTTCTTGTAGCATTTTTCAATAAAACTACCTCTTTGAATTTAAATTTATCTCTCAGTATTTTAGATAATACTTCAGCATCATTTACGGCAGTCTTTAGTTTTGGAAGATAATCGTAATCGTTATTGCCAATAATTAAGGCATAATATTCACCATAATTTATATCAAAAGACTCTTGAGTCTTAGTTATAATAATAGACTTATTAGAATTTTTTCCCCACTTATCATAAGCAGTAATAACAATTTCTTTATTTTTGTCACCTATATAGATGGTTTGGATTACTTCAACGATACCGTTATTTGTCTCTTTTATTTGAACTGGTTGATTGTCTATGAATACTGCTTCTATGTTTGAGTCATCACTGACCTTAAAATTTAATCTAGCAATGTCTCCTTCAAAATTAACATTCTCATTAATTTCAATTATAGGAGGTTCTTGATCAAGAACAGTAGCAGTTTTTTCCAATTCATCACTTGATCTGGTGTTTAAAATTTCTCTTTGGTATTCGGGTATTATTTCTTCATTAGAGTTAAACTCAGAACCCTCTTTAACTAAGAAGTAATTGTCTTTATACATTTTATCAACATTATTATATAAATATGGAAAGATTTTTTCAAAATCGCTATTAATTTCATCAACTACAAGTTTTGCTTCAATTATTTCCTCTTTCTCCAAAACTTTAGCCAATTCTTCTAAACGATCTTCAGTCCATTCAGTGTCAACGTCAAGAGTGATCATAGCATTCTGTAAACCAAACTCTAAAAGCACATAAGCATTAAATGGATTAACATCGTATACATATCCCTCCTGATAAAAATAACCTATATACTCAATACAGGCTGTTGAACCGGCATTATTTTTTATATCATTTAAACAGATGTCTAATGCTCTTTTATAGTCAGGTTTATCAGTCTCCCAAATGATATAGTTTACATAATTACCGTCATTAACACCCCTACAGTTTTTTTGATACCCTAACTCCTCATATGCAAATAACTCGTCTTCCAATGTATCTGAGAAAGGACCAAAAGTATCTTCTATATATGATAAATTTCCTATCGCATAACATACTTCACTCGTCATAACTGAATTGCCATCGTTGATATAAGAATTAATCAAGTCAATTCCATAATTTAATGCTTCAAAAGCTGTCTCTTCAGTTATCAAATCGTCTAATTCAAATGTTTTTTCATATCCATCGTAGCCATAATGCGTATATATATATCTATCTTTCTGATAAAAATAAAATGACTTTAATTTTCTATTTTTTTTGTCCCTAAAGTTTCTGCCATAGAGTAAATTTAAATCTTCTGTTGCATAAGAATATCCATCTTTATCCAAAGACTCTAAAATAGAAACACCATAATCAATATCTTGCTTCGTGCCAACTCCCCTAATGTAATGTTCAGCCAACATAAATTTTTGGTAGTCATCCAATTCTGATAAATCATATTCATCAAGCAGTCTGAATGACTCAATATAATTTTGATTTGTTCCTATACCGTAGTATGTAACCCTTACTAGTTCAGACAGTGCATCAAAGTTTTCTAATTCAAAATAAGACTTCTTCAAATAGTTGTATGATTTTTCATAGTCAGTTACTTCTAAATTTTGAGTGCCATAGTGCAATTCGGCAAGTTCTAGAGTTGCATAAACGTCACCTCGATCAGCTGCTATTTTCGAGTAATTATATGATTGCTTTAAGTCTACTTTTGTCCCATATCCATAATAATAAAGGTATCCCAGCCAACTATAACCTTCAACGTCATCATATTTATTAACTAATATAAAAGCACAATTAAAAGTATCCTTATAATTGTCTTGATCGTAAAAATCATATACTAAATTTATTAATTCACTTTTAAGCATTGACTCATTACATTCATCTGCTGCAAATATCTTTTGGGAAAAAAATAAATTTAATATAAATATGATAATAATAAGAAAAAGTTTCAATTTATAATACTTCATAAATTTTTATTTAATAATATTAAAAAATGACCCCAATTTAAGGGGGTCATTTCAAATAACTGTTAATAAACTACCAACCCCAAGAATTATTATGGTAATTATACCCCCCAAAGATATTGGGAGTCGTATAGAAATTCATACCATCATTACCATAGTAATTATATCCACCAAATATATTTGGTGTTGAATAACCATAAGCATAAGATGCATTTGATAATGTAAGGCTAATAAGTGCCACTGATACGATTTTAATAATTGTTTTCATAGTATTTCTCCTTATACATTCAATGACGTTCATAAATAAAAATTATTCCATTTGTATTTTTTATTATTATCTCAATTGAAAAAAACTATCTACTTATTTAATATATCTGATTAGACTTATTCAACTCGGTTAAGAAAATCTAAACTATTTTTTTTATGAAAAATGAAACCAGGCATCCTTTCTTTTGGACGCCATTTATATTTATAGGCACAAATTAAAATAATTTAATAAAAGGGAATAAATTCATTAATTTTTCGTCCCAAAAGGAGAGATCATTAATGAAACTTTTAAAATATTTATATTTTATTTTAGCATTTAAAATATTCGTTTTATTTACAAATAGATATTTAAATGCAAGGTTTATCGATTATGCTTTATTTATTGACGAATTCGTATTGGGGTTGAAATACATTGTTAGTTCATAGTTATAACTATATTTGCTATAATTATCAGCAGGAGTTTAAAAATATTTTGAGCAAGCTTAATAAATTAATTGAACAATTCCAATTAAGACTTAAGAGATACGCTTATATTTTAACAAGAAACATAGAGGACGCTGAGGATCTATTTTCACAGGTTTGTGTCAAGATAGTGGAAAAATATGACAACTCTGTTGTACATTTTTACTCCTGGGCAAAAACAATCACGTACAATACCCACATAGATAATATAAGAAAGAAATACATTAAAAATTCAAAAGGAGAAAAATTTAGGATATCAGAGCTAGAATATGACAATTTTTATGATTATGACGAGGAAGGTAAGAAATTAAAGTCATCTGAAAAAAAAGCACAGTCAGCTGAGGATTTAAAAAGATTATCAAAAGTAATTAGCGATGAGGATAGATATTACATGGACAGATATCAAATCACGATGAACCTAATACTAGAATTACCACTAATTCAAAGAGAAGTTTTGATGCTTCACGTAGATGGCGATAGCTATAATCAGATAGCTGAAAAGTTAGAAATGGCAAAAGGGACAGTAATGAGTACATTATGCCGAGCTCGGGAAAAACTTACTAAGCTATTAATGGAAAGTGATGAAAATGAGCAATTGGACTAAAGAAGAAATAATGGCTTATGCTGATGGTCAGTTAGATGAGTCATCTATCAAAAGAATTCAAGACGCAATTTCATCAGATCCTGAGGCAAAGGATTTTTATGAGTCTATGATATTTAGTGATGACGTGATCAAAGATACTATGCAACAACTCGAGACTAGCTTTAAAAAAAATATTAATGGTAAAACTCAAAGCAATTATGAAAAACAAAATGAACACCAAAGAAAGCCCTATAAAATAAAATCTACTGTTCGTTCAATTAGTATCAAATCTATTTTTATACCAGCACTTATTGGTTTGAGTTTATTTGCGTCTTTAGGTTATTTTATTGGCCAAAACACACAGCAACAGCTCCTGATGAGAGGAGGAGAAACTGAGGAATTTGACCAGTATAGAAATGAAATTGAAAATTTTTTAAATCTTGGCTCTGATGGAGAAAAATATACCATCAATGAAAATGAAGAAAACGAAATGTCTTTTTCTATAATTTCTACAAATTTTACTCCTGAAATTTGTAGAAAAGTAGAATTTGAAAATTTAAAATATATACAGCTTTTTATGGCATGCAAAAGGGGAGAAACTTGGTCATTTCAACTATTAGAATAATTATTTTAATATTTCTCACTATTAGTGCTTATGCATCTAATATTGACTTTGATCTCTATTTGACTACCCCAGATCAATCAAAATCAATACACGTCTCTAATAATGAAATTATTCCTTTGGAGGGTAATCTTCAAATTAAAGTCTACTCCAAAGAAGATGGGTTTATAGATATTTTTTACGAGTCACAAGAAACGCCAAGAGACTCAATCCTCTTAAATCCCATAGAGATTAAAGCCGGCCAAGTTATTACAATCCCTTCTGAAGATAAATCATTTAATCTGGAATTATCGTCAGGTGAAGTAAATTTTGAATTAGCATTTAAAGGAGAAACCGAGACATTTTTAAAAAAGACGACTGTTTATGCTTTCGATACCGAAAATTTAACTAATAGCTCCTATCGAGATCAATTAGATCTGACTAATAAAGTATCTCTAGATGAGTCCTCTATATATGAAATAGAAAATTTCAAAAATAAATACTCCACTCTTATGGAAATCAACGAAAAAGTATCTAATATTAGAGGTGATCTCACCCTTCGAGGTTCAAGCATATACTCTAAATTAGCTAAAGGCACAGTTTTAATTATTAATTATAAAAATGATCAAATATTGGGATATGGATCAGGCATTCTTATTGATAGTCAGCATATTATAACTAATCACCATGTTATATATGATACGGATGAGTTGTATGTAGTCCCATATGGAGGGCCAAATATTGAATTAAAAGATAAATCGATGCACTATGCAGAAATTTTGAAAGTTTCAAATGAAAAAGATTTGGCATTAATAAAAACAATTCCAATTTCAGATGATATTGGTTTTTTAGAATTTTCTGATGAGGGCACAATTGATGTTGGTATGAATACACATGCAGTTGGCCATCCAGATATTCAAGAAACTTGGACCTATGCGAGAGGCTATGTGAATAATTTAAGAAAAAATTATACTGCCGAATATTCTGAAATATCTCTAAATGCTAATGTTATTCAGAACTCAACAGATGTTATTCCAGGTTTTTCTGGAGGACCGCTTTCTGATGAAAATGGAAACGTAATTGGAATTAATTCTTTTATTATGCCAGATGGTTTCCAATATGCTGTAACTAGCAATGAGGTTCTTAATTTTTTAAAAAAACCAAATGATTTCGATGGTTGGGATAATTCTTCTTCCTCTGAAAATAACATTGAGATTGCTGACGATAATAGTTTAGAGGGGTATGAGTGTTTTGATCAAAATAAAGATGGTAAATCTGATTTTTGTGGAAGAGATTTAAATAACAATGGTTATCACGAAATAATTTTTGTAGATCATGATTATGATGGTACATATGATGAATATAGAGAAGATGACAATGAAAATGAAGTTGATGAGCTCGTTATAGCCATTGGTGGTAGTAGCAAGTACCCCAACACCCATGATAAATACTACTATGATTTAGAAGATGATGGCAGCGGATTTGACGAAGTTGGCCATGACTATGATGGTGATATGATCGTTGATGAGTACCACTCTATCTAAATTATAACGGAATATTTTTTCTTAAGTTACGTCTTAGTTAATATTAAGGAGTTTACTATGAAACAAAAAATAATTAATTTTTTTATCTTAAATTTTATAATTTTTCTTTTACCCATCTACCATCTTACTGCGGCTGTTGATAAAACACCTATTACCCAAGAAGAAATGATAGATAAAGTCTATGAATTTGATTGGGTAAGTTCAGATAGCAACCCACAAGTTAATGTTTTGGGTTCAAATGCATTTTTATATTTAAATCAATTTTATTATGCAGACATTTTAACCAATTACAATCAAGTCCAACAACTTATGTTCTGGTCCAATGGTATAGAGTATCCCAGCACAACTCATTACATAGATATTTTTTTAGATAATGAAAAATCTTACACAATAAACATTGCTAAATTTAGTAATGATGGATACATCAAAGGTGATGATTGGGACAATGTTGACGCTGAGTCCTTTATTAAAGAATTAAAATTAAGCTCTGAAAAATTAAATAAAGAAAGACTCAAAAATGGATATAGTACTGTTGAAGATATAACATGGCACATTAAACCAAGATATAACAAAGAGTTGGGTTATGTTTTTTATTCTCTTCTAGTAAAATTTAACGATGGAAGTGAGACTTATAATTCTACTGCTATGGTTTTAGGACGTAAAGGTTACACTGACATCACTTTTTTGTTTAATGATACTATTGCTGAAGTTATGCCAACAGAAATCGATAAAGTTGTAAAAAACTTTAAATATAATCAAGGTTCTCAATACACCGACTTCAAATCTGGTGATAAAATCGCTGCTTATGGAGTGGGTGCCTTAGTAGCAGGGTCCTTAGGTATAAAAGGATTAGCTAAAACAGGTGCTTTAGCAGCTATACTTGCGTTTGCTAAAAAAGCTTGGTTCATAATTTTATTCCCATTTATCTTTTTGTTCAGAAAGCTTTCATCAAAAAGAGAAAAATAATTAGTTAAATGTTTGGATCGCAAACCTCACTGGCCTTACACAGCCTGGCCTCAATTATACCGGTAATAATGATTTTATTTTATGTGTATAAAAGAGACCTCTTCCCAGAGCCACCAAGAATTGTCATATCGACATTTTTTCTTGGCGTAGCCAGTATCCTGCCGATTCAATTGCTGATTCCTGTAGTTGAGGGGATTGGAGAAAATTTGAATTTGCAAGGAGAGGATTATTATTATTACCTCTCCTTTATTAGAGCAAGCTTTCTAGAAGAGCTTTTTAAATGGCTTATATTGGTTCTATATTGCTCAAAACTCAATGAGTTTGATGAACCCATGGATGCATTAGTTTACGGTGTGGCTGTATCCCTCGGTTTTGCTGCTTTTGAAAATTATCAATATGTATCTAGTTACTTTATAAATGATGGGGCCGAAGCAGCTAAAAGTGTTCTTATTCATCGCTCCTATACAGCTATTTTATTGCATTCTTTATGTGGAGTCTTTATGGGCTTTTATATTAGGGAGGCTATTTTTCGTAAGGAAAATTATAAATTAAATTTGTTTTTATCATTATTTTACCCCGTTTGCCTTCACGGTTTTTATGATGAGATAATCTTTTCCCCATCTTTTTCATCGTATTGGATTTATATTTTGTTGGGCTTGCTATTAATAAGAGCCATATACTTATTCCAAAAAGAGAGAAAATTACAAATTTCAGGTTTATTTGAAGGAAATATTAAGAAACATAACTTTATTAGAAATTCAGAGGTCATTCTTATGTCTTGTTTGACTTTATTATTTCTTGTTTTAGGACTTCAAATATTCAAATTTTTCTAATATTTAAGGAATAAAAAAATTTTTCAATCGTCTAGGTCTATATGAAAGAAATAATTTGTAGTTTAACGTGCTTATGCAAATTAAATATTTCATATTTTATATCAGTCATCTTTTTACTACCTTTCTTTCTAACAAAAGTACGAATAGCTAGATATCCTGTTGAAAAAGGTTTTATTCCTCCTACCTTCCTCAACAGGCTTCTAGTTAGATAAAATTTGAGGATAGGATAAAATAGAAAATGAAATTATTTAATTACAATGATTGGAAATATAACTATTACGACCATTTATTAGGATATTTATTTGAAGTTTGTAAATATGAAGGTCTTAAAAATTTTTATAAAAAAAAGATTGATGAACTTGCTTATATTACAGAGGGTGAGTTGAATATAATATTAGAAAAATTTGGAGAAATGAGCATCTTTCGATCCCAATTAGATATTGAAATCATGAAAGACAAAATGTGGTGTGAGTACTGTCCATTAGAGAAATTAAAGGAAATAATAAAAGATAAATATTTTATTAAAACTTTTAACAAGACTCCTTCTAATGAAACGCTTGAAGAAGCTTTAGAACTATTAATTATCAACGAGGTGATTAAGATTCATGAAGATGAAAGGTATAAAGATATAGTCAAAAAATTCTTAAATTAATTATATCAGCTGAAAAATTAATTTTTTTAAAAATAAGGAATATTTTTGTCAAAAATCCGTCTGTATATGTATAAGGAGATAAATTATGAAAAACTTAATTAAAATTGTAACTTTAGGTTTAGTGATATCAACATTATCAAGTAAATCCTTTTCAGGTAGTAGCTGTAAATATGATTTTTTTGGTAACCTCACTTGTAATAGCACTGGTAACACAGGTAATTGGAATTCCAATACAAGAACAGATTTTTTTGGAAATGACAATCATACTATTTATGACCGCGATACCAATCGAACTTATAACTACTCTTGTAGAACAGATTTTTTTGGAAATTACGTTTGTAATTAATGAGAATTAGATTTTTAAAATAATAAATTATTAATGCCCATTTAGTTGGGCATTAATTTAATGCTTGATGAAAGGTATAAAGAAATAGTCAAAATTTTATAACAAAAACAAGATGCAATAATTTTGATCTATTTTAATGAACACTGTATATTTTGCTCATGAACTTAAATTCTCAAAGTTTCTTATTAATCATAATTTCTCTTTTAATAGTGTGTATAATTTTTCTTTGGTTTAGAAATTCTAAAAGTAACTCTAGTGACCCCAGCAAAGAAAGTGCTATCGAAGAATTAAAACTTGAAAATAACTCACTAAAAAAAGATATTGAAAATAAGGATAATCTTTTTCAGCAAGAAATCAGTAATAAAGAAAACCTTATGCAAGAAAAAGAAAAGAATTTTAATTCTTTGTTAAAAGAAAAAGACGAACAAATTAGTCAAGCATTAAAAGAAAAACAAGAACAAATAGAAAATCTAAAAATTGAAAGAGATAATATTGTTGAGCAATTAAAAGAATATTTAGGCACACAGTTTCAAAATACCTCAAATAAAACACTCGATAATGTCAGTAATAGTTTTAGGGAGCAATTTGAAAACTTTTTTGAAAACAAAAATCAATTAGCAACCAAAAATCTAGAGGAAATGATTAATCCAATTGAACAGTTAATGACTGATTTAAAAAGTACTAATCTAAATTTTGTTAAGACTTATAAAGAGGACTTTACTAATTTTGGATCGGTATTATCTGATGTTAAATCCACCCATGAAAAGGCAATATCAGAGACTACAAAATTAACAAATGCTTTAAAAGGATCTTCACAGTCAGCTGGTAGATGGGGGGAAGAAAAATTAAAAAATATTTTAGATATGATGAACATGTCAGAAGGTGTTGATTATGATATGCAGGCAACTACTGATGAAGAGAGTTTGAGACCTGACTGTATTGTAAATATTCCTGGTGACTTAAAATTAGCAGTAGACTCAAAAGTTTCTATTCAGGACTACTTGAGTGCAATGGAAACAAACGATGAAGCTGCAAGGAATATCTACTTAAAAAAAAATGCAGCAAAGATTAGAAATCATATGCAAGCACTCTCAAAAAAAGAGTATTTTAAGAAAATTAAAGGAAGTTTACCTGAGGTTTTAATGTTTATACCTGAGGAAAGTATTTTTTATTCATCTCTTCAAAATGATAAGAAGTTGTATCAGGACTCTTTAAAGTCAAATATTATAATTGTAGGCCCAACTGGCTTATTAATGATGGTGACTATGATAAAAAAAATGTGGGCCTCTCATAAACAGTCTAAAGAAGTTTCAAAGATAGTTGATATAGGCTCTGAGTTATATAAAAGGTTTCAAACTATGTCAGCACATATAGCCAGTTTAGGTGACAGCATTGAAAAAACTTCAAGCAACTATAATAAATTTATAGGAAGTATGGACTCCAAAGTATTGCCTAAATTTGAAGAGATCTCAAAATTTTACCCCTCAGTAATAGGTGATAAAAATAAAAAACCTAAAATTATTAGTGATAGTGTCCGCAAATCATCGAAACTTATAAAAGATGATTAAAAAAAAATTAACAGAAATTTTACAGCATGAAAAAAATGAATAAGAATTATATTACTGAGAAATTTCTTTTTTATATTCCTACATCTAATAAAACGTTATCATTTAAAATTATTAACACTTATTTTGGTTCATCATTATGGTAGTAGCTGAGGGTTTTGAAAAATCAAGAAAAGATAAAAAGACAGAGTCATTCACTAAAGCTGATAAGAATAATTTAAAGAATACCCTCAACGAACTCCGCCTCAAACTACTTAACCTAACTGCACGAAACCCTCTTATTAATTTTAGACACAAGGAAACTAATAAAAATCAAATAAGATTTATCGATGAGATTATCGATATCATGTTTGAAAAACTTTATCTGAAATCTCAAAATCTAGAGTTTCTCTCTTTGAGTGAACCTGACTTTAATCCCTCAGATGAAAAGACAGAAAAATTTACCAGTGAACTTGAAATTGCAAAACAGAGTGACGAAGAATACTTGAAAGAATTAGAAATGCTTCCTGAGGATGATGATGGGCTTTCAAAGAAATCTCAAGAAATTCTGAGAAGATTAAAAGATAGGGTTAGGGATGCCTTAGATATGGAAAAAAGAAAACATCCTGACCTTATGTCTAAAAAAGAATATGCAAAATTAAAAGATAAATTAAATCCTGATTATAACCTTCCTAAAATTGAAAAAGGACAAAATCTTCCAAAGAAATGGTATGATCAAAAAATACAAACACTTTTATTTCCTGAGGAATTGGCCAAAAATCTTGAAACTATAAATAGAAAATATAGAGAAAGCTTTTCTGAAAAAGGGATTAATACCCTTTATATTGTCTTTGGTTTTCTTGAGTGGTATGAGAGCAAAAGCTCAGATCGAAAATTACTTTCTCCAATCATTATTTTACCGATTGATATAAAGCGAAGCAAAACAGGAAAAAAGAATTTCTATATTTCTGCTACCGGAGATAACCCAGTTTTAAACTTAACTTTAATTGAAAGGCTAAAAAGGGATTTTGATTTAAACCTACCTAATTTTGATGAAGAGACTGTTTCGATTGAGGATTATTTAAAAAAATTTCAAAACAAAATTAAAGATAAAAACTATTGGACTGTTAAAAATTTTATAACAATTGGACACTTTAACTATATGAACATAAGCGTTTATAACGATTTAAACCCAGATCAATGGCAAAACCCTAGCCAGCTTCTGGAAAATGAAGTTCTTCATGAAATAATTTTTGGTAAAGAGGGTGAGGGCGGTGGAAATAATGAAGATTACAATATTGATAGCGATGATATTAAAAAAATTACCCCTTTTGTGGTTTCAGATGCGGATGCATCTCAACACAGTGCGATAGTAGATATCTGCAAGAATGAAAATATGGCTCTAAAAGGACCACCGGGTACAGGTAAATCTCAAACAATTACCAATGCCATCGGGGCCTGTTTAGCTCAAGGAAAAAAAGTACTTTTTATATCAGCCAAATCAGCAGCTTTAGATGTTGTTTATGCAAGACTTAGACAAGCTGGATTAGATGAATTTTGTTTAAAGTTACATGGCATCAGTGCTCGTAAGAAAGAATTTTTAGGTAACATAAAAAAAAGATTAGATCTTAAAGTAAAAAAAGATGGTGAGGATTTTAAAGCCAAATCTCGTCAGCACCAAAAAATAAAAAACAAACTAAACGATTATGCAGACTTAATAAATTCTCAATATGGAGAGATCAACCAAACAATCCATCAAATTATATGGCTATCTTTAAGATATGAAAAAAAAATTGAGAATTTAGAATTAAAGAAATTAAAAATTAAAAATATTCATAAAATCTCACAACCTGATTTAGATGATATGTGCAAAGATATTGAGGGAGCTCGAGGCATTATATCAAATATTAATAAAAAATTTGGAAACATTTCTCAGCACCCTTTCTTTTTGTTTAATAACTTTAAATTATCCCGGTTTGAGATAGATGAATATTTTGAAGATATAGCTTTATTTTTAAATCAAATGAAATTGATTAATCAGAATTTAGATGATATGAAATCTAATTTCAATTTTCAGAAATCTGATAATTTTTCCTCTAAATTAACTATTGAAAAAATCTCTAGCACAATTTTAAAATTAGAAACCAACATAAATATTCATGATCAGGTTTTAAAAAACCATGACAATAAATTCATTTATTCAGAAATATTAACTATATTAAATCAAACTAAAAATTGTCTTAAAAATTTAGAGCAAAATAAATACAACAACTTAATTGAGGGTTTAGAGATTTCTAAAATTAATAATGAATTAAGTATTATTGCTAATTATGAGGAGTCATACCAATTTGACTTAGGTGAATTTTATATTAACGATCAAAATGGAGTTGATCAATTTTTTACAAAAAGAGCTGACAATTTGACCAGTGTTATTAATTTTTTATCTGAAATCCAAAAAGATTTAGATGTTAATTTTGATTACAACAATATTAGTTTAACCAAAATTAAAAATTTAAACGATATCACAAAACTATATGACGATAAGTTTCTTATTTTTAAGAATAAGCATCACTTTCAAATAGAAAGCCTCAGTTTTATTGAATTAATTCTATCTAGTTTTGAGAAGATTGAGAGTAAAATTGATAAATTATCTAATCAAATAGATATAGATTTTAATTTATCTATCAACGAATTAAAAAACCATATTACAAAAATCAATCAGTCAAACTGGTTCAACAAATTATATGGTGATACTAAAAAAGCCTTCTTGTTTTATGAGGCTATAACGAAATCATCTGAAAAAAATACGAGCAAAACTGTTATTATTAAAATATTAAATGAATATATTGATTTGTTAAAAGATATTAATGCTTTTAATAATTCCGATCCTGTTTCCACTTTAAGCATAAACTTTCAATTAATTCATAAAAACATACAAGAGCTCCACACATACAAAAATATTTTAAATTTAATGAATTCCGAATTAGCAAATAGTACAATTATTGAAAACTCATTTAGAGATTTCTTTTTTAAAAAAGATAATAATGCACTTATTCTTCTTAAAGCAAAACTTCAAAACTTTGATTTTGATAAGTATGACCTCACTCAGGAAATAAATTTTCAAGACAAATTACAAAATGAGAATTCTCTTAAAGATAAAACTTTATCATTCATATCCTCCTTCAATGATACTTTTGGCAATCATCAAATAAAATTTAATGAATTAAATGACTTTAAGAATAGTCTTAAAAATAAAGTCCAAACCGAAAACATATTTTCTGAAAATAAAAATATTTTAGGTATTTATGGTATTTCCATAAATTCTAAATCAACTTACGTTAATGATTTAATCCCTGCAATCGATGTCTATTCAAATATACAAAATACTTTTATTAATGAGTTGGATGAAAAGGACGTTTATCAGTCCTTAGATTTAAATAATGGCATTACCCAGTTAAAAAAATTGAAAACTATATTGGAAGATACAAACACATCACTTAATAAAAGCTTTGATTTATTACAAACAATTATCAAGAACTTTGATTGTGACTTAACTTCTTTCCTTACTGAAAAAATTGATACTACTGAATTCCATAAATTAGTAGGCATTTTTTCTCATTTTGAAGACAATAGAGATGAAATATTTGAATATTTTGATTATCTAAAAGTTAAACAAAATAAAGAAAGTGCAAATATTGTTGAATTTTTTGAAGTGATTGAAACAAATCATGATTTAGTTAATCAACTTAGCGATGCATTTCTATTTGTATTCTACAATTCGCTTGTTAAAGAAATCTATAATAAATATCCAGATCTAAAAACTATTTCTGGAACTGATATACAAACTAATGCTAATAAATTTACGGATTTAGATATTGAGATTAATAATTTGCATGCAAAAGACTTAATAAGAACTCTTAAAAGCATCAAGCCTGAAAAGGGCGTAAGTTATGGAAAAAAAAGAGATCTCACTGAAATGGGGCTCATTAAACATTTAGTTGAAAGTGAAAACCCTAGAATACCCTCCATACGAAATATCATGGAGCGAGCTGGAAATGCTATTATCGATTTGAAGCCTTGTTTTATGATGTCCCCTTACTCGGTAGCTCAATTTTTAAGAAATAGTAAATTTCAATTTGATGTAATTTTTATTGATGAAGCTTCACAGCTACAGCCCCAGTTAGCTATTGGTGCAATTGCAAGATGTAATCAAGCTGTGATTATGGGCGACCCCATGCAGCTACCTCCAACAGAATTTTTTGAACGAGATGTAGACCTAGATGAGGATGAGGAAATAGAAAGAGTTGATGAAAAATCGATCTTAGATCAAGCGCTCACTAGATTTCGTACAAGAAGAGAGTTAAAATGGCATTACCGATCAAAAGATGAGAGTTTAATCGCTTTTTCTAATAAGGAATTCTATGAAAATAAACTTGTTATATTTCCATCACCTAATTTAGACAAAAATATTTCAGGAATTAATATCGAATACATTCAAGCAACTTATAAGGGTAGGCAGAATGTTGAAGAGGCTAAGTTGATAGTTCAAAGAGCTGTTGAATATTGTAAAAACAATCCGGAAAAAAGTGCCTTGATTGCAACGATGAACCTCCAACAAAAAAATTTAATTGAAGATTTATTAAATAAAGAGATAACAAACGATCAAAAATTTCAAGATTATTATGCAAAATGGGAGGATGGGCTCGAACCATTTGTGGTCAAAAATTTAGAGTCTGTTCAAGGTGATGAAAGAGACAGTATTTTCATTTCTACTCTATTTGGACCTCAAGAAGTAGGATTACCTGTAATGCAGCATTTTGGTCCTATCAACTCAAAAGCTGGGCATCGAAGATTAAACGTTCTGTTCACTCGAGCCAAAGAAAGGGTTCATATTGTAACTTCACTAAAAACTAACGATATCAAGGCTGACGATGATGCCACCATTGGAAGAAATTCATATGGCAGAAAGGTCTTGAAAAATTACTTAGAATTTGCGCACACAGGTAAATTATATGGGGGAGAGGATACAGATCGAGAGAGCGGAAGTGAATTTCAAGAACACATAGCCAATGTCCTCAAACAAAAAGGATATGAGGTCAAACAAGAGATTGGAGTGGCAGGATATTTTATAGATATTGGTATTAAACACTCTTCCTTTCCCAATGGGTATTTATTAGGAGTTGAGGCAGATGGAGCTGCTTACCATTCAAGTAAATCAGCGAGAGATAGAGATAGACTCCGTCAACAGGTCTTGGAGGGCTTAGGTTGGACGTTGTATCGAGTATGGTCAACAGATTGGTATAACCATCAAGAGAATGAAACCAAAAAGCTTGTAAATTTTATTGAACAGCAGGCAGAATTAAAAAAACAGCAAACTACACACTAGATATATATTTAATTTATTAACTTCAATCACGTTTGATTTTTGCTATTATCTCGTGCTTAATCATGGCTGCGTTTAAAAAAATTGTTGTAATAGGAGCAGGGACAATGGGCTCTGGCATTGCCGCTCATTTAGCCAATTCCTATCGCGAAGTTATCTTACTCGACCTAAAGGGTAAGGAGTCACCGAACCAAATCTCAGAAAAAGCAATTGATATCATCAAAAAGTCAGATCCACCTCTTTTAGTGGAAAGGTCTCGAATTGATCATATCAAACCAGGTAATCTTGAAGACGATTTTGATGAAATCAAAGATGCGGACTGGGTTATCGAAGCCGTTGTTGAGCGTATTGATATCAAACACAAACTTTACTCCCAAATTGATAAAGTTCGCAGCCCCAACTCTATTATTTCATCCAATACTTCGACAATTCCTCTTTCAATTCTGACACAAGAAATGTCTGATAGCATGAAAACAGACTTTTGTATTACTCACTTTTTTAATCCTGTCCGATTTATGAGATTATTAGAGATCGTTGAAACACCAACTATGAATAAAGACAAGATGGACGGACTTCGTGATTTTTGTAAAAATGAGCTAGGTAAAGGAATTGTGAATTGTAATGACACTCCTGGTTTTATAGGTAATCGAATTGGTGTGTACGCAATGCAGGTCGCGATGTATGAAGCATTAGAGCGAGGTCTTCCAGTAGAAATTGCAGATGCATTATTTGGCCGACCATTAGGAATTCCTAAAACAGGCGTTTTTGGACTGTATGATCTCATTGGAATTGATTTGATGAAAGATGTGCTTGCAAGCTTTAAAAAAGAATTACAAGAAAATGATCCTTTTATGGATGTGGTGAAACCTCATCCTCTGGTCGAGAAATTACTAGAAAAAGGTTTTAATGGAAATAAGGGCCCTGGTGGTTTTTATCAGACAACAATCGTTGAGGGTGATGAACATGTTAAAGCCGTGAATACTTCAGACATGAGTTATTATGATTTCGATAAAGTCGATTTAGAAATTGCTCGAAGAGTTGAGAAAGAGGGCATCAAAGCACTCCTTGATGATGATAGTGAGTATGGTCGATATGTTTTTGCAGTTCTAGCAAAAATTATTAATTATAGCGCTTTTTGCATTCCTGAAGTTTCATCAAAAGTGACTGACATAGATGATGCTCTTCGTATGGGATTTAACTGGAACGAGGGACCATTTGAATTACTAAATGAGTACGGTCTCACCAGATTTGTTCAACGACTTCAAGATGAAAAACAAGAAGTACCAGAAATGCTCACAACCATGATTAGATTAAAACAAGAGCCTTATGACTCTACTTCCTCACGAGCCTACAATCATGAAGTAGGAATGAAGTTTATCTCTAGAGGAGCGGGAGTTCTCAGATTAGGTGACCACAAGAAATATGCTAACCCTTTATCTAAAAATTTCGCTGCTACTATATGGCAATTTAATGATGAGCCACGTGAACAGAAGATACTGTGTTGTGAATTTCATACTAAGGCAAATGCTTTAAACGCAGATGCAATGAAAATTTTAGAGGAGTCAGTTAACCGTCTTGAGCAAGATAATTTTCAAGGACTGGTTGTTTATAATGAGGCTATGAATTTTTCTGCTGGAGCTGATTTAAATACTATGATTGGTTTAGCTGATGTGAAAGATTGGAAAGGTATCGATAAATACCTATCTGATTTTCAATCTGCATGTATGAAAATGAAATATGCATCGAAACCAACAGTTAGTGCCGTTGCTGGATTAGCTATTGGTGGTGGTTTTGAAGTAGCATGTCAAACTTCTAAGATGGTTGCTCACATGAATAGTACTTTAGGTTTAGTAGAAACAGGTGTTGGCCTTGTTCCAGGTGGTGGTGGGTGTAAAGAATTATTGTGGAGATGGGCACAAGATAAAAAATATGTAAATGACCATGATCAAGCAGCTCTTCAAGTATTTGATATTATAGGATATGGCCTAATGGCCCATTCCCCATTGCAAGCTAAAAAGCATAAATTTTTTCTAGATGATGATATCGTTGTATTAAACAGAGACAATCTTCTTGTGGAAGCCTTTAATCAAGTATCATTATTAAAGAATGGATATTCAACTCCTGAAAAGCCAAAGTTCACACTAAGCGGATCTGAGGTAAAAGAGAAAATGCACCAAGTTTTATTGGATTTAGAGCAAAAAAAGATCATTTTTGGCTATGATGTTGATATTGGACTTCATTTAGCAACCGTTCTTAGCGGTGGTGATACAACTAAATCAAAAGAATTGTCGGAAGCTGATCTATATGATTTAGAGCGACAGTCTTTGATAAATTTAATACAATCTAATAAGACGAGAGATAGGATCCATGCAATGTTGTCTACGGGGAGAAGGCTAAAAAACTAATGAATAATTTTGAACAGGGAATGCATAAAAATGATGCAAACTTTGTTCCTTTAACTCCCATCAGTTTTCTTGATCGAATAAAAGACGTATACCCCGACTATGAAGCCATAGTATATAAAGAGAGAAAGTACTCCTGGAGACAGGTTTACGATCGATGTACTCGATTTGCAAGTGCTTTAACTAAAGTTGGAATTGGTAAAGGTGATGTTGTTTCTATTATGGCAGCTAACACACCTGAATTATTTGAAGCGCATTATTCTGTTCCCATGACAGGAGGGGTTGTTAATACAATTAATACTCGTTTAGACACCAGAACAGTCGCCTACATACTAGATCATAGTGACTGTAAAGTTTTTATAGTGGATCGACAATTTCACAATGTAGCAATTGATGCTATTGCTCAAGTTAATCGAGAGATCATCGTTATTGATATTGATGACAAACAAGCAGATTTAGGAGATATTCCACCAATAGGAAAATTAGAGTATGAAAGTTTCCTACAAACAGGTGATGAGGGATTTGAATGGATAAGACCTGATGATGAGTGGCAGGCTATTTCGTTGAATTATACATCTGGAACGACAGGAAACCCAAAAGGTGTTGTATACCATCACAGAGGGTCCTATTTAATGTCAATGGGAAGTATTACTGCATGGAATATGCCTAACCGGCTCACCTATTTATATACAGTGCCAATGTTTCACTGTAATGGCTGGGGATACCCATGGACTTTGGCGATGCTCCATGCCCGTGTAATATTTATACGAAATATAGTTGTTAAAGAAATTTTCGAATTAATTGATGAATATGAGGTGACTCATTTTGGAGGTGCTCCTATTGTATTAAATATGATAGCAAATGCTCCAGCAGATGATCAAAAAGCCCTGAAAAATAAGGTTTATGTTATGACTGCCGGTGCACCGCCTCCTAGTTCAATTCTTCAAAAAATGGAGTCTTTAGGCTTTGAGGTTATGCATGTATATGGACTGACTGAAACTTACGGTCATGTTGTTCATTGTGCTTGGAATAAGGACTGGGATAATCTAGCAGATGAAAAGCGATCTGAGCTAAAAGCCTATCAAGGAGTTCGCTACCCACACACAGAAATGGTATCGGTCATGAACCCAGAAACCCTCGAACCCGTCCCTTCCGATGGGAAAACCATGGGGGAGATTATGATCCGAGGAAATACTGTCATGATGGGGTACTACAAAAATGAAGAAGCCACTAAAGAGTCCATGAAAAGTGGATGGTTTCATTCAGGCGACTTAGCAGTAATGCACCCTAGTGGGTATATTCAAGTTAAAGATCGATCAAAAGATATCATTATTAGTGGTGGTGAAAATATATCATCTGTAGAAATTGAAAATATTATTACAAAGCACCCTGCAGTATCATTAGCAGCAGTTGTCGCTAGACCTGATGAAAAATGGGGTGAGACACCCTGTGCTTTTATAGAGTTAATTGAAGGTCAAACAGTAGAAGAAGATGAGTTAAAGAAATTTTGTAGAGAGCACTTAGCTGGTTTTAAAATGCCTAAAACTTTTGTATTTCAGGTCCTACCAAAAACATCAACTGGTAAAATTCAAAAGTACGAGTTAAGAGAAACAGTCAAAAATCTTTAATTTAATTTTTTATTTTTATCTTCAGTATTTATCACTTTAATAGCTTTTAGTTTTTTATAACACATGTAACAGACAAGATTATGATGACTTTTAATTAAGTTTTGAACTTTCTTAGGCGCTGTTCGAATTTCAGATTCAATATACACACTGTCCATGACTGATAACTCTCCCTCGCAATATTTGCATTTCTCAGCCATGACTAATATTTTAAATTTTTCTTAATTTTGTTCCAATACTGAAAAAATCTTTTTGCTGGATGAAGATAATTCTCTTGCAATAAGAAGTAATCGGGTAACTGCTTTAAATCATATTTTTCACCTAATTTTTGAAATAAATTTTGGTAAATAGGTCTAAAAGTAGATTTTGTTATAATTTTGGATATGGTGTTTTGGTCATGAATTTCTTGCAATATCTCATATGTATTACCTCTATAGATTTCAGCCCCTGCCTCTTTGGCTAAAAAGTATCTATTTTCAATGATTTTGTCACTAAGCTCATAGCCCTCAGTTAAAGTATCATCAAAGATATAAATAGGATTACCCTCAATACCGGCTGGTACTCTCATAAATTCGTCATATAAATAAATTAAGTTCATAAATTGGGAAAGAGCCTCGAGCTAATTTCTTCATAGCTGCCATCTATTTCTCGATTTTTCTCAGGTATAATATCTATGCTTTTGTGACAGTATTTGTGAACATTTTCTAAATTAAATATATAAGGTTTTCCTGCAAAGGTACTCGCGATCCACTGCCAAGAGAAGTTATTACTTGCAATATCTCCATCCAGTAAATGACTCATAAAAAACTTTGCTCCAGCTTGCCACTTCACTCTTCTAAAGTGAATAATATAAGAAGCCAAATACATACGTGCATGGTTATGAATGTACCCAGTGCTAGTGAGTTGCTCGATGAAAATATTAATAATCTGTGTTGGTGTTGTTGCTGACATAATATCCTCAGGCAAGTTATCTTGATATTCTTGAGCTTGAAATCCAGTTTTATATTCTTCTACATCTGTCCATAGTTGATCAGGATGATGATAGGCATAGCTTCTCCAAAAATCTCTCCATGCTAATTCTTGAATAAACTTTTCACTCTCAACAAAATTATATTTTTCTCGAATATATTGATAGAGCTCTTTGTTAGTGATGATTCCATATTTTATATGGGCTGATAATCTTGAAATTTGTCCATTCAAAAAGTTTCTTGTTTTTGCATAGAGAACAGGATTAAAAGAATTGAATTTTTCCAGTGCATCATGTCTTGATAACATGGAGCTATTCGAATTTTTCGATATTGGTATTAGATCTTGAACACTTGAGATTTTCACTTTTAATTATACATAAAATCTGTGCTAATAGATTGTTTGTAAATCGAAGGTGATTTTGGTTTCAGGGGGGAGCTGAGAGATTCTTGAAATATCCACTTCATTTAAAATTGCAATTTTTGGATACCCGCCAGTACAAGGAATGTCCCGCATTAATACAATGGGTTGCCCATCACTTGGCACTTGAATAGACCCAGGTAATATTCCTTCAGACAAAATATCATGAGACTTAGAACTAATGAGACTCTCACCTTTGAGCCTGATACCCATTCGATCACTTTGATTAGTTATTGTAAAAACACCGCTAATAAATGATTGTAGAGTATTGTCTGAGAAATATTGAATTTGAGGACCGGGATAAACTTTGAAATTGGTTACCTTTTCTAAATCAGGTTTTGGTATAGAGATAAGATCCCAAGAGCTTACATCTTTGCTAATGTGAAATATATCTTCATCATTTAAAGGTCGATTAATCGAACCTATTCCTGCTTTTGTGTCAGTAGAGTAGCTATTAAGACAAGGCTCTAACCCAAGTCCATGCTCAAAAGCTATGTATCCATATACTGAGTCTATTGTATTGTGAATAATCAATTCATCGCCCTCAAATAAATTAATACTTTTATAGGGCTGGCACTCAAGCTGGCTGTTGTTATTTTTCTGAATACTCATATTACAATTACCACCAACACAAATCTTAACAGATCCTTCTTTTACTTTTATTGAAGGCCCCACATAAGCAAATTCTAGAAATTGATTTTGATGATTGGGTATAATTTTTTGTAGCTCTGTAATAATTCTTTGGTCCATTGCTCCACTTGGTGAAACTCCTAAGTGCTGATATTGAAACCTTCCAAAGTCTTGAATCGTTGAATGAGTCCCTGCACGAGTGATTATGATTGAGTTCATGAAGAGTATTCCTTGATCAATTCATTTAATGAAAAATTATATTTTCTAATTTTTTCAAACTCTGAAAGTGATACGCAGTAAAATTTTACTTCATCACCTGGAAGAAAAAGGGAAGGGTAAGAACTTTGTAAATCAAAAATATCAAATGGTATTTGTCCGATTATATTCCAACCCCCAGGTGAAACTTTTGGATATATACAGGTATGGTTTTTTGCTATGCCAATGGATCTAGCAGGAATTTTTACCCTTGGAGTAGCTAACCGCGGTGTGATTAATTGGGAGGGAACATCCCCTAAATATGGAAATCCCGGCATGAAGCCTATATAATATGTATAGTAACGAACTGATGAGTGAAGATTGATAACCTCTTCTTTTGTAATCTGGTGTAATTTTTGGATGGTCTTTATATCTAAAGCAAAATCTTCATT
>CACBJQ010000010.1:0-33016 GCA_902539635.1 uncultured Alphaproteobacteria bacterium
TTAACAAACTTAAATAACTTTTCTGTATCCTCTCCTTGAAAGTTTTTCACTAAAAAATTACCACCTTTGTTTAAATATTTTTCAATAAATTTTGCTGAAAGCATACTCAAATCATAACTATTGGTTTGATCTAAAAATTGGTTTCCACTTGTGTTTGGTGCGATATCTGAAATTATCGAGTCAAAAGTGTATTTATTTACTGTAAATAATTCATCAATTAATTGATACTGATTTAAGTCCATCATATAGAATTTGAATTTGCCCTCAATCTGCTTAACAGCTGGTAGTATATCAATACCTACTATTTTATTTTTTGGGTTTTTATTCAAAATATATTGTGTCCAGCCACCTGGTGAACATCCAACATCTAATATTTTTTTATCGTTTTTGAATAAATTGTGTTTTTTATCTATTTCTTCTAATTTGTAATAAGCTCTAGAAATAATGTCATTTTTCTTTGCTTTTATGTAAAAAGGGTCTTTTTTTCTAGTTTTATACCACTGTTTCATTTAATTTTACTCATAATCTGATATGTATTCGATTACATATATTCTAGTAGGTTTAAACTCATCATGTTACCCACCATAAAAAACATAATTATTGTATCAATCATAACACTTATAAACTCTATATGTTACTCATCAGAATGGGGAAGCAAAGAAGAAACAACTGAAAAATTATTTTCTGTTGAGGTTATAGACTCCTCTGCACAAACGATAAAAGATAGTATTGTTTTTAGCTCAACTACTGAAGCTTTAAGAAGAATTGAAGTTAAGAGTGAGGTGATGACTACAATAGAAAAAGTTTTGGTCAAAGCAGGATCTAAAATAAAAAAAGGTCAGCATATAGTTGAATTAGATGATTACAAAACGAACGCTGATTTATATAAATTAAACTTATTGTCTCAAAGTGAATTTGATAAATATGCTCTTTTTGCACCTTTTGGTGGAATACTTTTAGACGGTCATAAGATTGCTGGAGAGCTAGTGATGCCTGGCGAAAAGGTCTATGAAATTATTGATTTAAGATCATTAAAAATATTTGGTTATATTAACGAAAATGAAATTCTAGATATATCCTTAGAAAATAAGGTTGAAGTGACCATACTGAATGAAAAAGTTAATGGCACAATTGACTATATCTCTCCTATTTCGGATCCGGAGACTAAAACTTTTGAAATTGTTGTCAAAGTTGAAAATAAAGATCTTAGGTATAAAGATGGATTATCATCAATAATTTCTATAGTTAAAGGAAATGTTCTTGCGCATAAAATTTCTCCCTCAATTCTAGCTTTGGGAGACTCAGGAGAGTTAGGTGTAAAAGTTATAGGATCTGATAATACCGTGCAATTTAAAAAAATTAACGTTATAGAAGATACCTCTGATTACATGTTGGTGTCTGGCTTGAGTCAAAAAGAAAAAATTATAATTGTTGGTCAGCAATACGTGTCTGCGGGAGAAAAAGTTAATTTTAATTAATCATGAGCTTGGTTAACTTAGCAAGTCAATACTACAGAACTACAATTTCCATTTTCCTATTTGTTATTGTTAGTGGATCGCTTGTATTTAATAATATTCCTAAAGAGTCATCGCCAGATGTAAGTTTGCCTTATATATACGTATCTCTAGGTTTAACAGGAATATCCCCAGAGGACTCTGAAAAACTTTTAATAAAACCCGTTGAGGATGAAGTTTCAAATATCGAGGGAAAAAAAGAAATGACTAGCACTTCTTATCAAGGTGGTGGAAATGTCTTATTGGAGTTTGATGCTGGGTTTGATCCTGATCAAGCACTTTTAGACACTAGAGAACAAGTTGATAGAGCAAAATCAGATTTACCTGATGATGCAGATGAGCCTAAGGTAAGTGAGGTAAATATAAGTTTATTTCCTATTTTAGTAGTATCTATAAGTGGTGATATATCTGAATTTTTGCTGAAGAAGATTTCAAATGACCTCAAAGACAAAATACAATCTTTACCAAATGTTTTAGAAGTAAATATAGGTGGTGAAAGAGAAGAACAATTAGACATTGTCATTGACCAGAATAAGATTGAAGCTTATGGATTAAATTTAAATGAAATATTAAACTTTGTAAAATCTAATAACCAAATAGTTTCTGCTGGAAATCTTGATACAGGAGATGGAAGATTTGTAATTAAAATTCCTGGTTTGTATGAAAGTCTAAATGATGTTTTTAATACACCAATAAAGGTAAATGATAAAAAAACAATTAAATTTAAAGATATTGCTCAACTTAAAAGAACTTTTAAAGATCCAGAAAAATTTGCTCGATTAAATAATAAATCTGCATTCACTTTAGAAATCTCTAAAAGAATTGGAGCGAACATTGTAGAGACTGTTGATCAAGTAAAACAGTTGGTAAAGGAAGAGCAAAAAATTCTTCCTTCAAAAGTTAATATAACTTTTTCTGGTGATGAGTCTGTAAATATAAAAAGCATGTTAGGTGATCTTCAAAATAATGTAATTTTTTCAATAATTCTTGTTATGAGTGTCGTTGTTATCTTTCTTGGTATAAGGTCTAGTTTACTGGTAGGTTTAGCAGTACCGGGTTCTTTTTTATCATCTATTTTAATCCTATATTCACTCGGTTTTACGATCAATATGGTTGTTTTGTTTGGATTAATTCTCTCAGTTGGGCTACTTGTCGATGGAGCTGTAGTTGTGGTTGAATATGCCCAAAGAAAAATACATGAGGGTATGGGGCTAGCAGAGTCATATATAAAGGCCGCATCAAGAATGTCCCTTCCAATCATGGCTTCAACTTTTACTACTATAGCAGCGTTTATTCCTCTGTTATTTTGGCCAGGTACAACTGGCGGTTTTATGAAATATATACCAATTACAGTAATATCTGTTTTAGGTTCAAGTTTAGCTATGGCATTAATAGTTATTCCTATAATTGGAACTCAGGCCTATAAAATTAAAAATCTTTTTTTCTTCTTTATTATACCTTTAATTTTATTTGGTATTATTAATTTTGTTGCATTTAATTTTTTATCCCAGCTAGAATTTGATAGCTACATTAATATGGGTGCTAAAGCCATAACAACAATTTCAATTGGTGTCATTTTGTTTTTTATTTTTAAATATATTAAAAATAAAGGTTTTTTTCAGAAAATGATTATTCCTAGAATAAATGCTAATGATGACGAAGACTTAACTGATATAGAAAAAGTAGGTTTTTTTACTAAAATTTACCTTTTAATTTTAAGGCTCTGTATTAATAATCCTATAAAAATAGTTTTTCTATCTCTTATATTGTTAGTTGGTATCTATAGTGCATATGGAAAGTTTGGTAAGGGAGTTACTTTTTTTCCTTCAGTTGAAGCAGAGAATACCAAAGTAATTATTTATGCTACAGGCAATCTCTCAGTTTTAGAAAAAGATAGACTTGTTGCAAAAGTAGAGTCACAGGTATTAAACTTACAAAAAAAGAATAATGAATTTGAGTCTGTATATACAACATCAGGAAATGTAGAAAATAGACAAGAAAGCTCGCCTGATATTATAGGATTTATAGATATAGAATTCAAAGATTGGGATAAAAGAAGAAAAGCAGAAACAATAATTTCTGAAATAAGACAAGAAACCTCATCTATTCCTGGGATTAAAGTTGAAACAAGAACTTTAAGAGCAGGCCCTCCTAGAGGTAAGCCCATTGAAATCAATTTAACTTCTTCTGATCCTAAAATCACAGTTCAAGAACTTAAAAGAATTGAAAAATATTTATCTAGCATATCTGGTTTAAAGGATTTAGAAACTTCTCTACCCTCTCCTAGTATTGAATATGAACTTTATGTTGATAGAGAAGAGGCTGCAAAATATGGTGCTAGTATTTCAATAATAGGTAACACCATAAAACTTCTTACAAGTGGGCTAAAATTGAGTGAATTTAGACCTGATGATAGTGATGAATCTATACCCATTTACCTTCGATTGCCAAAAGAACAGAGAACGATCGATCAATTAGACAGTATTAAAATACCAACATCTGCAGGCTATGTACCAATTTCAAATTTTACTAAAATTGAAACCAATCAAGAGACAGGAAATTTGACCAGAGTAGAACAGAATAGAATTGAAACAATTAAATCAGATGTAACTAGATTTTATCAAACTGATGCTTATGTCAGACTTATAAAACATTGGCTTGGAATTGAAAAATTCAATATTCCAAATAACTTTGGTTTAGATATACCTGAATTTAATTCAGCAAATATTGACCCTAGAGTAAAAATAGAATTTAAGGGAGAGGATGAAAGTCAGCAGAAGTCTAAAGCTTTTCTACAAAAAGCTTTTTTGATAGCTGTATTTTTAATGGGTTTAATTCTTTTGACCCAATTTAATAGTTTTAGTAGCACCTTATTAATTTTATTTGCTGTAATTATGTCAACGGTGGGTGTTGTTTTAGGGCTCTTAATTACAAAACAACCATTTGGAATAGTCATGAGCGGGATAGGTGTTATCTCGTTAGCAGGCATAGTTGTAAACAACAATATAGTCTTAATTGATACCTTCGATAGATTAATAAAAAAGACAAATGATGCTAGAGATGCCATTTTAATGACAGGTGCACAAAGACTAAGACCTGTTTTATTGACTACAACTACTACGGTGCTTGGTTTGCTTCCCATGGCTTTAAAATTAAATATTGATTTTGTAAACTTTGAATATAGTTATAACTCCCCTGACACACAGTGGTGGGTAGATTTATCGAGGGCAATTGTTTTTGGACTTCTTTTTTCTACTTTATTGACTTTACTTGTAACTCCATCAGCTTTGATGCTTAAATCAAAATACTTAACTAACTCCTCTAAAAAATTTGATAAAATAGGTAAACAAACTCAATAAAGAAAATAATAAATAAATAACAGCAACTAAAAGAGTTGTTTGCCAAAAATAACTTATTAAAAATATTAATATAATAACTGTAGATATAATCATAAGTCTAAAATATAGAGTTTTTACCTTTAGATTTTTCACAGAGGGAGTCGGGACTCTACTAATCATCATAGCACCTGCAAATATAATTAATAAGGCACTTAAAATAGGATAGTTGATAGTAAATTGTATTTGTTCAATAAAATTTAGATAAAGCGGAATCATTATAATACCTGCGGCAGCTGGTGAGGGTATGCCATAAAATACTTTGCTTTGCTCTCTCATATTTTCAATATTGAAACGAGCAAGTCTAAGAGCTGCACAAATAATGTAAAAAAGACTTATAACCCATCCAATTCTTCCTAGCTCATTTGTAAAACTTAAATTTATAAGCAAAGATGGAGCTAATCCAAAACTAATAAAATCTGATAAAGAGTCTAATTCAGCTCCAAATTGGGATGATTTTTTTAATTTTCTAGCCATCCATCCATCAAAGAAATCGAAGAAGGCTGCTAGCATTATCATAAGCACAGCAATTTTAAAATTACTTTGAATAGAGAACTTTATTGAGGAAATACCTGCAATAAGTGACATTAGTGTAATTAAATTAGGTATAAATTTAGTGAGCGGATGTTCGGTCATCTAAATGTCTAAATCTTTTTATATTCTTTAGATTGTATATTTTTTATGTTTTTAAAATCTCTTGCAATGATAGTTTCACCACCGATACATTGCTGACCAATGCTTACCATTAAATTATATGAATTGGGAAATTCTATATCTACTCTGCTTCCAAACTTGATGATTCCATATCTTTCACCTTGGTTTACTCTCTCATTAGTTTTAAGATAACAAATTATTCTTCTGGCAATTAAACCAGCAATTTGTGTTATGTAAATAATGTTAGATCCAGATTTAAGAGTTAATCTTAATCTTTCATTTTCTTCACTTGCTTTATCTAAAGTTGCATTGATAAATTTACCCTCAATATAATCAATTTTTGTAATTTGACCTGAAAGAGGCAATCTTTGGATATGTACATTAAACACACTCAAAAAAATTGAAACTTTAGTATAAATTTTTTTTCCCTCTTTGTGCTCACTAATATTTGTAATTAATCCATCTGCTGGGCTAACTAAAATATCATCACCTAATGGAACGACTCTTTCAGGATCTCTAAAAAAATAGAATGTAAAAATTAGTAATATTAAAAAAATTAAAAATAAAGGTTTATATATAAAATAAAAAAAAATTACTAATAAAAATAGTATTATCAGTGCAGCTGAAATTTCTTTATGAAACCTGAAGTACATAAGATGGAATTAATATCTGAATTGTATAATTTGATCAATAAAATAGATTTTTTTTATTAATTTAATCTGTTATACAGTCAATATCTCTATATAAATGGCAAAAATTTCAGTAAAAAATCCTGTGGTCGAATTAGATGGCGATGAAATGACAAGGATTATATGGGATTTTATTAAACAAAAGCTCATTCTTCCATATCTTGATATAGATCTAAAATATTACGATTTATCTGTACAAAATAGAGATCAAACAAATGATGAAATTACAGTTGAGGCTGCAAAAGCAATAAAAAAATTTGGTGTTGGTATAAAATGTGCAACGATCACTCCTGACGATAATAGAGTATCGGAATTTAATCTAAAAAAAATGTGGCGTTCTCCAAATGGAACTATAAGAAATATTTTAGATGGAACTGTTTTTAGACAACCAATCATATGTAAAAATATTCCAAGAATTGTAAGGACATGGGATGCTCCTATTGTTGTTGGAAGGCATGCGTTTGGTGATCAATATAAAGCTACAGAAATGAAGATCGACAAACCAGGGAAACTCTTTATGAAATATGTTGATGAAGAGGGAAAAGTAGAGGAAAAAGAGGTTTTTCAATTTCAAAATCAGGGTGTTGCCCTCTCTATGTATAATGTAGACGATTCAATTAGAGGTTTTGCAAGAGCTTGTTTTAATTATGGATTAAAATTAAAATGGCCTGTATACCTCTCAACAAAAGATACTATTTTAAAAAAATACGATGGAAGATTTAAAGAGATATTTAATGAAATTTTTCAGAAAGAATTTAAAACTGATTTTGAAAATAACCAAATAGTTTACGAACACCGTCTTATTGATGATTTAGTTGCGTCTTCAATGAAATGGTCAGGTAACTTTATTTGGGCTTGCAAGAATTATGACGGAGACGTTCAGTCAGATGCAGTTGCACAGGGGTTTGGTTCTTTGGGTATGATGTCTAGTGTTTTAATGACACCCGATGGGAAAACAATTGAAGCTGAGGCTGCTCATGGAACTGTAACTAGACATTATAGACTGCATCAAAGAGGAGAAAAAACTTCAACAAATCCTATAGCATCAATATTTGCTTGGACAAAAGGTTTAAATTTTAGAGGTGAGTTCGATGGCAACGATGAACTTATTAAATTTTCAAAGGCACTTGAAGAAACCTGTATTGAAACTGTTGAGTCTGGTCAAATGACTAAGGACTTAGCAATACTGGTAGACAAAAATTCGCCGTGGATGAACACTGAAGATTTTTTAAATTGTCTCGATAAAAACCTTCAAACTAAATTAAATTAAATCTGATTTTTAATACTTAAAAAAGCTTGATTTAATTGATCTTTTTTATTGCCACCAGCTTGAGCGAAGTCAATTCTTCCCCCACCACCTTTCGAACCGAGTATATCAAAAGTACTTTTTATTAGTACTCTGGCATCATAAGTATCTTTTAAATCGTTAGTTAACCCAACCATAATGGATACCTTATCTTCATTTGTGGTAATGCAAGCCAAAATAGATTTAGATTTTTCTAATTTAAATTTATCAAAAATTGATCTGAGTTCTTTGGGAGGCAAGTTTTCTATTAATTGAGACACAAAATTAATTCCATTTATATTTGTCTCTTCTATTTTATTATTCTCCTCATTTGAGAGTATTGATTTATTTTTTAAATTATCTAAATAATTTTCTAACTTCTTTATATAAAGGTTTTTATTTTCCTCGCTAAAACTTATTTTTCCATTTAATTTGTTTATTTGTGAGATTAATTTAATGATTTTATCATCAAGTTTTTTTTCAAGTAATTGATCCTCTTTTAGTTTATTGCTAATAAATTCATCTACCTTATTACCAGTGCAAGCCTCTATTCTCCTTACTCCTGATGAGACAGACTCTTCACTTATGATATAAAATTTTTCTATATCTTTAACATTTGATACATGCGTTCCCCCACATAGCTCAATTGAATAAGGTTTATTATTATGTTCTCCCAGCGTAACAACTCTTACCTCTTCACCATATTTTTCTCCAAATAAGGCCATAGCACCAAGTTTTATTGCCTCTTCTTGAGACTTAATATCAATTTGTGTTTCACAAGTATTAGAAATTATATTTGTTACCTCTTTTTGAATAGTATCTATTTGCTTTGATGATATTTGTTTATTATGACTGAAATCAAAACGTAATTTATTTTCATTAACTAGAGATCCGCGCTGAGCTACATGTAGTCCTAAGTTATTCCTTAATGCTGCATGAAGCAAATGTGTAGCAGAATGATTTTTTTTAATTAATTCCCTTAAACTTCTATTTATTTTAAGTTTAACTTCATTTCCTATTTTAAAATTGCCTGAAATTACATTACCAAAATGGATAAAAATGCCTTGAGGAGTTTTTCTAGTATCTGTCACTTTAAATTCTGCATTTTCTGTGGAAATTATGCCTTTATCTCCAACTTGCCCACCAGACTCTGCATAAAAACATGACTTATCTGTGATAATTGCTGATTTTTTAATTTTATTACTTAATTCGTCAACTACTTCTGAGTCTAAGACTAAAGCAGTTACATTTGCCTTTAAAGTAGATTCATCGTATCCTTCAAATACTGTTGGTTTCGTTTTTCTTGCAATATCAAACCATAGCTTTTCAGTATTTCCATCACCGCTACCCTTCCATGAAGATCTAGCTTCCTCTTTTTGTAGCTTCATTGATGCATCAAAAGACTCTACATCAACATCGATATTCTTTGATTTAAGATAATCTTGTGTTAAATCAAGGGGAAATCCAAAGGTGTCATATAATTTAAATGCGATTTTGCCATCTAATTTATTATTTTTAATATTAGGTATTTCTTGTCCGAGTATCTCTAAGCCTTTACTTAAAGTTTCTCTAAATTTTATCTCCTCATTGTAGAGAGTTTCCTTAATAGCCTCAGCTCCAGTGTTAAGTTCTCGGAAGAAATCTCCCATTAAGTTTTGCAATTCATCAAAAATTTTATGAAATAATGGTTCTGAGGAGCCTAATGTATAAGCATGTCTTATTCCCCTTCTTAATATTCGCCTCAATACATACCCTCTCCCCTCATTTGAAGGTAAAACCCCATCAGCTATTAAAAAAGAGGAAGCCCGTAAGTGATCTGCTATGACTCTAAAACTAGATTTATTTTGTTCAGATATTTTTTTATGTATAAACTCTTGAGTTACATCAATAATATTTGAAAATAAATCAGAACTATAATTGTTATTACTACCATTTAATAACGCTGTTATTCTTTCTAAACCCATCCCAGTGTCTACACATGGTTTAGGTAAATCAAGTCTAGTATTTTTGTCTACCTGCTCATACTGCATAAAAACTAAATTCCATATTTCAATGAAACGATCACCATCTTCGTCAACCGAACCTGGGGGGCCACCAAAATATTTATCGCCATGATCATAAAATATCTCCGAACATGGTCCGCAAGGTCCTGTATCACCCATTGACCAAAAATTATCAGAACTTGAAATTTTAATTATTTTACTATCGTGTAAATTAGCTATCTTTTTCCAAAATTTTTCTGCAACTTCATCATCATGATATATAGTAACTAATAATTTATCTTTATTTATTTTAAATTCTTTAGTTATTAAGTTCCAAGCATATAGAATTGCTTGCTCTTTGAAATAATCACCAAAAGAAAAATTTCCTAACATCTCGAAGAAAGTATGATGTCGAGTTGTGAATCCAACATTCTCTAAATCATTATGTTTTCCTCCTGCCCGAACACATTTTTGAGAGGTCGTAGCTCTTTTGAAATCTAACTGTTCCATACCTGTGAAAACATTTTTAAATTGAACCATTCCTGAATTAGCAAACATCAGGGAGGGGTCATTTTCCGGCACTAAAGATCCAGATTTGACATGCTTATGATCATTATTTTTAAAATAATCTATAAACGCATTTCGGACTTCATTAGAGTTCATATTCATGGAATATAGATTAATTTAACTGAAATTTAATATTATTCTTTGGAGTTTTTTTCGACGGTTTCTTCTGTTGTAGAAGGGGGTGGATCAATCATAAGCTCTTCAACAGTGTCAGAATTTGATCTTATTCTACTTTCTATTTCATTCAATAATTCAGGATTGTCCTTTAAAAACTGTTTTGTATTCTCTCTACCTTGACCAATTTTTTCATCTTTGTAAGAATACCATGCTCCAGACTTATCTATAATATCAGCTTGAACACCTAAATCTATAATTTCGCCAATTTTAGAAATTCCTTCACCATACATAATGTCAAATTCAACCATTTTAAAAGGAGGAGCCATTTTATTTTTGACAACCTTTACTCTAGTTTGGTTTCCAATAATATTATCTTTATCTTTTATTGCACCAATCCTTCTAATATCTAGTCTTACGGAAGAGTAAAACTTTAAAGCGTTACCTCCGGTGGTGACTTCAGGGCTTCCAAACATAACACCTATTTTCATTCTCAGTTGATTAATAAAAACAACCATAGTATTTGTCTTTGAGATCGAGCTAGTAAGTTTTCTAAGCGCTTGGCTCATTAGCCTTGCTTGAAGTCCAGGTAAAGAGTCACCCATTTCACCCTCTAACTCTGCTCTTGGGACTAAAGCTGCCACTGAGTCTATAACTAATAAATCTATACCTTCAGATTTTACAAGAGTATCTGAGATCTCTAAAGCCTGTTCACCAGTATCAGGTTGAGATATCAATAACTCATCAATATTCACTCCAAGTTTTTTTGCATAACCTGGGTCTAAAGCATGTTCAGCATCAATAAATGCGCAAGTTCCTCCAACTTTTTGAGCTTCCGCAATTATATGTAATGTTAGAGTTGTTTTACCAGAACTTTCTGGGCCATAAACTTCAATGACTCTTCCTTTCGGTAAACCACCTATTCCTAGAGCTATATCTAGACCAAGAGAACCTGTTGAGTATATATCAATATTTGTATCAATATCTTTCTTTCCAAGCATCATTATGGAACCTTTCCCATATGATTTTTCAATATTACTGATAACAGATTTAAGCTTGTTTAAATTTTCTTTTTTATCCATTTGATTCTATAGTAAATAGTAAATATTTGTTTCTACTTAACAAGAGTAATAATGGAAAATAACTATAAATTTAGCGATTTAATACCAGGTACAATCGTGGAGTGTCCATCTCAACCAGATTGGGGCCTGGGGCAAGTTCAATCTTGTATAAATAGTAAAATCACTATTAACTTTGAGAACGTAGGGAAAAAAGTTATAGATTTAAATGTAGTTGAATTAAAGATACACGAAAATGCTAACTGATAATTTTAAAAGAAAAATTGATTACTTGAGAATATCTGTAACTGATAGATGTGATTTAAGGTGCACTTATTGTATGGCTGAGGATGTAACCTTCTTGCCTAGACAAGAAGTTTTATCAATTGAAGAAATTATTAAACTTGCAAATATATTTAATGAGTTAGGTGTAAAAAAATTTCGATTAACAGGTGGTGAACCTCTTGTAAGAAAAAACATTGTTTCAATTATAGAACATTTAAATAACCTAAAAATTCAGGGTAAAATTTCAGAGCATACTTTAACTACAAATGGTACAAATTTATCAAGATATGCATCTATTCTTAAAAAGAATGGTGTTGAAAGAATAAATGTTTCTCTTGATAGCTTAAATACTGAAAGTTTTAGGAAAATAACTAAATGGGGAGATCTTAATAAAGTTTTAAATGGGATAGAGGCAGCTAAAAAAGAAGGTATAAAGATAAAAATAAATACTGTTTTGACTCAAAATTTCAATGATAAAGAAATATTTGATATTTTAGATTGGTGTAAAAAAAATCATTTTGATATTTCGTTAATTGAAATAATGCCCATAGGTGATATTGGAGAAAAGCGATTTAATCAATATTTGTCAATGAAGAAATTTGAAGAGGATTTGGTAAATAAATTAAATTTAATTCCCTCTAAACACAGAACTAATGGCCCCTCTAGATACTATGAGTATTCAAATCATAAATCAAAAATTGGTATCATATCTGCTATTTCTCATAACTTTTGCGATACTTGTAATAGGGTAAGACTTACATGTACTGGTAAGTTATATATGTGTTTAGGACAAAATGATTTTGTAGATTTAAAATTTGCCCTAAGAAATCAAACAAAAAATGATATTATTGCTTTGATAGAATATGCCATGTCAATTAAACCAAAAGCACATAACTTTGAGATTCAAAAAGATAATTTTGAGGGATATGTTAATCGTTATATGAATGAGACAGGGGGTTAATAAATGAAAATATGTTTTGTTTCTTTTCCTCTTGAAAAAAATATTGAGGCTCAAGATAAACTTATAAAAAAATACGGTAATTACGAGCCTGAAGAGGCAGATTTTATTGTGGCACTTGGAGGCGATGGTTTTATATTAAAGTCACTTCATAATTATATGAAACTTAACAAGCCAATTTACGGTATGAATTTTGGATCTGTCGGATTCTTGATGAATGATTACAAACTTGATGGATTAGAGGAACGACTAAATAACGCTCAATTAACAAAATTGAGACCTTTAGTAATGAAAACTTTAAATCCCACAGGTCAAGAAATTAAAGCTATTGCTATTAATGAGATCAGTATTCGTAGAGAAAAATATCAAGCTGCAAAAATTCAAATTATGATAGATAACGAAGTAAGAATAGAAGAGCTTGTTTGTGATGGTGTAATATTATCGACAGCAGCAGGTAGCACAGGGTATAATTACTCTGCTTCAGGACCAATTATTCCACTTGGAAGCAATGTTGTAGCACTAACTGCTGTAAGTGCCTACAGTCCCAGACATTGGCGTGGAGGTCTATTAAAAGATAATGCAAAAATAAAAATTATTAATAATAATCCGTCTAAAAGACCGATAGTAGTTCATGCTGATCATATTGAAGCTAAAGATGTTATTTCTGTTGAAATTGAGATGTCCGAGGGTATGGAAATACCTTTATTATTTGATAATGATCATAAAATTGAAGAACGTGTATATAAAGAAATGTTTAAATCCCACTAATTAAGTGAAACCTCCTAACAACTCAAAAGTCTTCTTAATTTTTTTTTTGTTACTTATTTTTCAAAAAAATTCTATTGCTAATGAATGTTTAATAAAAAAAGAATTGAATATCGGGTTTATCGAAAATAATTACATAGATTATAAATATTACTTATATTATGCACTAGGCGAGTACTCCTTAATTAATGATGTAGAATTTACAATTAACGAAGTTAATCAAAATGCAAATGAATTTGATATTATATTTGGGGAATTTAGAGATTTAGCTAAGTTAAGTTTAAATCAAACTCAGGTACCTAATAAAGTTTTAAATTTTTATAATGACAATGAAGTTGAAGTTATGGGAAATATATTTCCCTTAGATTTAGATACATTTATATTATTAAGCCAGGATGATTATGAAAAATTTAATTTTGAGGAATTTTCAGAATTATATAATCCAATAAAATATACACTGGGAATGAGCTTTATAAGTAAAGAGGATATAATTAATTTAATAATATATCATCTTGAACAACCCTCTATTAACATAAATAGTTTATCATTTGAGTTAACTGCGGATTTATTTTCAAAAACATATCAAAATCTTAACAAAAATATTGTTAATAATAACTTCTTAGAGGTTTTCAACTCTTATGAAAACTCAGAGAATGTTTATACGTTATTTAGTGATGGGATTTTACTCAACAAAAATATTGAATTTAGAAGTTTTCAGCTTTTTCCTAAGAGTAAATATATTTGGGATAGCGATGAGGGAGTTTTTAAAAAAAGTATAGATAGTAAACCTTTATCTTTTTATGGTTTTAGCGCATATTTAAACAACTCTCAAGGTTCAGGGCTTTTGTGCTATCTAATTGATGAAGAGGTAAGGCTAAAGGCCTTTAGAGATTTTAACATCCAGTTAAGTCCGTTATCAATTAATGAAGTAAGAAGCATTGAAGATGATTTACCTGACAATTACAAAAAGATTTTAGAAAATAAAAATAAAAATGTACTCAAACCAAATTATTCCTCAGAAAATAAAAACTATGATTTATTTTCTAGTCTAATATTTAGTAAATATAAATATGAAGATATCATAGACAATCAAGACTATTTAAATTGATAAAAGTATTGAAAAACTTAAGCAATCATCTAGATTCTATTAACAATTTTAACATGGCCTCGTGCTGGAATTGGTAGACAGTCTGGACTTAAAATCCAGTGGGATTTATTCCCGTGGCGGTTCGAGTCCGCCCGAGGCTACCACTTTTTACTAAATGATTATTGTTGAAGTAACTTTTAAAATAGACTCTTCTTTAACAGAAGAAATACTAAGGGAAAGATTTTTAGAAACAGCACCAATTTACAAAACCACACCTGGTTTGATAAGAAAAAACTATATTTCAGATCTTAAAAACAATATTGCAGGAGGTATATATTGTTTTGATAATATGTTAAACGCACAAAAAATGGTTCGATGATGAAAGGATTAAATGGATCACAAATAGATATTCAAAACCCAAATTAAAATTTTATCAAAATTTTGTTGTGGTGGACAATGAGAATAAAAAAATTATTTCAGACGACAATATTTAAATATGTATTGCTAATTAATAAATAGGCGGCGTCCTACTCTTCCAAGCCTTAAGACTAAGTACCATCGGCGCTGGAGGCCTTCACGACCGAGTTCGAAATGGGATCGGGTTTTTTCACTCCGCTATGACCGCCACAAACTTTTTATAACATTGTAGTTAAAACTTTTCGCTGTGTATTGTAATTCAAGCATTGGATTATTAGTACTGGTTAGCTTCATGTGTTACCACACTTCCACACCCAGCCTATCAACGTGGTAGTCTTCCACGATCCTATAACGAAGCCTAGTTTTGAGGTTGGCTTCCCGCTTAGATGCTTTCAGCGGTTATCCATTCCGTACATAGCTACCCTACGATGCAGCTGGCGCTACAATAGGTACACCAGAGGTACGTCCACCCCGGTCCTCTCGTACTAAGGGCAGATCCTCTCAAGCTTCCACAACCATGGCAGATAGGGACCGAACTGTCTCACGACGTTCTAAACCCAGCTCGCGTACCGCTTTAATTGGCGAACAGCCAAACCCTTGGGACCTGCTTCAGCCCCAGGATGCGATGAGCCGACATCGAGGTGCCAAACCTCCCCGTCGATATGGACTCTTGGGAGAGATCAGCCTGTTATCCCCGGCGTACCTTTTATCCGTTGAGCGATGGCCCTTCCACGAAGTGCCACCGGATCACTATGACCGACTTTCGTCTCTGCTCGACTTGTGGGTCTCGCAGTCAGGCAGGCTTATGCCATTGCACTCGACGAACGGTTTCCAAGCGTTCTGAGCCTACCATCGCGCGCCTCCGTTACTCTTTGGGAGGCGACCGCCCCAGTCAAACTGCCCACCATGCATGGTCCCAACACCGGATAACGGTGTATGGTTAGGCATCAAGGAAAAGAAGAGTGGTATTTCACTAGTGACTCCAGAATGGCTAGCGCCACTCCTTCAAAGTCTCCCACCTATGCTACACATCTGTTCCCTAATACCAATACAAAGCTGCAGTAAAGGTGCACGGGGTCTTTCCGTCTAACCACGGTTACTCGGCATCTTAACCGAGAATTCAATTTCACTGAGTCTATGTTGGAGACAGTGGGGAAATCGTTACGCCATTCGTGCAGGTCGGAACTTACCCGACAAGGAATTTCGCTACCTTAGGACCGTTATAGTTACGGCCGCCGTTCACCGGGGCTTCAATTCAGGGCTTGCACCCCTCCTATTAACCTTCCGGCACCGGGCAGGCGTCACACCATATACGTCGTCTTTCGACTTTGCATAGTGCTATGTTTTTAGTAAACAGTCGCTACCCCCTCTTCTGTGCCACCTCCTACTGGTTGCCCAATAGCAGGTCACTTTTATCCCGAAGTTACAAGTGTAATTTGCCGAGTTCCTTCAACATAGTTCTCTCAAGCGCCTTGGTATTCTCTACCCTCCTACCTGTGTCGGTTTTGGTACGGTCTAATGCTGGAGCTATTTCCAGGGACAAATTCACTGCAAGCTCAATCCAGTAAGAGCTTACAATTTACTTCATCCGTCACTACCAGCTGGTGCAGGAATATTAACCTACTTCCCATCGACTACGGCTTTCGCCCTCGCCTTAGGGGCCGACTAACCCTGCGCAGATTAGCTTTACGCAGGAAACCTTAGGATTTCGGCGGAAATGTCTTTCACATTTCTTATCGTTACTCATGTCAGCATTCGCACTTCTGATACCTCCAGCAATGCTTACGCATCACCTTTACAGGCTTACAGAACGCTCCGCTACCCAATTACAAAGTAATTGTCAAAGCTTCGGTAAATGATTTGAGCCCCGTTACATTTTCGGTGCAGGATCTCTTAATTAGACCAGTGAGCTGTTACGCTTTCTTTAAAGGATGGCTGCTTCTAAGCCAACCTCCTGGCTGTCTTGGAGTTCCCACTCCCTTTCACACTTAATCATTATTTGGGGACCTTAGCTGTTGATCTGGGCTGTTTCCCTCTCGTCCAAGGACCTTAGCACCCATGGACTGTCTGCCGTGCAGACTTATCGGTATTCGGAGTTTGATTAGGTTTGGTAGGAATTGCTTCCCCCTAGCCCATTCAGTGCTCTACCCCCGACAAGATTCACACGACGCACTACCTAAATAGTTTTCGCGGAGAACTAGCTATTTCCGAGTTTGGTTGGCCTTTCACCCCTAATCACAAGTCATCCCGTAGCTTTTCAACGCTAGTGGGTTCGGTCCTCCGGTGAATTTTACTTCACTTTCAACCTGCTCATGACTAGATCACTCGGTTTCGAGTCTAATCCCATTAACTAAATCGCCCTATTCAGACTCGCTTTCGCTTCGCCTACACCTATGTGGCTTAAGCTTGCTAATGAGATTAAGTCGCTGACCCATTATACAAAAGGTACGCTGTCACCTCATAAAGAGGCTCCAACTGCTTGTAAGCATCCGGTTTCAGGGTCTATTTCACTCCCCTGCTAGGGGTTCTTTTCGCCTTTCCCTCACGGTACTGGTTCACTATCGGTCATAAAGTAGTATTTAGGCTTAGGAAGTGGTCTTCCTATATTCAGACAGGATTTCACGTGTCCCGCCCTACTCATGTCTATTTTTTACTATCTACCCATACGAGGCTATCACTCACTATGGCCTGCCTTTCCATACAGTTCTGGTTTAGTAAAAAGTAGCACTGGCCTGATCCGCTTTCGCTCGCCACTACTAACGGAATATCTTTTCCTCTAGGTACTTAGATGTTTCAGTTCCCTAGGTTCGCCCTTATAAGCTATGAATTCACTTATAAGTTATTGGGTTTCCCCATTCGGAGATCTCGGATTAAGCTTATTGACAGCAAGTCCGAGCTTATCGCAGTCTGTCACGTCCTTCATCGCCTCTTTATGCCAAGGCATCCACCAAATGCTCTTACGCGCTTGAATTATTAACACACAGTGAAAAGTTTGTAGTTAATAACTTTTTGTAGTTATTTGTTGTTATATTAGTTTTTTAATTGACGAATAACTCGTGCAAGTCATTCGTCTGTGTTATCAGCTTACATATTTACGATTTTAAAAAGTTGGTGGAGGATAGCGGGATCGAACCGCTGACCTCCTGAATGCAAATCAGGCGCTCTCCCAGCTGAGCTAATCCCCCAACATTGTTGGTGGGCGAGGGAGGACTTGAACCTCCGACCTCACGCTTATCAAGCGCGCGCTCTAACCAACTGAGCTACACGCCCAATCAATGCTCTTTATCAACACATGTTGAAAAAAGCAAAACAAATAGACGGTGGCTACTTCGAACGTACACTTAGTTCAAAGTTTTTTTTCCTTTAGAAAGGAGGTGATCCAGCCGCAGGTTCCCCTACGGCTACCTTGTTACGACTTCACCCCAATCGCTGGCCGTACCGTGGGCAGCTGCCTCCCGAAGGTTAGCGCACTGACTTAAGATAAAACCAACTCTCATGGTGTGACGGGCGGTGTGTACAAGACCCGGGAACGTATTCACCGCGGCATGCTGATCCGCGATTACTAGCAATTCCAACTTCATGCACTCGAGTTGCAGAGTGCAATCCGAACTGAGATAACTTTTGGGGATTAGCTCCACCTCGCGGTATTGCGTCCCGTTGTAATTACCATTGTAGCACGTGTGTAGCCCAGCGTGTAAGGGCCATGAGGACTTGACGTCATCCCCACCTTCCTCCGGCTTATCACCGGCAGTTTCGCTAGAGTCCTCAGCCGAACTGTTAGTAACTAACGATAAGGGTTGCGCTCGTTGCGGGACTTAACCCAACATCTCACGACACGAGCTGACGACAGCCATGCAGCACCTGTGCGAAAGCCAGCCGAACTGAAGGTTACCATTCTGTAACCGGCACTTTCCATGTCAAACGCTGGTAAGGTTCTTCGCGTTGCGTCGAATTAAACCACATGCTCCACTGCTTGTGCGGGTCCCCGTCAATTTATTTGAGTTTTAATCTTGCGACCGTACTCCCCAGGCGGGGTGCTTAACGCGTTAGCTACGACACCGAACAAAAGTCCGACGACTAGCACCCATCGTTTACTGCATGGACTACCGGGGTATCTAATCCCGTTTGCTACCCATGCCTTCGCATCTCAGCGTCAATATCAGTCCAGAAAATCGCCTTCGCCACTGGTGTTCCTTCCAATATCTACGAATTTCACCTCTACACTGGAAATTCCATTTTCCTCTCCTGAATTCCAGAACAGAAGTTTTAAAAGCAATTCCTAGGTTGAGCCCAGGGATTTCACTTCTAACTTTCTGTTCCGCCTACATGCGCTTTACGCCCAGTAATTCCGAACAACGCTAGGACCTTCCGTATTACCGCGGCTGCTGGCACGGAATTAGCCGGTCCTTCTTCTTCGGCTACTGTCATTATCCTCACCGATGAAAGAGTTTTACAACCCTAAGGCCTTCGTCACTCACGCTGCATTGCTGGATCAGGGTTGCCCCCATTGTCCAATATTCCCTACTGCTGCCTCCCGTAGGAGTCTGGGCCGTGTCTCAGTCCCAGTGTGGCTGATCGTCCTCTCAAACCAGCTAAAGATCGAAGCCTTGGTGAGCTTTTACCTCACCAACAAGCTAATCTTGCGCGGGCCAATCTTATAGCGATAAATCTTTCCCATTACTGGAGTATACGGTATTAGCTACAGTTTCCCGCAGTTATTCCGTACTATAAGGTATGTTCCCACGTGTTACTCACCCGTGCGCCACTAAGGACACCTAGCAAGCTAGGGCCTCCGTTCGACTTGCATGTATAAAGCATGCAGCAAGCGTTCGTTCTGAGCCATAATCAAACTCTTAAGTTGAATTACCTACTCATAAAAAACAAAGTTTTAAATTGACGTAGGTTAGACGCCAAAATAACGAGCTGTCATTTTTCTCAAATGAAAGCTTGATCGAAATTTGACGTTATAAACCCACCGTCTATTCATTTCATATTTACAAAAAATAAAGAGCAAGAATCACTAATGCACAATAAATGGCCTAGTGAATCGAATAAAAAGTAGAATATATCTACACTTTATGGGGACATTGTCAAATGCATTTCATTAAAAAAAATAAAAAAAAACTATTGAAAAGATAGCGTTTTTTAGGAAGTTGGTTGCGGGGGTAGGATTTGAACCTACGACCTTCAGGTTATGAGCCTGACGAGCTACCAAGCTGCTCTACCCCGCGATCAGAAAACGAAAGATATGTCAAAATATCAACAATTACAATGATTATTCTTGGTAGCGGAGGAGGGATTTGAACCCCCGACACATGGATTATGATTCCACCGCTCTAACCAACTGAGCTACTCCGCCATAAAGAAATATTGTTTTATATTATATTAGCCTAATCTTAAATGATTTTGTTTATTTCTCTTAATATGAATTTTTTCGCATTACTAACACCAAATTTATTCACTTGAGAGTTTATAACAATCTCTACACCCTTCGGTTTTCCATCAAAAATTGGATAGCTACCTATAGAAATATTTTTATATTTTCTCTCAGCTTGAACAAGTAGATGGGCTATTTTGCTCTCAAAAAGTTTTGTAGATATTGTGGTTGAATAAAATTTATTTTTAATTTTTATCATTTTTTTAAATTCTTTCATCATCGCTTGTACTATTAAGGGTATGCCAGCAAAAACATAAATATTTTCAATTTTAAAACCTGGTGCTCCACTAACTTTATTTAAAATTAACTTAGAGCCTTCCGGCATATACGCCATTTTCAATCTAGCATCAGTTAATTCAGATTTAATTTTCCTGTAATATTTTTTTAATTCTTTATATGCGCCATTATGTAATTTGTATTTTTTTTTAACTGCCAAACTAATTGACTCAGATGTAATGTCATCGTGAGTTGGACCTATACCGCCAGTAGTGATAATGAAATCATATTGATTTTTTAATTTCCTTATTTGAGAAATAATAATTTTTTTTTGGTCAGGAATTACAACCACTAACTGTAGAGATATTCCACAAATGAACAACTCTTTAGCTATATGATTTATATTTTTATCTTTTGTCCTACCTGATAATATCTCATTGCCAATGACCACAAGACAAGCTGAATTAATTTTTTTAGTAGTTACCATAAATGAAGTATAAAGAGGAAATCTTAGAGGGTTTTTTTATAAAACGCTATAAGCGATTTTTTGTCGATTTAAAGATTGATAATGTAGTTGTCAAAGCTTACTGCCCAAATACAGGGTCACTTTTAGGTTTATTGAAAGAGGGTTCTAAAGTATTAGTTGCAAAAGTTGAAAACCCAAATGCAAAATTAAAATATAGATTGGAGGCAATTAAAGACCTCAAAACTTTTGTAGGTGTAAACACATCTCTACCAAATGACATAATTTTCAACGCTATGAAGGGAAAAAAAATTTTGCAGGAAATTAAAGGTGATTTTAAAAAAGAGATAAAATATGGAAAAAATTCTAGAATTGATATCTTTGCTAGCCACCCTAATGGAGATACTTACATTGAAGTCAAATCAGTTACTTTATCAAGGAAAAAGAATTTAGCAGAATTTCCAGATACAGTTACTTCAAGGGGATCTAAACACCTAATTGAGTTAAGTAAAATGTCCAAAAAAGGAAGTAAATGTTTTTTAATATATCTAATTCAACGAAATGATGTAGATAGATTTTCTATAGCTAAAGATTTGGATAATGAGTATTATGAAAACTCTCTAATAGCAAAAAAAAGTGGCGTACAATTTAGAGCATTTAAATGTAACGTATCATATAAAGGTATAAATATTACTGGTGAGATAAATATTGATGAAAATTAAATCATACAAAAGTGATGAAGTAGAACCTTGTAGAGAGGCAAGTAAAATTACTGCAACTATTTTAGACGAACTAAATAATATTATAAAAGAAGATGTCTCAACATCTGAGATTGATGATTATTGTTTAACAAGAATTCAAGAGCTAGGAGGCACACCTGCACCGTTGTTTTACAGAGGTTTTCCAAAGTCTACATGTACCTCATTAAATCATGTTATTTGTCATGGGATTCCAAACCATAATCGAAACCTTCAAAATGGGGATATTTTAAATGTAGATGTAACGACAATAATTGATGGTTGGCATGGGGACTCATCAAGAATGTTTAAAGTAGGAGACATTTCAATTAAAGCAAGTAATCTATGCAAGGTTACCCACGATTGTTTGATAGAGAGTATTGGCGAGATAAAAGTTGGTGAGTCTATCAGTAGAATAGGAAAAAAAATTGAGAATATAGCAACTTCAAACAACTTTAGTGTTGTTAGAGATTTTTGTGGACATGGAGTTGGATTAAAGTTTCACGAGAATCCTAGTATTTTACACTATTACGATAGTGAGTATGATAAGGTAAAATTTGTAGACGGAATGATTTTTACAATTGAACCCATGATCAATGTTGGTAAATATCAATCTAAAATACTTAACGATGGTTGGACTGCAGTGACCAAAGATAAAACACTTAGCGCTCAGTACGAACATACGATATACATTAATGGTGATATTATTGAGATTCTAACAGAGTCCCCAAGTAAGGCTTTTTATAATTGATACCAAGATACTCTAGAAAAATTCTTAAAGAAATCTGGGAAGATAGTAATAAATTTCAAATATGGCTTGACCTTGAAATTCTCGCTTGTGAGGCAATGGAAAAATTAGGTCAGATACCTAAAGGGACCTCAAACAAAATCAAAAAAAAAGCAAAGTTTAAGGTAAAAGAAATAGAAAAAATTGAAGAAAAAACAAAGCACGATGTAATTGCTTTTTTAACTAATGTAGCAAAGTATGTAGGACCCGAGTCTAGGTATATTCATAAGGGACTAACTTCTAGTGATATTTTAGATACTTCTTTCTCCATACAACTTAACCAATCAAGCAATATAATTCTTGAAGGTTTAAAAACTTTGAGTAAATCTCTTTTAAATATTGCAAAAAAACATAAGTACACATTATGTATCGGTAGAAGTCATGGTATTCACGCCGAAACGACTACTTTTGGATTAAAAATATTAGGATATCTAGCCGAAAACAATAGAAACATAGATCGTCTTAAAAATTCGATAAAACAAATTCAAACAATTCAAATGTCTGGTCCTGTAGGGACATATTCAAATATTGACACAAGGGTAGAGCAAATGATTGCTAAAAAATTAAAATTTTTAATAGAACCTGTCTCCACGCAGATAATTCCAAGAGACAGGCATGCGGACCTTTTTTGCTCTTTTGCTATTATTGCAAGCTCCATAGAACGTCTATCAACTGAAATTAGACACTTACAAAGAACAGAAGTTTTAGAAGTTGAGGAAGGTTTTGGAAAAGGCCAAAAAGGTAGTTCGGCAATGCCTCATAAAAAAAATCCAATTTTATCAGAAAATTTAACAGGTCTAGCAAGAGTGGTTAGATCATTAACCATTCCTGCTTTGGAGAATATAACTTCATGGCATGAAAGAGATATAAGTCACTCAAGTGTTGAGAGAATAAACGCTCCCAATGCCACCATAACACTCGACTTTGCAGTTCAAAGAATGATCAACGTTTTAAATAATTTAAATATAAATAAAAAAAATATGATGAAAAATTTAAATATTTTAAAAGGTCTACCCTATTCACAAAATGTCCTGATTTTTCTTATTGAAAATAAAGTTTTAAGAGAAGATGCCTATAAGATTGTTCAAGATTGTGCTTTGAAAACTTGGAAAGGTAATATGTCTTTTAAAGATAATCTTTTGAGTCATCCTCGTTTAGCCAAATTAAAAATATCAAGTAAAGTTAATAATATCTTCAATAATAAAAATCTTTTTAAAAATGTTGATAAAATATTTAAAAGGATTAATTAATGGCAGTAAAATTGAAAAAATTATATGAGGGAAAAGCAAAAATTATTTACGCCAAAACTAGTAAGGAAGTCATAGCTACCTATAAAAATGATGCTACAGCTTTTAATAATTTAAAAAAGGGCTCTATAAAGAATAAGGGTGCGATTAATAATGCTATATCGAGTTATTTATTTCAAATATTGAATCATTGTGATATTCCAACACACTTTATAAAGAAAATTGATAAAAAATCTCAGCTTTTAAAAAAAGTAGATATTATTCCAATTGAAGTTTTAGTTAGAAATTTCTTTGCTGGCTCTTTATCTAAAAAGTTTGGTGTTAAAGAAGGAACACAATTATCTGATACGCTAATTGAGTATTGTTTAAAATCGGATGAACTTGGCGATCCTCATATAAGTTCTGAACATATTCTTAATTTAGGTTTATGTGATTTTGATGAATTAGAGTTAATAGATGAATATTCTTTGAGAATAAATGACATATTAAGGTCTACGTTCTATTCTATAGGAATAAATCTAGTTGACTTTAAATTAGAATTTGGAATTTGTAAAAAAACTGATGAGCTTGTTTTAGCAGATGAAATATCACCAGATACATGTCGTTTGTGGGATTTAAAAACAAATAAAAAACTTGATAAAGATCGATTTCGTAGAGATTTAGGAAATATCGAAGAAGCATATGAAGAGGTGCTTAATAGGTTAAACTTGACAATTTAATGCGAGTAAAAATTTTAGTAAGACTTAAAGGCCAAATTTTAGAACCACAGGGAAAAGTAATTGAACAGTCACTTAATAGTTTAGGATTTACAGAATTTTCAAATATCCGACAGGGAAAACTCATTGAATTAGATTTACCTGATAATATAAGTAAAGAGGAAAAAGTACAAAAAATCGACTCTGCTTGTAAAAAACTTTTAGTCAACGATATTATTGAAGAGTACGAAGTGCTTGGATGAGTTTTAAATCTGCTGTTATTACATTTCCTGGATCTAATTGTGACAGAGACGCGTTATGCTACTTAAAAGATTTAACTAAAGGTGAGGTTCATAATATTTGGCATGAGGAGACATCATTGCCAAAAGTTGATTTAGTAATTTTACCTGGGGGTTTTAGCTTTGGTGATTATTTAAGATCAGGAGCAATGGCATCAAAAAGTAAAATTATTGATGAAGTTGTCAAACATGCAAATGATAATAGATATTTATTAGGTATTTGTAATGGCTTTCAAATTTTAACTGAAATTGGACTTCTTGAAGGGGCATTAATTCGAAATAAAAAACTCAAATTTTTAGGAAAAAATTGTTTTATTAAAAAAAAATTTAAAAATAATTTTAATTTATCAATCAAAGATAACCAGACTCTTCAAATACCTGTAGCTCATAACGAGGGGAATTTTTATTGTGATACTGAAACTTTGAATTTATTAAAAAATAATGAACAAATTGCATTTGAATATTGCAAAGGTGAATTCTCAAACACTGAAGAAAATATAAATGGTTCAATAGAGGCTATTGCAGGTATTACAAACAAAAAAAAGAATGTTCTTGGAATGATGCCTCATCCCGAGAGAGCATATTCTGATTTTCATCAATCACAAGATGGAAGACTTATTATAGAGTCATTAATTTCATGAATGAAGAGTTAATACTTCAACACGGTTTAACTTTAGATGAATTTCATGTCATTAGGAAATATCTAAATAGAGACTTAAGCATTGAGGAATTAGGTATTTTTTCTGCTATGTGGAATGAACACTGTTGTTATAAAACTTCAAAAAAATGGCTTAAGAAACTCCCTACAGATAATGAAATTGTAATTCAGGGCCCAGGAGAAAACGCTGGTGTAATTGATTTGCAAGATAACGATGGTATTGCGTTTAAAATAGAAAGCCACAATCATCCAAGTTACATAGAACCTTTCAACGGTTCAGCAACTGGTGTTGGAGGTATACTACGAGATATATTTACAATGGGAGCAAGACCAATTGCTACTCTTGACTCAATTAGATTTGGTTTAATAGAAACTGAAAAAACAAAGTACTTGTTAAATGGTGTGGTTCATGGAATTGGACACTATGGTAACTGTATTGGAATTCCTAATATTGGTGGTGAGTGTGAGTTTGATTCAACATATGATTTTAATAATTTGGTTAATGCTATGGCTGTGGGACATGTTCAAAAAGATAAAATTTTTTACTCTAAACCAAAATCTATTGGTGGCCTTATTGTTTACATTGGATCTAAAACTGGAAAAGATGGAATTCATGGAGCAAGTATGGCCTCTGATGTTTTTTCAGAGAAAGATGAGGATGAAAAAAGACCCTCTGTACAAGTTGGTGATCCCTTCATGGAAAAACTTTTAATGGAAGGTTGCTTAGAATTAATGTCTGCAGGATTTATAGAGTCTATGCAAGATATGGGAGCTGCGGGTATTACCTCCTCCAGTGTAGAAATGGCTTCGAAAGGAAATGTAGGTGTTTATATCAATCTTGATAAAGTTCCATTGAGGCAACCCCTGAGCGCCTATGAGATACTTTTATCTGAAAGCCAAGAAAGAATGCTAGCTGTTATCGATAAAAAAAATAATCATAAAGTCAGAGAAATTCTTCAAAAATGGCAAATTGATTATGAAGTCATTGGAGAAATTACAGATACAAAAAGAGTTGTGTTTGAGTCAAATAATAAAAAAGTTGTCGATCTTCCTGTAGAAATAATTGTTGATGATGCTCCTGAATACGATAGAGAGTTTTACATCCCAAGAAAAAGAAAAAACAAAGATTTTGATTTTTCCAAAATTAAATTGGAAAATATGATAACTAACCTTCTTACAAATCTCAATTATTTAGATAAAAGTTGGGTTTTCGATCAATATGACTCTACTGTGATGGGAGATACTATCAGAGAGCCAGGTCAATCATCAGGTATAGTAAAGATTCACGGAACACAAAAAGTTATTGGTGCATCTACCGACTGCAGTCCATTATATATAAGAATCAATCCTTATGAAGGAATGAAATATACGGTTGCTGAGTCATATAGAAATCTAATTGCATGCAATATTAATCCTTTAGCGATTACAAATAACCTTAACTTTGCGAGTCCTTTAGATCCAAACATTATGGGAGAGTTGGTTTTATCTATTCATGGATTAAAAACTGCAGCTGTCAAATTCAATACACCTATTGTTTCAGGTAATGTATCTTTATATAACCAGACAAATGAAATACCAATTAAACCTACACCTGTAATAGGAATGGTGGGTTCCAATATGGATTTAAATAAAATAAACACAAATAAGTTTTGTGAAATTGGTAATAAGATCCTTATTTTAGGAAAACAATTAACAAAAAATTGTAGTCCTTACTTATTACAAGATCAAAAAATTGCTTTTAACATATGTGAATTTAATGACTTAGATGTATTAGATCTAGATTTTGAGAAAAAAATTGCAAATTGTGTTTTGGAATTATCAGATTTGAAATGCATTATGTCTTGCAATGATATTTCCAGAGGGGGTATCTTTTCGGCATTATTAAAAATGCAATATAAGGATATGGGTTTTAGGGTCAAGGTCCCTGATCCCATTGATTTATTTTGCGAATATAGTGCTGGATATGTGATTGAAATCAGAAGTAAAGATTTTGAAGAAGTAACTTCATTTCTGACAAAAAAAGGTGCTGAATACCTCGAAATTGGGGAGATAATTAAAGAAGGTATTCAGATAAACTCTAAAAAATTTGACTATTTTGATATTATGAATAAATATCGTAATAATTTTGAGAAGATAATTAGTTAGATGCCTATTGAACAAAAAAAATTAGAAGGACTCCTTGAGATCAAATTTCCAAATTCTAAAATTGTAATTGAGGATCTTGCCGGAGATAACGATCATTATTCAGTTGAAATTGAAAGTGATATGTTTAACGGATTGTCACGTATACAACAACACCAGTTAGTTTACAAATTACTAGATGGATTAATGGATAAAGAGCTTCATGCTATGCAATTAAAAACGAAAGGAACAAAATAATGGAATTAGAGAGTAGTACAAAAGAACAAATTGAAAAAATGATTGGAGATAATGAAGTTTTCCTATTTATGAAAGGTAACCCTGACTTTCCTATGTGTGGTTTCTCGTCAGTCGCAAGCGCAATTTTAAAAAAAACTGGGGTTGAGTTTGGCCATTGTAATGTACTTGAAGATAACAACATTAGAGAAGGTATAAAAACTTATTCAAATTGGCCTACGATACCTCAACTTTATATAAAAAAAGAATTTGTAGGTGGTTGTGATATTATGAAAGAAATGGCTGAGTCTGGTGAACTTCTTGAATTACTAAACACAAAAGGCATCAAAACTGAAGTAAATTAAAAAAGGGGCATTTATTTTGCCCCTCTCATTAATTATTTGAAATATAATTATTTAATTCTTTATAATAAGAATTATTTTCTCCAACTAGTTTTTTAAGTAAAGCTAAATTATTTAGGGCATTTTCTTTTTGACCAAGATCTACATACATCTCACCTTGGTATTCGATAGCACCTAAGTGTTCTGGGTCTAATTCAAGAGCTTTTTTGTAATATTTTGCTGCATTATCAAAGTCTTCACTTTTTCTGTAAGCAAAACCTAATTCATTGTAAACATCAGCTTTAGTAAAATCTGTTGAACTAGCAGTTGTAAGAGTCTTCAGTTTTCTTATTGCCTTATCATAATCTTTGCTTCTTATTAACTTTATTGCTGACTTATAATCTTTTCCATAATTAGTTTTAGCACTATCATCGGAGCTAGATCCAGCAGCGAAAAGGCTTGTAATAAAAAGAGAAAATATGACTGTTAGTATTTTTATTTTCATAAATATCTTTTCGAAATTTATGCGCTGTTAGATTAATTGAATAGATTATTAACTATTGATTATCTAGAGTAGAATTCAACGACTAAATTAGGTTCCATTTGAACAGGGTAAGGAACATCTGTCAATTGAGGTCCTCTAACAAATTTACCAAGACATTTTGATATTTCTAGTTGTAAATACTCAGGAACATCTCTTTCATTAGAGCTTAATGTTTGAATTATCATTGGAATATTCTGGCTAGTTTGTTGAAGGGATATTTCATCACCATCATTAACCTGATAAGATTTTTTATTTACTACTTTACCGTTTACCAAAACATGCCCGTGATTTACTAGTTGTCTTGCGGAAAATACAGTTGGAGCAAACTTTAATCTAAACACAACAGCATCTAATCTTCGCTCTAAAAGTTCAATTAGAATTTGACTAGTATCGCCTTTTTTTCTAGAAGCTGCTTGATAAATTTTTAAAAATTGTTTCTCAGTAATATCGCCATAATATTTTTTGAGCTTTTGTTTAGCTGCTAATTGAACTCCAAAATCAGAAGGTTTTCTTCTTCTTGCTTGACCATGTTGGCCAGGACCATAGGGTCTTCTATTAAAAGGACTTTTAGGTCTACCCCATAAATTTAGGCCTAATCTTCTATCAATTTTATGTTTTGACGATAGTCTTTTTGTCATGAATTGGTGATTTATATAGATTTAGCCTTTTAAGTCAATTTATTTTGTAATAAATTTTAAAATTCCATAGGCTGTTTTTATTTGTTTTTGGTCTATTTTTGATGTTTTTAAAAAATTTCTTAAAGATATTTCTAAATTATCTCTTTTTGATGAGATTGATGTAAATTTTCTTTTTTCAAGTATTTTCATCAGAAATGATAAAAATTTTTCAATATCTTTTGAGCTTGCAGGAGAATTTTCAAAAGTTGAATTAATATTAGATAGAGATATTTGACTCAATTCATAAGCAATTAAAGCTACTGTATGAGATAAATTGAGTGAACTCTTGTTGTATGTAGGCAGAGACAATAGAAAATTAGCATGCGATATCTCCTTATTGGACAATCCATTATTTTCCTGACCAAATAAAATTGATATTTTTTTTGATTTTAGTTTAGATATTTCATTTACTTTTATTGGAGGTATGTGAAAGTCTCTTTTCCTCACTGTCGTTGCAATTAAGATATCACTACCTTTAATAGCTTCTGGTATTGATTGATATACTTTAACTTTTTTAACTAAGGATGAAAAATGCTTTGCAGATTTTATTCCCTTATCATTAGGCCAAATTTTTCTTGGACTTACTAAGGATAAGTTCTCAAAACCAAAACATCCTATTGATCTTAGAGACATACCAACATTTTCAGATAACTGGGGTTTGTTTAATATAAATTGAATTGTTTTTTTCAAGAGGACTTAATTAATTTATAAATTAAGCTTTCTCTAAGGGCGTTATAAGACGCATCAATTATATTAGTAGAGACGCCTACTGTTGTCCAAATGGATCCTTTTTGATCCTTTGTCTCTATAAGAACACGAACTATTGCATCTGTTCCTTTTTCTGAGGATAAAATTCTTACCTTAAAATCAGTTAATTCTAAATCCTCTAAAGCAGGGTAAAACCCCATTAATGATTTTCTTAAAGCTTTGTCCAAAGCATTTACTGGACCATTTCCTACTTCTACATTCATGTATTCTTTTTTTTCAACTTCTATCCTTACAGTTGCTTCAGACTCAGTTACTAATTCTCCTTTAGCATTCCATCTTCTATCATCAATAACTTTAAATCTTTTTAATTCAAAGTACTCTGGGATACCGAAAAGAGTTTGTCTAGCTAGTATCTCAAAACTCGCAATTGCCTGATCGTAAGCGTAACCCTTGAATTCTCTCTCTTTTACTTTTTGGAGTAAAAAATCTAATTTATCTGAATGATCATCTGGGTTAATACCAACAGTATTTAAAAGAGATATGATATTAGATCGGCCAGATTGATCAGAAATTACAACTTTTCTGGTATTACCTACTATTTCTGGGTCTATATGCTCATATGTTTTAGGGTCTTTATTAATTGCTGAAACATGCAAACCTCCTTTATGTGAAAAGGCATTTTCACCAACATAAGCTTGTTGAGTATTTGGCATACGATTTAAAATTTCATCTAAAAGCAATGAGGTTTTCTTTAAGGCTGATAATTTTTCTTTAGGAATACTAGTTTCAAATTTTGTTTTCAAAATTATTGAGGGAATAAGAGATACTAAATTAGCATTTCCACACCTTTCTCCTAATCCATTAATTGTGCCTTGAATTTGTCTCACTCCTGCTCGCACAGCAGCCAGTGAGTTGGCAACTGCATTTTCTGTATCATTATGCGCATGGATGCCCAGTTTCTCACCTGGTATATATTTTGTTACTTCTTGAACAATTGTCTCTACTTCATTTGGCAGAGTTCCACCATTAGTATCACACAGTACTATCCACCTAGCTCCATTATTTAAAGCCTCAGTTAAGCAATCTAATGCAAATTTAGGATCTGATTTATATCCATCAAAAAAATGCTCAGCATCATACATTGCCTCTAAACCTTTTTCATTGATATGAGCGATACTTTCACCAATCATTTTTAGGTTATCATATTTTGAAATGCCTAAAGCCTTTTCGACCTGATATGAAGATGATTTCCCAACAATACAAATATGTTTTACATTTGTATTAATTAAAGTATTTAGACCTGGATCGTTTGAAACACTTGTATTAGGTCTTCTGGTCATTCCAAAAGCAACCAAACTAGAATTATTAAAATTTGTTGTAGAATTAAAAAAACTATCATCAGTTGGATTTGACCCTGGCCAACCACCCTCAATATAATCTAAACCTAATTCATCGAGAGCATTAGAGAATTTGATTTTATCATCTACAGTAAAATCAACACCGGTAGTTTGTTGACCATCTCTTAATGTAGTGTCAAAAAAATAAATTTTATTTTCTAGTTTTTCTTCCATGTTGTGCCGTTTATGTTGTCTTCTAAAACAATCCCTTGTTTAAATAACTCATCTCTAATTTTATCTGCTAGTTCAAAGTCTTTATTTTTTTTAGCCTCTTGTCGGCGAGATATCATATTTTCAATAAATTCTTTATCAAGTTTTAAATCTGTTTTATTAAAACTAGGATTTAATCCTAGTAAGCTTAAACCATTATTAAAATGAGCTAATAAATCATCATTATTCTTGTCTTTTTTAATGTTAGCTATTATTTGCTGTAATCTCATCAGTGCTTTTGGGGTATTTAGGTCATCTAAAAGTGCATTAACAAATTCTGAGTCTAATTCTTTGCTATTAACCTCTTTAATATGTTCTCTCCACTTGTTAATGATGTTTTCACTATAACTTATAAGATCGTTTGAGAAATCAAGTGGTTGACGATAATGAGTAGTCAGTAGTGAATATTTGAGAACAGCAGGATCGTGTTTAGATAATAAATCATTAACAATTGAGGTATTTCCTAAAGATTTTGACATTTTTTCACCCTTAAAATTTATAAATCCATTATGGAGCCAAAAGTTCGACATTTTTTTATCATGACAACATGTTGACTGAGCAATTTCATTCTCGTGATGTGGAAAAATAAGATCAATACCGCCCGCATGGATATCAATGGTTTCTCCAAGTAATTCTGAAATCATAGCTGAACACTCTATGTGCCATCCAGGTCTACCATTACCCCATGGGCTATTCCAATGAGGTTCATTTTTTTTTGATGGTTTCCAAAGGATAAAATCTTCAGGATTTTTTTTGTAATCGGCAACTTCTACCCTTGCACCAGATATTATGTCTTTTAATGAGAACTTAGAGAGAGAACCATAACCCTTAAATTTCTTCGCTTCAAATAAAACATGTCCTTCAGATACATAGGCATATTTTTTTTCAATAAGAGATGTAATCATCTCAATCATTTTTGAAATATAATCTGTGGCTTTTGGTTCATGTGTTGGAGATAATATTGATAAAGAACTTAGATTTTGTTGATATATTTTTTGAGTAGAATGTACCAACTCATCTGTTGATATTTTAAGTTCATTGGCTTTATCTATAATTTTATCATCAATATCTGTTATATTTCTGACGTAACGTACACTATCCTCTCCAAAAATTAGTCTTAGGACTCTAAATAAGATATCAAAAACTATAATTGGTCTGAAGTTTCCTATATGTGGATTACTGTAAAGGGTGGGTCCACAAGCATACATCTTAACTGCAGATGAGTTAATAGGTATAAGTTTTTCTTTTTTTTTGGTTAAAGTGTTAAAAAGATTAATATTCATTTAAAATTTTTTTTAAACCTTCGTGGCCAAAATAATTATATAGGTCTTTAACAGATGGGCCATTTTGATTACCTGTAAATATATAACGTGTATTAGTAAATATTTCTTTTTTTGATAGTGATTTATCAATGCTCATTAAGTAATTGACATATTCATCAAAACTAAAATTTGAAATATCATTCAAATTTTTAA
>CACBJQ010000011.1:0-30250 GCA_902539635.1 uncultured Alphaproteobacteria bacterium
TCCCATAATGTTTTACCACTATAATCATAAATCAAATCACCATTTGCCCATATTTTATAGTAACCATCATTTTTGTATGACCAATTTACGTGCATTAATATGTCATTCCATCTTCCAATCATATCTGTCTTAGATAAAGACAGGCCTTTTTCTTTATTAATATTATTAGAAGGTGTGTATGAACCATCTTTCGCCTCAAAGCTAAAGTGTTGGTCAGGGTAAACATCATCAGGCTTGCTGTGAAATTGCAGAAGTTTAAGACTTGACCTTGGATGCAATTCTGTAAATTCAGGTTGTAAATAAATTGACCAAGCATACCACATCTCTCCTTTGCCCCATTCGTTAATAGAAGCTATTTCAGCCCTTTCAGATTTTCCGTTATTTCTATTACAGTCATTAATTTTACCTTTACCCCCACATTCACCTGGTCTAACTTCAAATCTAATACTAAGACTTCCATCTCTTACAGGGTGTCCTTCATCTTTAGAAACTATCTGTATCTGATGTTTTAAACCTAAAACTCTTGAGCTAAGTCTCCATTCACTCACTCCAGAGGAAACATCCAAAGGAAGGGTAAAGTTTTTTTTACTAAGAGTGTATTTTTCAGAGATAGACTCAGTTAAGTCATCATTGGCCTGTTTACCATCTTTAAATGTCAAACCCCAACTCAAACTAGGAATAAATAACAACAAGGTTAAAAGAGTTTTCATTGGAAAAACTATATCTCTAATGTCCCATATTTGTCCCTTAAAAAAATATATCCTCTATGAATTAATTAAAAAGTTAATAAAATCAATAATTGGTTCCGTGGTGTAACGGATAGCACAAATGACTTCGGATCATTTAGTCAGGGTTCGAATCCTTGCGGAACCGCCAGTTTAATTTATAAAAAACTCCCTAAACCTTGAAGTTTGTTAATGAAGTCCCTAATTTGTTCATTAATTTTTTGATTATCTATTTCTATTTGATCATTTTCACTAAAATCTAAATCAAATAAACCCTCTCTGTCTTGAAGTATTTCTTCTAGTGTGAGATCTGCACTGTTGTCAAAATCAAAATTATTTAAAATAACTTTAGTAAGTAAGGGGGTGATAGCATAACTAGAAATTATTCCAAACATTCCTGCCTCATCAAATTCTTGCCCATTTATTGTGCTAAAAAAAACTAAAAGTTTAGAAGCTCTATTAATCTCAGCATTTGAAAGTGCTTTATTACCAGAGACATCTAAAAAACTAAAAACATCTTCAAAGCACTCCCCCTTATTCTTGGAGAAATTTGAGCAGGATAAAGATGCTTTTGAATTCATATATGATAGTACCTCTCCAAATACTAAGGTTAGACTAGCTGGGGTGTTATCGCACTTTGCGTATGTAAAAGTATTATTCGTATTATTTAAAAAATCATAGGACTCATCGGGATTATCTTGCTCTTCAAATACAACCTCTAAAATATCGTCATTCAGTTTCATAAAAACATTTTTAAATTCAAATATTTCTCCATCCAGATAAATCCAATCTTTATATGTCTTTGAGTCTGAAAACTGAAGATAGAAATACGCATAATCGTCTATTTCGTCCTGGCTTTCATAAAGATTGAAGTAGCTACTCTGAGTAATAATAAAAACATCTTCTTCTTTGGAACAGTCATTACTCCATGTTCCATGAAATTTTTCTGGTATCAAATCTGCTGCGAATAAAAAGAATGGACTTAATAAAGAAACTGAAAAAAAGCTTAAAAAATTTTTCACGATACAAAATATCATAAAAATCTATATATATAAAATTATATGTATTTTTAATTAGACTTTTTCTTAGTCAGCCAAGAAGGTTTTTTTAATTGATTTAAATTAAGATCCTCTGGAAAATTTTTAAAGATATCATTGAGCCCCTTAATTATTACATATGTGATTATAAAACTCATAATCGTATCACTCAAAAAATGATCACCCTCCATAATTCTTAATAATGAAATTAAAAGAATTGAAGCATATGCAAATGTGTTCCATGAAGTTTTATTGAAAATTATTAGTAAAGCCAAAGATAACGTAAAAAAAGACACGTCACCTGAAACGAAACTACAATTGGTACTGCAATAATCAACATTTAACCATGGAATGGTAAATGGCTCTTCTCCTCCAAATTGAATGGTGTCATTAGGCCTTGCACGACCCCACAAATTTTTAAAAATAGAGTTTACAACAATACCTGTTCCGACAATAAGACAAGAAAACAAGTAAACCCATTCTCTAACAGCAACATTTAAAATTTTTTCTTTATAATAAATTTGTTTGAAAACAGCAGCTATGGGGACAAAGAAAACTAATAAAGCCATAAGTGGTAGCAACATCTTACGAACAAAATAGATAAACCAGTCAGACTCTGAAGCAATAAATTTACCGTCCTGTCCAAAAAATAGGCCACTAACAGTTATGTCTAATGAGGGAAATATGAAAAATACTATAGAGAGTAGGAGGGTTATGGTTAGGGTTTTAAAGTAAAAATTAAAATTCAAGTAAAGAGAGAAAATGTTTGTATAAAAATTGGAAATATTACTTGAAATTATTTCAACGTTATTGTTTGGGATTAATTTGTCATTCTCTGATGTAAATAACTTTTTTTTATCTGCTAGTTTTTTTGAAATAAATATTGTTGAAAGATATGCAACAAGCGTGCCACCAAAGATATCACTAATAAAATGAGCACCGACTATGACTCTCGTGGATGCAATTATAATTGCAATGGTTATTAATGCATTTTTAATTTTCGGAAAGAGAAATATCATACAAAAGATAAAAGCAAAAATAGTTGCAGTATGACCTGATGGAAATGAATGCCATTTAGAGTCAAATTGTATTATATCTAACGATTTTAATTCAAATCCATTATATAAGACTGGCCGTGGTCTTCCAAAGATATGTTTTAATATTTGTGTAACTATGCCACTTAATAAGATATTTAAAAAAATAAATAGACTAATGTCACTTACAGTTTCCATAATCTGATTTTTACTTTTAATAATTTTTATTAACCCCCAGATTAAAATAGTAGGTACAAAAAAATATAAAGAGTCACCAAAGTGAGTGAGTGTTCCAAAAAGAGACTTTGTTTGATGATTAATACTGTCAAAAAAAGAAGCTACTGAATAATCAAATAATAAGAAAAAAAAAGCTCCAATTAGCAGATAAATACTTACTCTTTTTTCTTGCGAGTTTAACTGATTGAAGAAAGTCATAATTTATTAAAGTTGATATTTATGAATGATTTTGTTGTCATATCGAGTATGGTTTTATTTATTGAGTCACTATCTTCTATTGGCATTGTATCAAGGGAACTAAATTTGAATTCTATTTGGCAATCTGAAAAATAGTCTGGTTTCACTTTGTCACTAAAAAACAACATTAAATCTAGTGGATAATTTTCTTCCAATATAAATTCGGATTTTTTTATATCACAATTTAAATCATTTTTTAAAGTATCATAGATAACAGGACTCAATGTTTTATTCTTATATTGTGAATAAAAAAAGACTGAAGTGAAAAATACAACTAAAATCAAAGAAAATGAGATAGTTTTATATACTGTAGTTAAGGATTTTCCTTGAAGAGAAAAAACTGGATTAATTAATGATACTAAAATTATCATTAAATAAAAAATATAATTTATCTGAGGTATCTCTGAAGTACTGTGATAAAGGGAAGTATCAAAATAAATTATGCCTGCTGGTATAAAAAAAAGGGTAACTAAAACTATTTTCGACCATTTTAATTCAACAAATTCTAGTGTTCTAAAAATATAAATAGACATTATTGGTAATAAAAAGACTAAAATCGATATATTTAATTTATTAGAAAAAATAAACATAAACCAACAAAGAATTATTGAAAAAAGGAATATAATCAATTCCTTATTCCAGTTAATTCTTTTTATGCCATTATAAAAAATAGAAATAATTAGCAAACTTAATAAAGGTAGTAAAAAAATAACACTCTTTGAAAGTTTCTTTAATAAAATATTTGGATCGAAATTAAGTATGGAATAGTAATCCGTTTTATTAATACCCTGAATAATCAGAAAAACTAAAAAAGATATATAAATAAAACTTAGATAAGAAATTAAGTTAAGACGTTTTTTTTTCTCTAGCTTTAAATTAAATAATTTTATGAATATCAAAAATGTTATTAATATGACAAAATAGAAATTATTGAGAATTAATGCAATTAAACTAAATAATATAAAAAAAAATACATTATAAAAATTTTCATCATCGAAAATTTTTAATAAATAATAGAATATTAATAAAGTCACCAAGCCTGAAATAAGAGAACCATCAATGGTTATCATTGAAATTAAAATTGTGCCACTTAACATCACTGCTGTAAGAGGCATTAAATAATTGAGGTCATAAAATTTTAATTTAATAATTTTATATGAGACAAAAATTAATAATCCTAAGTATATAAAATTCGGCAGTCTAAATAGAAAGTAATTGTTAAAACCAAAAAAATTCGTGAGCTTTGATGCGATATTTAAAAATATCAAATGTGGATTGAAAAACTCTGAAAAATTTGAAACTAGTTCATTATCTTTAATTGTGATAAGAATTTTTATGTCTTCAATAGAAATATATGGTGCACCTAAAGTTATTGCACCGAGTAATCCAATCCAAATAATTGTGAAAAAAACAGTCGGAATATTATCTAGGAATCTAAAGATGCTCATTTTCTGATTTAACTAAGTTTAGTAGCATATAGATCTAATTTATTCTATATATTGTGGTTATTTCAATTTTCTTGATGTTATTTTTACCCGTAATTATAATCAAAAATAAGAGATTAATCTCTTTTTACAGCCTTATAGAAGCGGCTTTTTTCTTAGTGGGCCACTTCTTTCTTAAAGGGTTAGGACAAATTGTTCTAACCCTTTTTTGATTTCTATATTATCCTTTTTTAAAGATGTTGAAGTTAATTTTCATGATACTCTTCTTTTTTATTGGATATTTTCTTGCTGATACAGGATTAGTGGATATTCCATTTAGAAATATTCCAATTTTAGAAAGTTTATATGAGGTTGTAGATTAAATGATTAATACAGATAAAGTTTTACATGGTTTTACCGATCTTAAAAATTTAAATGTACTTGGTCCTATTGTTTTAAACCAAGCGAAAGGAATATATGTTTACGATCAAGATGGAAAAAAATATTTAGATGCCAATTCAGGATTATGGAATTCTGTGGTTGGTTTCGATCATCCCAGAATGGTTGAAACAGCAAAAAAACAATATGAAAAATTTTCTGGTTACCACGCCTTTTTTGGAAGAATATCTGAACCAGCTGTAGAACTTGCAGATAAATTAATTGAAATATCTCCTTTCACGGATGGTAAAGTTTTTTTTACAAACTCAGGATCTGAAGCTAATGACACTACCGTAAAATTATTATGGTTTATTAATAAAAGAAAAGGGCATCCTAATCGAAGGAAAATAATTACTCGAATAAATTCATATCATGGTGTAACGGCTGTTTCTGCTTCGATGACAGGAAAACCATACAATAGTGAATTTGGATTACCCTTAGATGGTTTTTTACATTCAGCTTGTCCTCATTATTGGAAATATGGCTTAGAAAAAGAGAGTGAGGAAATGTTTACCAAAAGAATGGGCGAAGATTTAGAAAATTTAATTTTAAGAGAGGGACCTGATACCATTGCAGGTTTTTTTGCAGAACCTGTTATGGGGGCAGGTGGTGTGATCCCTCCTTCAAAAGGATATTTTGAGATAGTTCAAAAAATTTTAAAAAAATACAATATTCCATTTATTGCTGATGAGGTAATTTGTGGTTTTGGTAGAACTGGTAACTTATGGGGATCTCAAACATACAATATTGATCCCGATATTATTATTGCCTCTAAATGTATAACATCAGGTTTTTTTCCACTTGGTGCAGTTATTTTGGGAGAAAAAATGACAAAAGAAATGATGGAGGCTTCTTATGAGGCAGAGGAATTTTTTCATGGCTTCACAGCCGGTGGTCACCCTGTAGGTTGTGCCCTAGCGCTAGAAGCAATTGATATTATCATTAATGAGAAAATGATTGAAAATGTTAGACACCTTGAGCCAATTTTTATGGGTGGTTTAAAGAACTTTGAAGATTTAGAGTTTATAGGTGAGTCTCGCGGCATTGGACTTATGGGTGCTTTAGAGATGGTTCAAGATAAAAAAAATAAACTACCCTTCGATGGTTCGATATCCATTGGCGAGCGTGTTGCTAATAAGTGTATTGAAAATGGTTTGATATGTAGACCTCTTGGACCATCAATTGTGTTATGTCCCCCTTTTATTACATCGGAGGAGGAGATGGGTATAATATTTGATACTCTAGAGAAAACTCTTAAAGAAGTATTTAGTGAAGTTAAATCTTTAGGACAATAGATCCCGAAGTCTTTCTATTTTCCATATCTGTGTGAGCGTCAGCAACATTATCAAGATCATATTTAGTAATTTTATCCAATTTAATTTTGTCTTTTACAATCATCTCAAATAATTTATGACTTGCAATTTCAAGCCACTCTCTATTAGCGTAAAAATGGAATAGTGTAGGTCGAGTTAAATAAAAAGAACCAAATGCTAGATCTGTCATTTGAATGTCTTTATATGGTCCAGATGATTGACCAAAGCTAACTAACATCCCGTGTTTTTTTAAACATTTAAATGATTGAAACATTGTATCTTTACCAACACTGTCATAAACCACGTCAAGGCCTTTGTTATTTGTGATTTTTAATACTTCATCTAAAAAATTTTTTTCAGAGTAATTTATAACCTCGTCAAAGCCTCTTTGCTTTGCTAACTCACATTTATCTGAATTACCAGCTGTGCCTATTAATTTTGCACCAATGTCTTTTATCCATTGGCCTGCGATCAATCCTACGCCTCCAGCCGCAGCATGAAATAATACCTCATGATTACTTTGTAAGTTATAACTGTCACAAACAAGATACTTTACTGTTAGTCCTTTAAGAATTGATGCGGCTGCTTGATCGAAAGATATGCTATCTGGGATAGAAACTACGAGATCCTCTGATATCGTTCTATGTGTTGCGTATGCATTATTAGGTTGCGCATATGCTACGCGATCCCCTATTTTAAACTTTGTAACATTAGGGCCTATATCTTCAACCTCGCCTGCACCTTCGGAGCCTAAAACAAGATCTTTGTCAACAGGCCAAGGATATAATCCTGCTCTAAAATAAATATCGATAAAATTTACTCCAATTGCTCTATTTTTAATCAAAATTTCATTCGATTTAAGTTCAGTGAGCTCAATACTTTTCCTTTGAAGAACGCTTGTATCACCGGGCTTATTTGCAACAATTGAATACATTAAAGGAGCCTATCATCTAAAAAAATGATCCAACAGTCAATTTGAAAGTCTTGAAATTCAAAATTGAAATCCCAAATTAATAGTAAGAGAAATTGCCATTTGGAATTTCTTTATTAACGCAGGTTTAAAAACTGCAATTAACAATTAACGCTTAAGGAGGTTAATTATGACTACATTTGACTTATCTCCTCTATGGAGATCATCAGTTGGTTTCGACGAGTTTGATAAACTTTTTGATACCGTCTTTTCTACGAACAATAAAGGTGCTTCTTATCCACCTTATAATATCGTCAAACATGATAAAAATATTTACCAAATTACCATGGCTATCGCCGGTTTTGGTGAGGACCAAATAGATATATCCCAAGAGGGTAATCTTTTGACTGTTAAAGGTGAAATGGGTGATGATAAAACTATGAATAAATCAGAATATCTTTATCGAGGAATTGCCAACAGAAATTTTGAGAGAAAGTTTGAATTAGCTGATACTGTAAAAGTTATAGAGGCTGATTTAAATAATGGTCTGTTAAGTATAAATCTTGAAAGAGAAATACCTGAACACCAAAAACCTAGAAAAATAAAAGTTAATACGAATTCTAAACTTTTATCAGCTTAAATAAAAAAATGGGGCTGCTTTTTTATAAGCAGCCCTAATATTTAATCTAATTGAGAAGCAACAAATTCCCAGTTGACTAAACTATCTAAAAAAGCTTTTAAATAATCAGGTCGTTTGTTTCTATAATCTATATAATAAGAGTGTTCCCATACGTCACATCCCAGTATTGGCTTCATTCCATCAACTAGAGGATTAGAAGCATTAGGTGACTTTGTGACCACTAATTTACCATTATCGATGGCAAGCCAAGCCCATCCAGAACCAAATTGAGTTGTTCCTGCCTGAATAAAAGCTTCTTTGAATTGATCAATCCCTCCTAGGTCTGATGTAATTCTACTCTCCAATTCGGACGGCATAGAGCCTCCCCCATTGGGTTTCATACATTGCCAAAATAAAATATGGTTCCAATGTTGACCTGCATTATTAAAAATTCCTGCCATTGATGAGTCTTTACTTGATTTTACAACTATTTCCTCAAGAGAAGAGTCTTTCATATCAGTGTCTTTAACAAGATTATTTAAATTTGTTACATATGTTTGATGATGTTTGCCATGATGGAAATCAAGAGTTTCTGATGACATATATGGAGCTAAAGCATCATTTGCATAAGGTAAGCTTGGTAATTCAAAAGTCATATTTATTTCCTTTAATTAAAATTCTTAATGCGTATTTTTTATATTATTGTGGAAACAATGACAACCTTTGAAGAAATAGATACATAAAATATGAAGAATATAGTTAGTATTCAGTCTACTGTCTTAAATGATAAAGTAGGAAATCATGCCGCTCGATCGATCTTAAGTGACAAAGGTTACAACATTTATGAGATACCGACTGTAATTTTAACATCTCATAAAGCTGTAAAGGGCACACTTCAAATCAGTAACAACAGTTTAAATCCATGGGTAATTTTTAATAAAGTCAGGAAAACATATAAATTAAGCTTAAATGATTTAACAATTATTGGCTACACACCCAACTCAAAGATTTCAAAATCGATTGATAAAATTATTAATGTGCAAAATAGAATTGTTTTAGACCCTGTAATGGGAGATATAGGAATAGGTCTATATGTAGAAAAAGACGTTGCAAATTTTTTTAAAAAAGTAATTACAAAAGTTAAATTTATATCAGCAAATTTTTTTGAGTGGTCATACTTAAATAATAAAGATGTAAAAAACTATAGTATTAGCGAGATCATAACTGACCTCAAATCGTTTACGAAGAAGTTTAATAGTCAAGTATTAATACGAAGCATTCCAAAAAATAAAAAAATATTAAATATTATTTGTAATAAAAGAGAAATTTTTGTCATAGAAACACCTTACATCAATTTCAAAGAAAGATTTCATGGGGCTGGCGACCAATCTACAGCTTTATATGCTCACTATATCTATAAAAAAAATACAACAAGAGAAATACTAGAAAATGTTACGAATGATATTTATGATATTTTGCTAAAAAATAAAATACGTTCTAAAAAAAGAAAAAAAAGATTTAAAGCTAAGAGCTTAAATAATCTTTGATCAAGATTTCTGCTATTTGTACAGTGTTTAAAGCAGCTCCCTTTCTTAAATTGTCAGACACGCACCAAAAATTAAGACCATTTGGAATAGTGGGGTCTCTTCTAATTCTGCTAACGTAAACAGGGTCTAAACCTGCAGATTCAATCGGAGTTACGTACCCCTCATCAGCACGATAATCAATCATTTTCAGACCAGGGGATTTCTTAAAAATTTCTCTTATTTGGTCCTCATCATAAGGCTTTTCAAACTCGATGTTTACAGCTAGTGAATGAGATATAAATACTGGTACACGAACACAAGTTGCAGTTAGTTCAATGTTTTGATCAAGAATTTTTTTTGTTTCATTGTACATTTTCCACTCTTCTTTGGTTTGACCGTCCTCTAAAAAAACATCTATATGCGGGATAACATTGAAAGCAATTTGTTTAGTAAATTTTTCTTTCACTACTGCTTCATTTGCATAGATTGATTTAGTTTGATTGAATAATTCATCTGCAGCCTCTTTACCTGCACCAGATACTGATTGATAAGTTGAAACAACAATTCTTTTAACTTTGAAATGATCATGCAAAGGTTTAACCGCAACTAGCATCCCCATAGTTGAACAATTAGGATTAGAGATGATATTTTTTTTTCTAAAGTCTTTTAGCGCCTCAGGATTCACCTCAGCGACTACTAATGGGACATCTGGATCTGTTCGAAAATGGGAGGTATTGTCAATTACTATACATCCTTGCTTGGCTGCTTTAGGAGCAAACTCACTTGAAACTTTCGCACCTGGTGAAAAAATAGCTATGTCAGTATCAGAAAAATCATATTCAGCTAAATCTGCCACTACAACAGACTTGTTTTCTCCGTAATCAATTGTGCTTCCTTTAGAACGAGAAGAAGCTAAAGCGATTAAATCAGAATATTGAATTTCTTTTTCATCAATAATATCTAAAACCTCTCTACCGACATTTCCAGTTGCTCCGACAACAGCAATTTTAGGTTTTTTAGAAGAAGTCAACTTAAATTCTCTCGATTATTAAATCGCCCATTTTAGAACAGGAAACAAGAGTTTGGTCTTCACTTGTGTAAATGTCACCAGTTCTGTAACCCTCAGAGAGAATTTGTTGGACGGCATTTTCTACTTTATTTGATAAATCTGGTTTATTGAGGTTATATTTTAGCATCATAGACAAACTTAAAATGGTAGCGATTGGATTTGCTTTATCTTGCCCTGCAATGTCAGGGGCACTTCCATGAACAGGCTCAAAAAGTCCATGTCTTTTACCATTTTTTTCTTCCCCCAATGATGCCGATGGTAACATTCCAAGCGAACCAGTCAGCATAGCAGCACAATCACTCAGCAGATCTCCAAAAAGGTTATCTGTAACTATTACATCAAATTGTTTTGGGTTTCTAACAAGTTGCATGGCACAATTATCTGCTAACATATTTTCAAGAGTAATATCTGTAAAATCTTTATGAGTTTCTTTCACAATCTCTCTCCAGAGTACTCCTGTTTCCATAACGTTAGCTTTCTCAACAGATGTTACTTTATTATTTCTTTTTCTGGCTAAATCAAAAGCCACTCTAGCAATTCTATCGATTTCGTAATCGTGATAAATTTGTGTATCAATCGCTTTCTTACCATTTGGTGTGTCTTCTATTCCTCGAGGTTGACCAAAATATACACCACCAGTCAATTCTCTTACAATCATAATATCTAAATTGTTTACCACTTCATTTTTTAAAGTTGAAGCTGAAACAAGAGCATCAAAAACTAAAGCAGGTCTCAGATTTGCAAAAAGTTCTAATTCTTTCCTCAAACCTAAAAGTCCAGCTTCTGGTCTTTTTGATCTTTCTACGTCATCCCACTTTGATCCACCAACTGCTCCCAATAATATAGCATCTGAATTTTTTGCTTTCTCTAAAACAGAGTTAGTTAAAGGTTCGCCATTAATATCATATGAAGCGCCTCCAACTAAATCTTTTTCATAGCTAGCATTAAGGCCTTGCTCATTTAATTTCTCAATTACTCTAATTGCTTGATCTGCAACTTCCACACCTATGCCGTCTCCTGGCAAAACTAAAATTTTAGAACTCATTTAATTATCTTTAAATAACCAAGGTTTTTTATTTTTTTTATCCTCTTCATAAGCACTAATTTTGTCTTGGTAACCAAGGGTAATGCCAATATCGTCTAATCCCTGCAAAAGTCTTTCTTTTCTGAATTCTTCTATTTCAAAATTGATTGAATGGTTTCCAGCTTTGATGGTTTGCTCCGGAAGGTCGATAGTGAACTCAATTTGATTTTTAGCTGCTGTCATTAACTGATCAAGATTTTCAGGGCTGACAACAATCGGTAAAATTCCATTTTGAAAGCAATTATTGTAAAAAATATCTGCAAAACTTGTTGAAATTACGCTTCTTATTCCAAAATCTTTAAGAGACCAAGGGGCGTGCTCTCTACTTGAACCACAACCAAAATTATCTCCAGCAACCAAAATTTTTGACTGATCATAAGGTGATGTATTCAAAACAAAATCTTTGATGAGATTTCCATCGTTATCATATCTCATCTCATAAAACAAACTTACGCCAAGACCAGTTCTTTTAATTGTTTTGAGAAATTGTTTTGGAATGATCATATCAGTATCGATATTAACAATTGGCAAAGGAGCTGCGATGCCTTTTAAAGAATGAAACTTATCCATTTTATGTAAAATCTCTTATATCTGAAATGTTTCCCGTAATAGCAGATGCTGCAGCAAGTTCAGGACTCATTAAATGAGTTCTACCACCTCTGCCTTGTCTACCCTCAAAATTTCTATTAGAGGTTGATGCGCACCTTTCACCAGGTTTTAATTGATCAGGATTCATACCAAGGCACATTGAACATCCAGCCTCTCTCCATTCAAAGCCAGCATCTTTTAAAATTTTATCAATTCCTTCTTCTTCAGCTTGTTTTTTAACTAAGCCTGATCCTGGCACTATCATTGCTTGAACGTGTGAAGCAATCTTTTTGTCCTTAACGATAGATGCAACTTTTCTTAAATCCTCAATTCGACCATTTGTACAAGAGCCAATGAATATTTTATCTAATTTTATGTCTGTAATTTTTGTTCCAGGCTTAAGGCCCATATACTCAAGTGATCTTTCTATACTTTTCTTTTTATTTTCTGTTTTAGCACTGCTCGGATTTGGTACTGTGCCTTTCACTGACACAACATCCTCAGGGCTAGTTCCCCATGTCACCATTGGGTCAATTTCTGAACTTTCTATAACTATTTCATGATCGTAATTTGCATCATTATCTGAGGGAAGAGATGACCAGTATTCTACTGCTTGATCCCAGTGTTCAGTTCCAGGAGCATAAGGTCTGCCTTTTATATAATTAAAAGTTGTTTGATCTGGGCTAATTAAACCAGCGCGAGCACCAGCTTCAATGCTCATATTACAAATAGTCATTCTGCCTTCCATTGAAAGGCCCATAATAGATGAACCAGCATACTCAATTACATGACCAGTTCCTCCAGCTGTTCCAATTTTCCCAATTATGTACAAGATTAAATCTTTAGAATTTACTCCAAAAGGAAGTTCACCATTGACCGAAATTCTCATATTTTTTGCAGGATTTTGAACAATTGTTTGCGTAGCCAGAACATGCTCAACTTCACTTGTTCCGATACCAAAAGCGAGAGCTCCGAAAGCTCCATGGGTAGACGTGTGACTGTCGCCACAGACAATTGTCATGCCCGGTTGGGTAATTCCCTGCTCAGGACCAATGATGTGAACAATACCTTGTCTTTGGTCCATTAAATCAAAATATTGAATTCCATGTTCTTTAGTGTTTTTTGCTAAAGTTTCGACTTGAATTTTACTTTGTGGGTCCTCAATATTTTGTCTATTTATAGTAGGAACATTATGGTCTGCGACAGCTATCGTAGCCTCTGGTCTATGAACAGGACGATTGGATAGTTTTAATCCTTCGAAGGCTTGAGGGCTAGTCACTTCATGAACTAAATGACGATCTATATATAAAAGATTAGTCCCATCTTCTCTTTGACCGACAAGATGCTCAGACCAGATTTTATCAAAAAGTGTTTTTGGGCCTTGGTTGCTCAAGATAATACTTTTAGCTTTTAGTTTCTGCCTCTTCTATTTTTTTCTCTACAGGCTTTTCCTCTTTTGGCTCATCTTCAACTTTGGGTTCTTCTTGTGATGATGATTCCTCTGATTTAGTTTCTTTAATTTCTTCTTTAGAGTTGTCTTCAGACTTAGGGGCTTCTTGAGATGAAGTTTCCTCTGTTTTAGTCTCTTTAGCTTCTTCCTTTGGTGTTTCGTCAGTTACAGGTGTTTCTGATTTATTTTCTTCAGTACTAACCTCTGAAATTTCTTCAGCATCTTCGATTGTGGATACAAATTGGTTATCATCGTATGATCGGCCGTCAGTTCTTTCTGCAATTCTTGCTTTTTTACCAGACAAACCTCTTAGATAATATAATTTAGCTCTTCTTACATCACCAACTTTTACACGTTCGATTGAGTCGATAACATTACTATATAGTGGAAAAACCCTTTCAACACCTTCACCACTAGAAATTTTTCTAACAGTAAATGAAGAATTAAGACCGTTATTTTTTTTACCAATACAGACACCTTGAAATGCCTGCACTCTCTCTTTATTTCCTTCTTTAATCTTAACGTTAACTTTGACAGTGTCACCTGGTGCGAAGTCTGAAACCTTTGAACTTTTTAAAATCTGTTGAATTTGTGATTGTTCGTAATTTTTAATAATTTCATTCATTGTGTGCTCCATCCAATATTAATATATGGGTGGTATCAGAGCGGCATATTCTACTCATTTTTGTTTTTTTTTAAATAGTTTTTAAATAAATCTGGTCTATTTTTTTCAGTATTTTCCAACGAATTTTGGTGTTTCCAAAGATCTATATCGGCATGTTTACCACTCACGAGTATAGAAGGCACTTCTATTTCTGAATGATCAGGGGTTATCCATGGGTTTGGTCTAGTGAATTGATCATGTTCAACTAGTCCATTTTGAAATGACTCAATAGTGTGGGTATCATTATTTCCAAGAACACCAGGTTGGAGTCTCATTAACGACTCAATAAATAATAATGATGCTATCTCTCCTCCGTTTAATATGACATCGCTCACAGAAATTTCTTGAAATTCATAATAATCAATTACTCTTTGGTCAATGCCCTCATATCTACCATTTAGTAAAATAAAATCTTTATTTAAATTATAATTAGTTAATTTTTTTTGAGTGAGTTTTTTACCTTTGGCAGAAAAACATATTTTAACACAGCTATCTAATTCATTTTTATTAAAGTTTGCTTCGATAGATTTTGAAATTATATCAGGTCTTAATACCATACCTGCGCCACCACTAAATGGTTTATCATCAACAGAGTTCGCAGATAAATCACTGTAATCTCTTATGTTGATAGTATTAATTTCGAAATGATTTTTTGACAGAGCTTTACCCAACAAGCCATGTTGTAAAATTCCAGGAAAAACTTCTGGAAATAAAGTAAGGATATTGAATTTTAACATTAATTTTTAATTATAATTTTTTTTTCTTTAATATTTACAAATGGAAAGTTTTGTTCAGTAAATCTGAAAAATTCCTTTTTTTTACTTTTAATAAAATATATTTCCAATAAATCCCCTGCACCGAAATTTACAACTGAAGCAACTTCTCCAACTCTCTGGTCTTTATTATCAAATACCTCAAGGCCCTCTAAATCGTGGAAATAATATTCATTTCCTTTTACTGGTGATAGTTGTTCTTTTTTTAAAAAAATTTTTTTATTAACAAACTTTTCAATGTCTGTTCTATTATTTATTTCGTCGATTGTTATAAGTGGGCTTTTTTTATCAAAAGATACTAGTTTTAAGTTAACTGTTTTTTCATTATCTAAATAAAATTTTTTAAATTGATTTACATCACGATCATCATTTAAATAACTGTGAAACCTTAGCAGACCCTTAGTTCCTTTAGGTCTGCCAATTACACCAACTTGTATGAAACGCTTCTCAAAGGGAGTCACAAGTAATTACTCTTTAGTTTCGGGTTTATCCTCTGAAACCTCAGTTGAACCCTCTTCCTCTTTAGCCTCTTCTTTTGCAGGTGCTTCTTCTTTCTTTTCCTCCGGCTCAGAAGTCTCCTCTATCTTTACCTCTTCAGCTGGTTTTTCAGCTGCTGCTTCTTCAACAGGCGGTTGCTCTTCTGTGGTAGCTACCTCCTCAGTAGGTTTTTCATCCTCTGCTTTAGCTGCTTCTTCAGTAGCTTTTGCATCTTCAGCAGCTTTTGATGCTGCTTCTTCTTTCGCTTTAACTCTTTCTTGAGCCTTTGCCTTTGGTAAATGCTTTTTTGTTTTCTCAGTTATTTTTGGAGCTTCCATCATTCCTAATTCAGAGAGAATTTTTTGAACTCTTTCTGTTGGCAGCGCTCCAACCTTAAGCCAATGTTCAGCTCTTTCTTTGCTAAGCATTACTCTTTCCTTGTGATCCTTGGGAACCATTGGATTGAAGTTGCCTATTTTTTCTATGAAGTTACCGTCTCTTGGTGCTCTCTCATCTGCAACCACAATTCTATAGAAAGGTCTTTTTTTTGAACCTCCTCTTGCTAGTCTTATTTTTGTAGCCATGATTTCTCCCTTCTGTATTTATTCAATCGTTGGCATTTGGTTTCCGCCTAATAAACTTTTTATTTTATTTGCAAAACCTGGTTTTTGAGCTTGTTTCATAAGTTTTTTAGTTTGCTCAAATTGTTTTAAAAGCCTGTTGACCTCGTGTACTTGTCTACCAGACCCTGTTGCTATTCTTCTTTTTCTTGAAGCTTTTAGTAAATCAGGATCAACTCTTTCTTCTCTTGTCATTGAGCAAATAATTGCAATTTGATGATCAATAACTTTTTCGTCAAAATCTCCACTCTCCATCATATTTTTAATTTTGCTGACACCTGGCATGTGTGACATTAGTCCAGACATTCCTCCCATTTTTTTCATTTGAGAAAACTGTTTTAAAAGATCATTCATATTGAATTTCCCACTCATCATCTGAGATTGGAGATTTTCCATTTCTTTTTGATCAAAATCTTTTTGTGCTTTTTCAACTAATGAAACAACATCTCCCATACCAAGAATTCTAGAAGCTATTCTCTCTGGGTGAAAAACTTCAAAATCTTCAATATTTTCTCCTGATCCAAAGAAGCGAATTGGCAAACCTGTTTGATATTTTGCTGAAAGTGCAACTCCTCCTCTTGGGTCTGCGTCTAATCTTGTTAATATAAATCCAGTAAGTGGTGCTGTGGAGTTAAAAGACTCTACAACGCTTAGTGCTTGTTGACCCATCATTGAGTCTAAAACAAGTAAATTCTCTTGTGGTTTTGCTAGATCATGAATTGTTTTAAGTTCTAGAAGTAATTCTTCGTCTGTACTAATTCGACCTGAGGTATCTATAATTAAAACATCCGATAAAAGTTTTTTACTTTGTTCAAGAGCATTATTGACAATATCTTTTATATTTTCATTTATTGGCTCAATAAACTGAATATTATTTTTTTGAGATAAAATACGAAGTTGGTCTATAGCGGCTGGTCTTCTTAAATCTGTTGACACAAGTGCTACAGATTTATTAAGGGAATTTTGACAGTAATGAGCAAGTTTTGCAATTGATGTTGTTTTACCTGCACCCTGCAGACCACACATTAAAAAAGTTGAAGGTTTATTTTTAAAGTTTAGCTCGCTACTTTGAACACCAAGTATTTCTGTTAGTTCATCACTTACTATTTTAATTATTTGTTGTCCTGGCTGGACGTTTTCAATTACTTTTTGGCCAAGTGCTTTTTCTTGGATTTTTTTAATAAGATCTTTAGATACTTTAAGAGAGACATCTGCCTCTAACAAAGCAACTCTAACCTCTCGCAGAGTTGTCTCTAAATCTTTTTCAGTGATAGCCCCTTTATTTGAGAGACCTTGAAAAATTCCAGTTATCTTATTTGTTATATTTTCTAACATTTAAAAAATAAAAAAAATCGGCGAATGATACTCATCGGCCGACTAATTTTTCCTTTATTTAGTGAGGAATTTATATCACTATAGCTGGTCTATGAAAATACCTTTTATGAAAGCTCAAGGAGCAGGAAATGACTTTATTATTGTGGATAAAAACGTTGATTTCATTAGAAAGTCAAAAAAGGTTATTAAAAGACTTTGCGACAGGCGTTTTGGGGTAGGTTGCGATCAATTAATTCTATTAAAAAAAATCAGTTCATATTATCAAGTTACATTTTATAACTCAGATGGCTCACTTGGGAAAAATTGTGGGAATGGATTGCGATGTGCCTACAAATATTTAGTTGAAGTAAAAAAAGTTAAAAAGGCAGTCATTAAAACTCATAAATTTTTACATTTTGGTAAGAAGTCTCAAAAGGAATACAAAATCAATGTTGGGGAAGTAACTTTAGATTGGAAAAAAATTCCTTTATCAAGAAAAATTGATTCTCAAAGTATTCAAATTAAAAGAATAAAGATACCTGGGTTAATAAAAATAATGGGGGCAAATATTGGAAACCCTCATTGTGTAGTATTAGTAAAGAATTTAAAACTAATTAAATTAAATATGTTAGGGCCTTTACTTGTAAAAAATAAATTATTTCCTGATCAAGCTAATATTACTTTTGTAGAGGTATTAAAAAAATCAAAAGTAAAAGTATTATTTTGGGAGCGAGGTGGCGGACATACACTAGCGTGTGGTTCAGGAACTTGTGCTACTGCTTTTGTTTTAAATCATAATGACTTTGTGTCCTCTAAAATCAAAGTAGTTACTGAACGATCAGTATTAAAAACAGAAATCAAGGACAAGATGGTATTCCTTCAAGGTCCTGCAGAGTTAGTTTATCAATCATCGATTAATATTTAAATGTCTAAAGTTGTTAATTTTGGATGTCGACTAAATAACTTTGAAGGAAAAAAAATTGAAGAATTATTAGTAAATAATAATGAAAATATGGTTGTTATAAACTCTTGTGCCGTCACAAATGAAACTGAGAGGCAGGTAAGACAAACTATTAGAAAAATTAAAAAAGAATATCCCGATAAAAAAATTGTAATGACAGGTTGTGCTGCACAAATATCTCCAGATAAGTATTCTTCAATGGCTGAGGTCGATAAAGTTATTGATAATATAAGTAAACTGAAATCAGAAACTTGGACATCTTTAATTGATGAAGAATTCGAAGTAGATTTCAAGGAAGACATATTTGACTCTCCTCAAGATATACGCCCATCTTTAGATAATAAAAACCTTAACATCAGAGAAAGTCTTGTAATTCAACAAGGATGCAATCATAGGTGCACATTTTGTATTATTCCTTTTGGTAGAGGCAATAATAGGAGTTTTGATCCTTTTTACTTAATTGATGAGGTGGAAAGGGTTGTAGAAAATGGTGTCAAAGAAATTGTTTTAACTGGTGTCGATATATCAGATTATGGGAGCGATTTTGATCACAAATATAACATGAGCAATTTAATTTTAGATATTCTAGATAAAACTAAATTACAACGTCTTCGACTCTCCTCAATAGACTGTGTTGAAGTTGATGAAAATTTTAATGAAGTACTCAAAGATCAAAGAGTAATGCCGCATCTTCACCTTAGTATACAGTCAGGTGACGACATGATACTGAAAAGAATGAAAAGAAGACATAATTCGAAAAATGTATTTCAATTTGTTGATCGTTGTAAAAAAATTAGAAAAGATATTTCATTTGGTGCAGATATTATTGCAGGATTTCCTACAGAAACGGATACGATGTTCGAAAATACATACAAACTATTAAGAGACAATGAAATTTCTCACCTCCACATATTTCCTTTTTCTCCAAAAAATAATACTCCTGCTTCAAGGATGCCTCAGGTTTCTAAATCAATTATTAAAAAGAGAGCAAAAATTTTAAGAGATCTTGGCGAATTAATTTTAAAAAAAGTAAAATCCAAACTTTCATTACCAAGGGAGATCCTTATTGAAGAGTTAAATTCAGGATTAGCTATTGGATATGATCAAAATTATATCAAACATAAAGTACCCTTGGTAGGTGTACCCGTAGGAGAAGTTATCAGGGTTTAATGTTTTTTTTAAAAAAAATCTTTCAAAAGAATTTAAATATAGATGAGATAGAGGATCTTTTGTTTGATAATGGTGTAGAACCAAAATTTGCTGATTTAATTATTTCAAAAATAAAAGAAAATAAATCACAAGAAGAGGATATTAAAAAAGTTATTAAAGATGAACTGCTTACAAAATTCAAAGAAAAAAAATTTGGAGGTTTTTCTTCTCAAAATAGAAGCTTATATATTATTGCAGGAAATAATGGCTCAGGAAAAACAACATTCATAGGTAAATTTATAAATCTAATTCAAAAAAATGGCTTAAAGCCTGCTGTAATTGCAGCAGATACGTTTAGGGCTGCCGCAATCGATCAACTTGAACATTTCACAAATCAATTTGAAGTGCCCATTCATAAGGGTAATAATATGGAGGATCCATCTGCTGTTGTTTTTCAAGGTATTGATAATCTAAAAGAGAGTGATGTTATTATTGTTGATACATCTGGGAGACAGCATAATAACAAAAACTTAATGGCTGAGCTAAAAAAAATCTCAGATATAGTTTCAAAAAAATCTGATCAATTTAATTTAATAAGGGCTTTTTTGACATTAGATGCTAATACTGGTCTTGCATCAAAACATATAATAGAGGGTTTTCAAGAATATATCACTTTAGATGGTATTATTTTAAATAAGGTAGATTCTAATGCCAAGTATGGAGCTCTTCTAACAATAATAAATGATTTTGATATTCCTGTAGTATTTGAAGGATATGGCGAAGGCATGAATGACTTAAGAGAGTTTCAATTTGAAGGATATTTAGATAGACTATTATAAAATGAAACAACTGTTTGAATTTTTTCCCTTAATTGTTTTTTTCGCAGTCTATTATAAATCAGATAAAGATCTCTATTTAAGTATTGCTGCTGTAATAGTTGCAACATTTATTTCCCTTATAGCCATCTATTTCAAAGAAAGAAAAATTTCAACAATGATGTTAGTAAGTACAATTATCTTAGTTGTTTTTGGTGGTTTAAGTATTTTTCTAAAAAATGAGATATTTTTTAAAATGAAACCAACAATTATAAATGCTCTTTTTGCTGCAGTTTTGATTGGAAGTACGTTAATTAATAAACCTGTTTTAAAGTTATTATTAAACTCATCATTAAAATTGACTGATGAGGGTTGGGGATTAATGAATAAAATGTGGTCAAGCTTTTTTATTCTTTTAGCTGTTTTAAATGAAATAGTTTGGCGGACTCAAACGACTGATGTTTGGGTAAATTTTAAAGTATTTGGAATAATGGGAATTACAATTGTGTTTACAATAATTCAAATTCCATTGCTAAAAAAACATTTTATTAATCAGCCATAAGGGCTTGAATTCCAGGAAGATCTTTGTTCTCTAGCGCCTCAAGAAAAGCACCGCCGGCTGTTGAAACAAAATAAAAATTTTCAAATTTTTCCTCAGCCATGTTGATTGCTAAAATAGTGTCTCCACCACCTATGACAACATCTGCTTGAGATTTTGCTAGGAGATGTGCTAAATTTACTGATCCCTTTGAAAATTTATTGTCTTCGATCATTCCCATTGGTCCATTCCACAAAACGATATCACTGTTACCTATCAGTTTTTCTAAAACTGCGTGTGAAGAAACTGATATATCTAGGATTTTAAAATCAGAGCTTTTAGGAAGCTCATCTATTAATTTATTTTCATTTGAGTCAAGTATAACATCTGATGGAAGATGAATTTTACAATTTGTTGATTTTGCAGAATTGTAAATCATTTCAATCATACTTTCTGTGCCCTCTTCAATTAAAGAATTGCTTACATTTATACTATTATATTTAAAAAAATTATTAGCCATTGCCCCTCCAACAAAAATATCTGAGCAAGACGATGTTAAAGATAGAAGTGTTTTTATTTTAGTTGAAACTTTTGATCCACCAATAATCGCTAATTTTTTCTTTGGAGATTTTTTTATATTATCTATTGCTAAAATTTCTCTCTCAAAATTAAATCCAGGTGCTGACAATATGTTTTTAGCCATTTGATTAACTGATGAGTGAAATCGGTGAGAAGCAGAAAAAGCCTCATTAACATATAAATCTAATTTATCTGTAATAGACTTACTAAAATTTAAATCATTTTTTATTTCCCCCTCAAAAAATCTTATATTCTCTAAAAGGCTTATAGTTGGCTTATCAGCATCTATTTCATTAAGGCCACTATCTAAAAAACTATCATAGCTAATAAAATTTAATTTTAACTCCAATATATCCTCAAACTGATCAATTAATTTTGAGAACGAATATTTCTCAACAAAATTTTCTTTTGGTCTTCCAAAATGTGAAATTAGAAAAATATTACATTGTTTATTTTTAATAAAATCGATCGTCTCCTTAGATCTATCTAATCTTGTTTTGTCTGTAATTCTAAAATTTTTATCGATAGGAACATTGAAATCGACTCTGATACCTACATTTAGGATTTTTTCAAAGTTCAAATTTTTAAGAGATTTCATATTTATTCACATTTTTTTAATCATTTTAGGCTAGATTACTACTACTATATATAGTATAAAACTACCCATATAAGGAACTAAATAGAGTAGGTATATAAAAAATGTCTTGGAATAACCAAAAAGTAGAAGATCTTAAAAAACTTTGGAATGAAGGGGTTGCTACTAGCCAAATTGGCGTGCAGCTTGGATTTACTAAAAATGCCGTTATTGGTAAGGCTTTTAGACTGGGTCTTGAAAGACGTCAAAACTCCAGAAAAAAATCAACTCAAAATCAACAGTTTTCATCTGTCACCATGTACAGAGAAACTAGTAATTCATCTTCCCAAAATACAATAAGAAAAGAACCTGTTCGAAGAAGAGAAAAATTTAGTTTTAAAAAGAGTATTGTTGGCACAGGTAACTTTAAGTCTTGTCAATGGCCTATCGGAGATCCACTTGAGGAGGGATTTCACTATTGTGGTGGTCAAAATATTCCAACAAAACCATATTGTATTGAACATTATAAAAAAGCATATAATGTTGATGAAAAATATTTAGATAGACTTTTGGATTTTTTACACGAGAAAAACTAATTGTTTATATAAATAGTTTTCCCAGACCCGTTTATCCAATTCCAAATTAACTTTTGTAATGAGGTACCTTCAAAATCTTTATAATATAAATCAGTAGCTGTCATAACATGCCCCCACTCAATATTTCCTTTTAACTTTCTTTCTTCAGCATTAATTGAAAAACCAGCATTATAAAAAGTTGCGTCTTCATTTATAGATTGTCTCACTTTATCTAAATTACCTTTCATGTAAGGATCGCCTATGTTCCAAATAAAAAAAACATTATTCAAATTATTTCTTTCAAATAATTGTCTTGAAGAAAAACAATTTGCCCAATGAGAGTCTTTACAATGCTCGACTCTGTCATTATATAAAAACTTTACAATTTTAGGCCATGGTCCATCATTCCATCCTAAGCGAACATTTAGAGACTCTGCGTCTAGCCAAAAACTATCAGCAATAATATATGGATTTTCATATCTTTTAATTAGATCGACGTTTAAACCCAAAGCCAAGGACCCAGCACTATAACCTGCAAAAATTAATTTATCTGCTTTTTTAAACCTTTCATCATACTGATTAAAAATGTCCTCAATAATGTATCGACCATGAAAATAAACTTTTTTTCCATCAATATTGTTTACGTGCGTGCCCTGATGTATGTCATTGCTACAATAAGGAATGTAAATGACATTATAGTTGTTGTTAATAAAGTCTTCGACCATATAAGTTTTACCTCTTTCATTTGAAACTGCAGGAGATTTTAATCCGTTATTTCTTGATCTGTATTGGTCTTCGTTTGCAGCCACACCCCCTCCTTGAATATACATTAACCAATTATTTGTATTACCCTCAAAAAAGGTAAATGTTGCTTGTTCACCGTTGGAGCATAAAGCTTTATGGTCTTTTGTTTGTATTAGCTGGGCATTTGAGAAAGATGTGAAAAATAAAAGATATAATAGAAAAAAAATTTTTACCATAATTAATATATAAAAATTTTTTTTAATATGTCAAAGTTATTGGCGCGCTTGGCAGGAATCGAACCTGCGACCCCCAGATTAGGAATCTGGTACTCTATCCTACTGAGCTACAAGCGCAGACCCTAATTATAAACAATTATCAAATATATCTAGAAAAATAATTTTTTGAAAATACAATATACTTTTAATTAAACTTTATTATGAAATAATTATGGTAATTTATTAAAGGTAAATGAAATTATTTTTAACAATTTTCTTATTTTTTACTACATATTCAATTTCTGCAAATGATTTTAAACCATTACAAAAAGGAAAGATTCAATTTGAAACCTTTTACACTTACGATTTCAGTAGATTAAATACAGGTGTCTATAAAGAGGCCTCTTTAAATGGCAAAGGAATTTTATCCTTACCGAAAGACTTAAAGCAAGATGGAAAATCTCCACTAATATTAATTTTACATACATCAGGTGGGATTAAACCAAATAGAGAGAAGAATTATGCAAAGTTTTTAAATAAAAATGGATATGCAACTTTTATTATAGATACTTACGGAACAAGAAAATGTAATGCCTCTGGTGCTGGTTGGAAAAACTGTTTATCTAGAATTCTTACACTTGATTTTGTTACAGACGCATATATGGCATTAAATACTTTAAGCAATCATCCAAATATTGATATAGAGAGAACAGCTCTAATAGGATTCTCATATGGCGCTGATGCTGCAATGTTATCTTTAGATCAGGATATAAAAAATATATTTAGCCCTAATTTAAAGTCTTTTAAATCCGTAATTTCAGTTTATGGGGCCTGTAATAATATTTTTAACATTTCTGAAACCACTGGAAGTAATTTTTTTTATATAGTGGGTTCAAAAGATATCTCCTATGACAAACAATATTGTGAAGAGAGATATGCTGAATTGGAAAAAGCTGGCACAATATCAAGAGAATACATTATAGAAGGCGCAGTACACGGATACGATGCTGATTTCCCTGTGACTTATATATCTACAGGAGAAATACCTAATTTTTTTAAATGTAAGTTTGATTTTCGCAAAGATGGGTCAGTAGAGGAAAGGATTACTGGTGCTAAAATTCAATTTAAAAGTAATGATGAATTGAAAACTAAATATAAAATTACAAGAGATTTTACTTTTAAGGATATCAAAGGTTGTTTTGAAAAAGAGGGCCTACAAATGGGATCACAAGGATTTGCTGTTAAAAAAACAAAAGAGCTATTATTAGAAATTATGAAAGAAAGTTTTTAAAGTTCTTGAAATATAAACTATGAAAAAAAAAGCTGATGAATACCTTTATAACGAAGCATTAAAATATTTGGGTAAATATCCAGCTACTAGAAAAAAAATTTCTGAAATACTAGAAAAAAAACTCAAAAATAAAAAAACATATCAAAAGGTCATTTTTCCAGAAAATATCTCTAAGCAAGAACTTATTGAGAATATTATACGAAAATTAGATGAGTTGAAGATAATCAACGAGAGGCACTTCATTGAAACAGTATTTCATTATTATGAGCAATCATTATTTTCTATCAAAAAAATTAAAAATAAACTGTTTCAAAAAGGTTTTGAGCAAAGCTTAATTGATGAATATATCTCTAAAAAAGTATCTGAAAATCCAGATTTAGAGCTAGATATTTTAAAAAGATTTATTTTAAGAAAAAAACTATCAAAGTTAGAAACTACTGAACTCAAAAAAAAGCTCTATCAGCAAAGCTTTTCAGAAAATTCAATATATAAAATAATTAGAGATTAATTATTTAGAAGCAGGAGCTTCAATAGTTTTAGTTGTTTCATCAGTATTTACAGGTGCTTGACCCTCGGCATCTTTATCTTTTTTAGTTTTTTTAATAATTATTTGCTTGCCTCTGTACATACCAGTGCTGAGGTCAATATGATGGGGTCTTCTCAATTCACCTGATTTTTTGTCTTCTGCAAATAGTTGAGTTCCTGCTCTATGATGAGAGCGTCTCATATTCCTTTTTGAAGGTGTGGTTTTTCTTTTTGGAACTGCCATAACAGAGCGATAACATAATAAAAATTTGTATAAATTACAATAATAATGTATAAATCTGCCCACAATGCAAGAAGATCAAATCGATTTAGGCCACAAAAGAACATGCCCTTGTGGTAGTGTAAAATATTATGATTTTTATCAGGACGTAATAAATTGTCCAGAGTGTGGTAAATCCATTGAAGCTGTAAATATAGCAAAACCTAAAAGAGGTAGAAAAGCGGGAATAAGTGTTGCAGCACCTACTAAGACTGCCAAAGAAAATGATGAATTAAAAGAACTAATCGAAGAGACAGAAGAAACTGAAATTCAAAATGAAGATACCGATAACCTAGCAGAAGATATCAGTATTGATATTCCAACTGATAAAAACGAAGAAGAAACTAATTAGTTTATCTTTGATTTAAAATTTCTAATATTTTTGTTGATGCTTCCTCGAACTTTAAACTTGAAGATATTGCAAATTCTCTAGTATATCTCTCAAAAGCTACCTGAAACATCTGACGCTCACTATAAGACTGCTCAGTTTGATCGTCTTTTCGAAATAGGTCTCGAACGACCTCTGAGAGAAGTTTTATGTCACCAGAATTTATCTTTTGATCGTACTCCTGAGCTCGTCTACTCCACATCGCCTTTTTTATCTTAGGTTTTTGTTTTAAAACAGAGAGCGTTCTAGTCATAGATGGTTTACTAGTAATGTTTCTTAAACCAATCAATTTTGCTTTAGCAAAGGGGACTCTGATTGTTAACTTATCTTGAAAAAACTGAATTACATACAGTTGTTCTTCCACTAGATCATATTGAAACTTTTCTATTGTGAGAATTCTTCCTACGCCGTGGGTTGGGTAAACAATGTTTTCTCCTGCTTTAAATTCTTGTGGGACTATTACTTTTTTAATCTTAGGGGCTTTTGGGATAACAATTTTTTTAGCTACTTTTTTTACTATATTTTTTGTAACTTTTTTTTTAGTTGTTTTTTTTACAGGTTGTTTTTTTTTGGCAGGTAGGTTTTTTTTAACTTTAACTTTTTTTTTAGTCTTAACTTTTGTAGTTTTTTTTATTACTTTTTTTATATTAGCTTTTTTTTTTACTGGCATTAATCAGCTCCTTTTTCACTGAAATGATTTTCAAATTTGTCCTCTACCCCTTCCCACTGTTTTGCATCAGCAGGGGCATCTTTTTTTGTAGTTATATTAGGCCAAACTTGTGAATATTTTTCATTTACATCTAACCATTTTGTTCCATCGTCCAAGTCATCTGAGATAATCGCTTCAACTGGGCATTCCGGTTCACATACTCCGCAGTCAATACATTCATCAGGGTTAATAACAAGCATATTTTCACCTTCGTAAAAGCAATCCACGGGACATACCTCAACGCAATCCATATATTTGCACTTTATACACTTATCATTAACTAAGTAAGTCATAGGCTGTCTTTTACTCTATTTCTAATCAATATAAAATCTTTATCTTCTAGGCCAAGTAACGTTGATATTTTTCTCGCAGTAGAAACCTCAAGCTGATCCTCTTTGCCATCAACCATTAAAACTTGCCAACAAATTAAAATTACGTCCATTCTTTGTTCATAGGTAAGTGATGTTTTTAGTCTGTATGAAAACTGAGATAAGTCAGTGTTGAAATGTTGTTGATTGGCTAATTTAGTAAATTGCTCTTTATTGCTTTGAATTGGTATTTTAAAGTAAAATTCTATTAACTCCGAGGCAAAATTAATTTCTTGTTCCGAAATTTCATGATCTGCAATAATTATTTCGTAAATCAGGTTATATAAATCTGACTCAAAAGAGTGATTGTCGTTTTTATCCTTCTTTTCATTAAAGGATTGGAAGAATTTATTTAACATTTATGTTTTTTAATAGGTCAAAAGGATTATTAAATAATTTTTTTGATGATGGTTTTTTTACTTTTTTTGATGGTTTTTTCAATACTTTTTTGTTTTTATTTTGTTTTAACTCTAATGTCTTATTAGAATTAATCTTTTTAGAAATAATTAAATCATTATCTGCAATCTCTTGAATATTAAAGGATCTACTTTTTATAATACTAATTAATTTATCTTTTTTAATTCCCAAAAGATTAGACAAATCCATAGGTAGTGAGAAAGGGCCCCTATTTTCTCTTTTGAATAATTGTTTTTCAAATTCATTAAAAATATCAAGCCTGATTAGTAAGTCATTTTTAGAAATAAATCCTAAGAAAGTTAATAGTTTTTCATTTAACTTATTTTCAATATTAAGTGTTGCATTGCCATCTTTTGGTATGTATTCATCAATATTTAAACATTCATTATAATACAAATTCCATAAATAAAACTTTAACTTCATGTATTCGGGTCTTATTAATTCAGAATTAAATATAACATTTTTTCCTAATCTAAAATTTAGCGAATGAATTTCTTTTCTTTGTGGTTCATCAATTAATTTAAATTCATCTAATATATTTATTTGATAAAGATTGTATTGGCTTTCTATGATCTTAAAAATAAAACTTCTTTCCTCGGGTTTTGTGTTAAATTTTTTTAGTTTGTCGGATAAATCCAATTTTGAGAGGTAAGTATCTTCGAACCATTTTTGAATTTTATCCTGAATTTTTTTAATATGATCAGGTGATATTAGCAAGTCGTCTAAGATTGGCTCTAAAATAGGATGCGTAATATCACTCCCTTTTTTAAATATTGCTACATTTGCATCCCCCCATTTAATATATAAATTCTGGAAATTTCCATTCTCATCTACTTTTGAATCGATTATCAAGCTTTCATTTGGTGCCGCTATAAAATTATCAACGTTAAAAGACATATTTGGAAAAATTTGTTCTTTAATTATTTTATGGTAGTTGTTATTTAAAATATCTTTATATTTTTCATCAAAAAAAATTTTAAAACCTTTTATAACTCCTATTTTTTCATCTTTTATCTTAACATATCTATTATCAGTTAAAGATATATTTTTTTCACTAATATTTAAATTTTGTATCATCTCACTTTTATTTTTGTCGACAAATTTTTGCATTAAGCTTAAATGTATCTCCTCAGACAGTTTGTTTTCAATATTTTTAACTGTTTCAACCCAAATAGAGTTACTTATCCATTGTTTCTGGTTAGTAATGTATAGCCAAGTTCTTGTTTCATTTAAATTGTATATAAGATCATCTATGCTACCATTATAATTCTGTAAGTAAGAAATTTCTTTTTCTAAAAATTTATCACTTAATATCCATTGATTTTTTATGAGTTCATTAAATATTTTTGTTAACATATCGACATGTTTTTCATCTGAAATATTTTGATAATCTGGTATTCGACAAACGTCCCATAATTGTTTTAAAGTTTCAGGATTATTAAATTTAAAATTTTTGTTATTATCTTTTAGAAACCTAGATAAAAATTTTTGATCCTCTGCATCTTTTTTAAGAATTAACCGATGGTTATCAGGTTTCTTTTTTAGAGAGTTTACTAATTCATGTTCAGACTTAAAGGATAGAAGATGATTTCTCCAAAATATTTTTTTAACAGGTTCAAATTTATTTGCTTGTATATTTTCTATTGACTTTAGATTTGTAAACTTAGCTCCAAGAGTGCTTCCGAAATAACCAGATTTTGTATAGCGACCTGCTCTTCCTGCTATTTGACCAATTTCCATATCATTCAAAGGTCGAACATATTTTCCATCAAACTTTTCAAGACCAGAGAAATAGACTTGGTTAATATCTAGATTCAAGCCCATTCCTATAGCATCAGTGGCTACAATATAATCGACCTCTCCATCCTCATATAATTTAACTTGGGAGTTTCTTGTTTTGGGACTTAGTGCACCAGCAACAAGTGCCACACCTCCTTTTAAGCTTCTTATCTGTTCAGCTATTTCGTAAAGTCCTATTAAGTTAAAAGCAATAATTGCTGATCTGGGTTTTACATTTTGAATCTTTTTATGACCTATAAAATTTAATTCTGAAAACCTATTTTTAAAAATTATTTTTGATTCAGGAATTAATTCTCTAATAATCTCTTCCATGGTAAGAGAGCCAAGGAAAATAGTTTTTTGTTCTCCACGAGAGTGTAAAAGTCTTTGAGTAAAAATATGTCCTCTTTCATAGTCAGAGGCTAATTGAATTTCATCTACGCAAACAAATTCAAAAAAATCATCTGGCATTGATTCGACTGTACAAAAAAAATATTTCGCATTTGAAGGGATTATTTTTTCTTCTCCAGTTATTAATGCGATTTGATTTATAGGATAAATTTTGCATGCTTTATCATAATTTTCTCTTGCCAAAAGCCTTAAAGGGAAACCAAAAACACCGTTTTTAAAGGAAAACATTTGTTCAAAAGCATAAAATGTTTTACCAGTGTTAGTTGGGCCTAAAATTATTTCAATTTGATTCATTCAATGAAAAGAAGTTACCATAAATAAAATGTTGACTTAATTAAATACTTTCTTAAGTTTTTTTTAAGAAAATGAATATCATTAGATATTCGTTTTATA
>CACBJQ010000012.1:0-26631 GCA_902539635.1 uncultured Alphaproteobacteria bacterium
AAAAAAAATAAATTTAATATTAAATTTTTAGATTTAAGAAAAACTAATATTGAACAAATTTTAATTTATAAACCAGATATAATATTTAATGCTCTTCATGGAGAATTTGGGGAAGATGGTGGACTAAATTCATTTGCTCAAAAGAATAATATTAAGATTACGCACTCTGGCGCTATTTCATCTGCTTTATGTTTTAATAAACGTTTATTAAAAAAATTTTTGAAAAAAGAACTTAATATCTTATCACCAAAAGAGATAGAGTATAAAAATCACGTAAAATACCCAGTTATATTGAAGCCAAATTGGGGAGGCTCCTCTAAAGGTATAAAACATTTAAAAGATAAATATGATCTTAAAATGTGTATTAATAATAATAAAAATTTAATTGAAGAAATAATATACGGAAAAGAATTAACAGTAACTATTATTGAGAATAAATACAAAATTAGTGCTTTAGGTGTCACTGAAATTGAATTTAATAATAAACATTATGATTATGTCGCAAAATATACAAAAAATAAAAGTTTGCATTATTTGCCAGCTAGAATATCTAAATCAAAATATGAGTTTCTTATTAAAATTTCAAAGGAAATATTTCGTATTTGTAACTGTAAGGGAATTGCAAGATTAGATTACATAATGAGTAATGAGAACGAAAAAATTTTTTTCTTAGAGATGAATACCCACCCAGGTTTAACAAAATTATCTCTAGCTCCTGAACAAGCAAAGTATCAAAATCTATCTTACCTATATTTACTAGAGCAAATCATTAATTCATCTTTATGAAATTAAAATATAAAGATTTTTTAATTTATTTAGTGTCTATTTCATTATTAATTTCTTTATTTTATTATTCATTTATTTATTTAACTAAAAAACCTTTGGAGATTATTAATTTTATTAAATCTGATATAAATGAAGTTTTTGAAATCGAAATAACAAATAATTTAGATGATATTAATAATTTTCTAAAAGAATATACATTTATCGAGAGCTATTTATTAAAAAGAAAAAAAAATGAAGTAAATATTCAAATAAATCTAAAAAAACCTTTTGCTATAAATAATATAACAAATGAATTAATTTTTTACGATAACACAAATGTTCCAACCAGCTATTTTAAAAGTAGTTATTTAGAAACAATCAAACTTATTGATATTTCTGAAAATAGCATTCGCATAAATAACTATTTGTCTGAATATTTTGAAGCATTATCCTTTCTATTTGATATTGACCAAATAGAATACATAGATGATAGGAGATACAATTTAGTTTTAAGTAATGGTAGAATAGTTATGCTTCCTAAGGTGATAGATTCAAAACTACTATATTTTTTAAAAAATAATATTGATTTAATTGATAAAAACACAAGTTATAATAAATTTTTGGATTTAAGAAATTTTCATAATAAAACTATAAGATTAAAATAATTGAACAATTATAAATCAATAATAGAAATTGGATCTTTTTCTATAAAGACAATTATTTATTCTGAATTGGATAAAGAATACTCAATTATTGGAACAGGTAAAACTAGATCAAGGGGATATACAGGAGAGGAAATTGAAAATTTAGATGATTTTACTGAATGCTTAAAAAATTCTATTGTTCAAGCTGAAAAACAAGCAAATTATATTATTCAAGACGCTTATATTTTAATTACTAATCAAAGTGTACGTATCAAAAAAATACAAAAAGATCTTAATCTAAATGGTACTATTGTTGAAAAAAATGATTTAAGAAAAATCTCTAAGATCAAAATTGATGAGGATGAGAATTATCACTATAATTTTTATACTTCACATTACAAAATAGATGATAAATTAATTACAGATAACCCAGTAGGATTAAATTGTAATAAATTATCCTTAATTTCTCTAGTTTCTATGATTGAAGTTAAACAAATTCAAATATTAAGTAATATTTTCCAGAAAATGCAGATTAAAATTTTAAATTATTTAGACTCCACAATTTCATATTTTTTTTATTTAAAAAATATACCTAAATTTAAGACTAATGTTGTATTAATAGATTATGGATTTAATGACATAAATATTATCATGATTAAAAATAAGGTTTTACATTTTCAAAAAAAGATAAAACAAGGTAGTAAAAAAATATCTAGTGATTTAGTAAATATTCATAACATTAGTTTCGACTTTGCAGAAAAACTCAAAATTTCTACAATTGATCTATCTGATACTAGAAACTCAACAGTTGAAATTCCAATATGGGAAGACTTTGGTGATAATAAAAAAAAAAATGTTGGGCATGATAATTTAAAAGAAATTACAATTGATCGGTTAGATGAGACCTTTGAAATAGTCTTAAATTCTTTACCTAAAGATAACACTTTTTATTCATATATTTTTACAGGCGGTGGTTCAAAGATAAAAAATTTCTATAATTACTTTCGCACAAAGTTTGGTTATGACATCCAATTTTTGGAGCCACCTAAGTCCTGCGGTATCCCTAAGGTTTTAAATGATAGTAGTATAATGTCTCTTTATTCAAGTTTCTGGCTTTTAACTAATAAAAGCTATCAAAATAATGATTTTATTCAAAAAATTGATTCTTTTTCAAAAAAAATATGGTACAAAAGATTCGTAGACCTACTATAGGTTGATTTGCGGGGAAAAAAATGACACTAGATATAGAACCAGTAGTTGATCAAAAAAACTTAAAACCATCATTAACAGTTATAGGAATTGGCGGTGCAGGAAACAATGCAGTAAATAACATGATTCAATCAAATTTAAACAATGTTGATTTTATTGTGGCCAACACAGACGCTCAAGCTCTTGAAAATTCTCTTTGTTATAATCGTATACAATTAGGCCTTGAGAAAACAAAAGGTTTAGGTGCAGGTGCAGATCCAATTATTGGAAAAGACGCAGCTGAAGAGAGTATTGATTTAATATCGGAAGAATTAAGAAACACAAATATGTTATTTTTAACAGCTGGTTTGGGTGGAGGCACAGGAACAGGCGCTTTACCAGTCATCGCAAGTATTGCAAAAAAAACTAGGTATAGTGACAGTTGCAATAGTCTCAACTCCATTTAACTTTGAAGGTACTAAGAGGATGAACTTAGCATTACAAGGACTTGAAGAAGTTAAAAGTAATGTAGACACATTGATTATCATACCTAACCAAAATTTATTCAAAGTATCTAACGAGCAGACTTCTTTTGCAGAAGCTTTTAAAAAAGCTGACAATGTTCTTTTTGATGGTGTAAAAGGACTTACTGATTTAATTACTCAACCTGGTCTTATAAATTTGGATTTCGCAGACGTAAGAACAGTTATAAAAGAAATGGGATTTGCTATGATGGGTACTTCCTTAGCTGAGGGAGACAATAAAGCAGTAGAGGCTTCGAATTTAGCTCTAACTAATCCATTAATTGAAAATATAGATATGAATACTGCCAAAGGGATTATTGTTAATATTTCTGGAGGTAGTGATATGACATTATTAGAAGTTGACCACGCTGCAAATATCATAAGACAGAGTGTTAATCCTGAGGCTAATATAATTTTTGGTTCTTTGATAGATGAGACACTTCAAGGTAAATTAAAGATTAGTATTTTTGCTACTGGAATAGAGGCTTCAGGAAAAAAAATTCTATACTATCCAGAGTCTGAAAATAATTCAGGATTTAGTTCTATACAAAATAAAATTGATGGAAGTTTTTCTTATGATGGTTCAGATACTAAACATTTCGAAGATATTTCAAGTGTAGTTGAAAATAAACAACTTGATACTGAAAAAGAAGAATTTAATTTAACCAATCAATCGGATAGCACTTCAGCTGATAAAGATGAATTAATTGAAAAAAACTTTGAGAATTCAGTCAATTTAGAAAATCTTGAAGAAAAAAAGAAAAAAGGTTTTTTTAGTATGCTTTCTAATCTGATGACTTCTGATAAAAAAACAACAGAGGATAGTTTCGAAATTCCTGAAAAAAAGCAAAAAACAAAAAAAACAAAGACAGATCCAAATCTTTTTTTATTTAGCGATGTTTTGGAAGAGGATACTGAAAAAACTAAACCAATCAAAGATAGTGATGAAATATCAGAAGTTTCCGATATTTCTGAATTTAGTGATGATAATGAGACCATTGAGGATATGGACACCCCCTCATATCTTCGTAAAGGCTCTAATCAATAAGATCAATAAATACAAAGTTTTACAAATATAAAGTAATACTTTTTGGTTATTTTCTTACTATCGATTTAGATGAAGAGTTTCACTCTCAACAAGCCTGTAAATATAGAGGGTATTGGATTACACACTGGTATCAAAACTAATGTTATTCTTAATCCTGCACCTCTAAACTCTGGTATCTTTTTTAACAGAACAGATAAATCAACAATTATTCCTGCTAAATGGGACAATGTAATATCTACAAAATTTTCAACTAACATTGCTTTAAATGGGGTTGAGGTTAAAACAGTTGAGCATTTACTGAGTGCTCTTGCAGGTCTACATATCAACAATTGTGAAATTTTAATTGACAACGTTGAAGTACCTATTCTTGATGGTAGTTCTGATATATTTGTTAAAAGTATTTTAAAAAAAGGAATAAAAGAGCAAGACTCAGAACAAAAGATTTTAGAAATTGTTAAACCTGTAAAATTTTCATGTGATTATGGATATGCTGAGTTGGCACCTAATTCACCAAAAGATGAGGGGTTAAATATTAATTTAGAGTCTAGTTTCGAAGGAAAGTATGAAGATCAAGATATAAAAATAAAGAACTTAAATGGTAACTATGTCAGGTCCATATCAAAAGCTAGAACTTTTGGTTTTTTTCAAGAAATTGAATACCTCAAGTCACAAAATTTAATTAAAGGAGGCTCACTAGATAACGCCATTGTTATAAAAGACAAAAAACCTCTTAATAAAGATGGATTAAGATATGATAACGAATTAATGCGCCATAAAGTTTTGGATGTGGTTGGTGATCTTTATTTATCAGGTTACCCTATTATTGGAACTTATAAGGGTTTTAAAACAGGTCACTTCATTACAAATAATTTGCTTAAAGAATTATTTAAATCAAAAGAAAACTATAACATACATAAGATAAACTAAACCATTTTCTTAGGGTCAGTATATTTATTAAATTCTTCCTCAGATAAATCAGTTAGTTCCATACAGGACTCTTTTAATGAAATGTTTTTACTATAAGCATTTAGTGCCACTTTAGAGGCTAGATCGTAACCAATAACTTTAGTTAATGGTGTAACAAGCATTAAAGAGCGATTTAAAAGTTCATTTACTCTTTTTTTGTTAACTTTTAATCCTTTCAAACAGTTTTTATTAAATGAAGCCATTGCCTCAATTATTAAACTAATTGCATCAAGAGTATTATGTATAATTAATGGATTATAAACATTTAATTGGAAATGGCCTTGTGTGCAGGCAAAGGCTATAGAGTTTCTCAGACCAATCACATGTGCACACACCATTGATAGTGCCTCACACTGTGTAGGATTTATTTTTCCTGGCATAATAGATGAGCCAGGTTCATTGGCTGGAAGAATTAACTCAGAAATTCCACTTCTTGGCCCAGAAGCTAATACCCTAATATCATTTGCCATTTTAAATAAAGTACTCGTTAAAATTTCGACACCTGACATGACTTCAATAAATACATCATGGGAAGCAAGCGACTCATACTTATTTGGAGCAGATTTAAACGGAAGTCCTGTTTCCTTTTTTAAGTGTTTAATAAATATTTTAGAAAAACTTTTTGGCGCATTTACTCCAGATCCAACTGCAGTTCCACCTTGAGCCAATTCATAAAGCTTATTTAAACTTTTTTTAATAACACCCTCGGCATAAGAGATTTGATCATAAAACGCTAAAAATTCATTTGAAATTTTTATTGGTGTTGCATCTTGAGTGTGAGTTCTTCCAATTTTAATTATTCCTGTAAACTCAGAAATTTTCTTTTTTAAAGATTTTTTGAAAAAAGCTATCTCAGGAAGTAAATTTTTTTTTATAGATAGTACACTAGCTATATGCATAGCAGTAGGAATACTATCATTTGATGATTGAGACATATTAATATGATCATTAGGATGAAGTGGGGTATTTGTTGGGAGTTTTCTTCCTAACAACTGGTTACTTTTATTTGCAATGACTTCATTTATATTCATATTGATTTGAGTTCCTGATCCTGTTTGCCATACAACAAGAGGAAATTGATTATTTAATTTTCCAGATATAATTAAATCACAAACTTTACCGATAATTTTTGTATGATTTTTTGGTAATAATTTTAACTCAGCATTTGCAAAAGCACATGATTTTTTTTGTAAGGCAAGGGCTTCTATGAATATATTTTGAAAATGAAATTTCCCAATACCTATTTGAAAGTTTTCTATTGATCTTTGAGTCTGCGCTCCCCAAAGTTTTGTACTTTCAACTTTAATTTCACCTAAGCTATCTTTTTCAATGCGAAATTTGACCATAAGTAATTAATAATATATATCAAATTCAATGAAAAATATTTTATTAATTCGCCATGGTCAAAGCGAGTGGAATAAATTAAATCTTTTTACCGGCTTTAAAAATATTGAATTATCTGAACAAGGCATTGAGGAAGCAAATAAAGCCGGGCAAAACTTCAAAAATTTAGATATTAAATTCAATATTGTATTTACAAGCGAATTAAAAAGAGCTCAAGAAACCGCTAAAATAATTCTTCAAAACCTCAATCAGTGGAATTTTTTAAATAATGAAGGAAAAATAATTTCAAACATTAACCTAAATGAAAGAGATTATGGTGATCTCACGGGTTTAAACAAAAAGGAAACTGCTGAAAAATTTGGCGAAGAACAAGTTCATAAGTGGAGAAGAGGTTATTCTGATCAACCCCCTAACGGCGAAAGTCTTGAGGATGTGGTCAGAAGAGTTACAAAATATTTTGAGGAAGTAATTAAACCTGCTATTCAAAGCGATGAAAATGATAATATTTTAATAGCAGCACATGGGAATTCTCTTAGAGCGCTTTTAATTGTTATGAATATTTATGAACCAAATAATATTAATTCTGTTGAACTCTCAACTGGTGTTCCAATACATGTTATCTTAAAAGATAATAAGTTTAGTATTAAAGATTAATTAATTGATAGATATAGCTTTAGTTATAGCAATCGTATCATATTACACCGTCATGTTTATCACACCTGGGCCCAATAATGCAATGTTAACAATCTCAGGCTTAAAATTTGGTTTTAAAAGGTCTCTACCACATATTACTGGTATTTCTCTAGGTCATGCTCTTCAAGTTTCATTAATTTGCACAGGTTTAGGTTTAATTTTGATTAATAAACCAGAATTTCAAATGATACTAAAATGGCTTTGTTTTTTTTATCTCATTTATTTAGCTTATCAAATGATTGGGTCTCTAAAGGACTATAAGAAAGATACAGGCAGGCCCTTAAATATTTACGAAGCTGCCCTTTTTCAATGGGTAAACCCTAAAGCATGGACGATAGCTATTACAGTCGCATCTGGTTTTATGCCTTTAGAAGAAAAGCTTTGGATAGCTGTTGTTTTCACAGGGTTGATGTCATCACTGGTAAGCTTTCCATGTATAAGTTTATGGGCACTTTTTGGAAGTTTAATTAAAAATTTAGTATCTAACCCTAAATTAAAAAGAAGCTTTGAGTATTTCTTTGCATTATTACTAGTATCTACGGGTATTTATTTAATATTAAACTAATTTTTCAAGTAATCTTAAATAACGAAAATTAATATATCCTTTTTTGGATATATAAAATTTCTCAATGCTATCTTTTTTTAAGGAGTTACAAAATACTGGCAATTTTGCTTTTAATTTTTTACTCATGTTAATAGTTGATTTTAGCAAATGCTCTTCATTAGCAGATTTTAAAATTTTGATTGAGTGTTTGCCACTCAATAAATCATAAAATAACAGAGAACAATTATTTTTTAAAATTTTATTCAACATAGCTATATTTTGCTCAACATACTCTACAACATTGAATAAGACTAAGTAATTTTGATTTGGCTTTATTTGACTTTGTTTCAAACCTTGCATTGATAAGAATAAATCTATTTTTTGATTTGTATAGTACTTACACCCAACTGAAATATATTCTTTTTCATCAATTATTCTGTCAGTAAATCTTTCAATATAAAAGTTGAATTTGGTTGATATGTTTTTTAGCTCAATAATATCATCTGGTATTAGGGGCATTCTTTTTTCTTTTTTGACCATATTTGAGAGCATACAAATATTCATAATTAAAAAAAAATATATACTATAATCTTATGAAGTTAATTCCAGAATGGGAAGCACATGACAAATGTCTAATGGCTTGGCCATGTAATAAAAATCTTTACTACGAAATAATTAAAGATGCCAGATTAGAAATGGCGCATTTAGCTAATTGTATTTCGGATGAAGAAACAGTTTATATGTATTGTAATAAAGAGGATTATAATGACTGTAAAAAATATATAAATAATCAAAAAATAAATATTATTCAATTAGAACTAGATGACTCTTGGATGAGAGATATTGCTCCGATCTTTATAAAAGAGGACAATGAACTTAAATGTATTAACTTTAATTTTAATGGTTATGGAAAATACCCAAATTATTTTAATGATAATAAAGTAGGTGAATATATCTCAAATCAATTTTCTATTACTTCATATTTAAATGACCTTACTTTAGAGGGTGGTGCTATTACTTACGATGAAAACGGAAATTTGTTTACTACTGAAAGTGTATTACTTAACCCAAATAGAAATAATCCTGAAAAAGCAAAAATAGAGCAAACACTGACTAGTTTATTTGACTTAAATTCAATAATTTGGATCCCCGAAGGATTAAATGATGATGATACTGATGGGCACATAGACAATATTTTATGTCCTATTGGAAATAGAAAATATTTAATAGCAAAAAGTTATGATTTAGATGATTTGAATACACAAAATTTAACTAAGATTAAATCAATTATTCTAAGTAATCTTTCCAGCAATGACAGTAATATAGAATTAATTGATATACCACTACCTTCAAAAATAGTTATCAATGATAAAAAACTTATTGCCTCGTATATTAATTTTTATTTTTCAAAGCGTAAAATCTTTGTTCCAAAATTTAATGTTAAAGAAGATGAAATGGTTTATGATATTTTTAAAGATATTTTCAAAGATAAAAAAATTGAGATGATTGAAACTTCACATATAAATTATGGTGGAGGCAATATCCATTGTGTTACTATGAATGTGCCAAAAAATGTTAGTTAAAGTAGCTGCTTCGCAATTTAAATCAATAAAAGAAAAAAAAGATTTAAATATAAATAAGGCTATACATATTGCTCAACAAGCATCTAAGGAAAAAGTAAATATTTTCCTCTTACAAGAGTTATTTCAAACTGAATACTTTTGCTCAACTCAGGATACAAAGTTTTTTAATTATGCAATTGAATTTCCTGATGACAAATTATTTGAAATTTTTTCTAATTTTTGTAAGAAAAATAATATGGTAATGCCGATCAGTTTTTTTGAAAAAAAAGAAAATAATTTTTTTAATTCTCTAGTTGTGATTAATGCCGATGGTGAATTAAGTGATTTATATAGAAAGTCCCATATTCCTGAGGGTCCTGGTTATAACGAAAAGTTTTACTTTAAACCCGGAGATACTGGCTTCAAAGTATTTAACACAAAATTTGGAAATCTTGGTTGTGGTATATGCTGGGATCAATGGTTTCCTGAATGTGCGAGATCTATGACACTTTCTGGTGCAGATATTTTATTATACCCCACAGCAATTGGTTCAGAGCCTCAAGACCCTTTATTAGACTCAAAAGATCACTGGCAAAACGTAATGAAAGGTCATGCAGCTGCAAATCAAATTCCAGTCATAGCTTCTAACAGAATTGGCACAGAAAATGAAGGTTCAATATCTGTTACATTTTATGGAAGTTCCTTTATTGCTAATCATTTGGGTAATATTGAAATTGAAATGGACAAAAAAGATGAGGGCTTTGTAACTAAGAATTTCGACTTTTCAGAAATAACAAAATATCGCCAATCTTGGGGAAATTTTAGAGATCGTAGACCAGATCTATATAAAAAAATTTGTGATTTTTAAAAAAAATTATCATATTATTCAAATTCTACTTATTTAAGAGGAGAGGTAATATGAACAAATTTTTAACAGCTCTTTTAGTGCTAATACTCCCTATGAGTTTGAGCGCTAAAGAAGAGTTATTTATATACAATTGGTCCGATTACATAGCTGAAGATACAATTGCAAATTTTGAGGAAGAAACTGGTATTGATGTAACATACGATGTATTTGACTCAAACGAAGTTCTAGAGGCAAAGCTTTTGGCTGGAGGAAGTGGCTATGACTTAGTTGTTCCATCAGGCTCATTTATGGAAAACCAAATTAAAGCTGGAGTTTTTCAAAAACTTGATAAAAGTATGATTCCAAACCTCAAAAATTTAGATCCAAGTGTTTTAGAAAAAACTGATGCTCATGATCCAGGTGGGGAATACTCTGTGAATTACATGTATGGCACAACTGGAATAGGTTACAATGTTGCTGCCGTCGAGGAAAGAGGTGGAGATGTTGAGTCATGGGACATAATATTTGATGTAGATCAAATTTCTAAATACGAAGATTGTGGTGTGGCTTTCTTAGATGCACCAAGTGAAATTGTTGAGATTGCGTTAAATTATCTTGGCCATGATCCAAATACAGAAAACACTAAAGCTAATCAAGAGGCACTAGAATTATTAAATAATATTAGACCTTACATAAAGTATTTTGACTCTTCTCAGTACATTGATGATTTAGCAAATGGTGAGATTTGCTTAGCAATAGGTTGGTCAGGTGATGTATTTATAGCAGCATACGAGGAAATTGAAGAGGTCTGGTATTCAATTCCAAATGAAGGAACAGTAATTTGGTTTGATATGATGGGAATTCCAGCAGACGCAAAAAATGTAGAAAATGCTCATAAATTTATAGATTATATTTTGAGACCAGAGGTTGTTGCAGAAATTACTAACTATGTGTGGTACTCAAATCCTAATCTAGTAGCTAACACAACTGAAGGTTTGATAGATCCTGATATTCTTTCAGATCCAGCTATTTATCCAACAGAAGAGACATTAACTAAACTTTTTGCAGATACAGCTGACTCACCTCAAAAGTCTAGGATATCTTCGAGAGTATTTAATAGTTTTAAAGCTTCTCAATAATTTAATTAAAGCGCAACTTTTACTTAAGTTGCGCTTTTCACAATCTTTTTTATGTCTGAACCTTTTTTACAAATCATAGATGTATCAAAAAGGTTCGATAATGTTGTTGCTTTAGACAAAGTTAATCTAAAAATAGCAAAATCTGAAATATTCAGTCTCCTAGGATCTTCAGGATGCGGGAAGTCAACACTTTTGAGAATTATAGCAGGATTCGAGAAGCCTGATAAAGGAAGAATTCTACTTGAGGGAAAGGATATCACGAAACTTCCACCATATGTAAGACCTCTAAATATTATGTTCCAAAATTATGCACTATTTCCGCATTTAAATGTCACTAATAATATCCAGTTTGGACTAAAAGAAGAAAAAATTTCTAAAGAAGAAATCAATCATCGTGTTAATGAAATTTTAAATTTACTAGAACTGAATGGTTTAGAGAAAAGAAAAATCAATGAAATATCTGGTGGTCAACAACAACGTGTAGCGTTAGCAAGATGTCTAGTCAAAAAACCAAAATTACTTTTATTGGATGAACCACTTGCAGCATTAGATAAACAGCTAAGAGTACAAACACAATTCGAGTTAGTCAATCTACAGTATAAGTTAGGTATCACTTTTATAATTGTTACCCATGATCAAGAGGAAGCAATGTCATTATCTGACAGAATGGCAATTATGAAAAATGGAGAAATCCTACAAGTCGGTAATCCTGTTGAAATATATGAAAAACCGAAGGACAAATATATAGCCAATTTTATAGGCACAGCAAATATCTTTAATGTTCTTAATAAAAATAATCAAATCATCATTAAAGAATTAAATTATGAAGTTAAAAATATTAACAATAAAGAAAACTATGTTAAATGTTTAATTAGGCCTGAAAAAATTTCTGTTAAAAAACTAGAAAATCAATCTGATAATTTAAATATTGGTGTAATTAAAGAAGTAGCTTATTTAGGGAGCTATACTAAGTATTTAATTGAGGTTAATGGATTTGAATTTTATTCTTTTATGCAAAATAGTTTAGTTTCAGATAACCTTCAAATAAGATGGGATGACAAAGTTCAGATAAGTTTTAACGAAACATCAATATATTTCTTTAATGATTAAAAATTTAAAAAAACAAAACGTGTGGTTTGTATTCACTCCATATTTATGGCTAGTTTTGTTCTTTTTTGTTCCATTAGCTTTAATTTTTAAAATATCAATATCTGTGTCTGAATGGGGTATGCCACCTTATCGTGATCTTTTTTCTTTATCTGAAAATGGATTGGAGATTAATTCAACTCTTGGAAATTATTTATTCATTTTTTCAGACCCTTTCTATATCAGATCTTATCTCAATTCACTTTCACTAGCTTTCACATCTACAGTATTATGTTTATTGATTGGTTATCCCATAGCTTTTTACGTTGCAAAATCTAAAACAAGTATAAGAAACATACTATTGATTATGCTTATCATACCTTTTTGGAGTTCTTTTCTTCTAAGGGTATATGCATGGAAAGTCTTACTACAAGGCTCTGGTATTATAAATTCAATTCTTATACATATTGGGCTAATTTCTGAACCAATATCTATGTTACACAATCATTATGCTGTAATTTTAGGTGTTGTTTATACTTACCTTCCATTTATGATTTTACCACTTTATGGATATTTGGTTAAATTTGATTTAAATTTGATTGATGCATCTAATGATTTAGGTGCAAAGCCTTTAAACACGTTTGTAAAAGTTATCTTACCTCTATCTTTACCAGGAATAGTAGCGGGGAGCATGTTGGTTTTTATACCAGTTGTTGGAGAATATATAATACCAGAAATGTTAGGCGGCAGTGATAAGCTTTATTTTGGGAAGATAATTTGGGATGAATTTTTTGTAAATAGAGATTGGCCTATTGCTAGTGCGCTTGCGATGTCTGGAATTGTAATACTTGTATTTCCAATAATTATTTTTCAATTAATGTACGCAAAATATAATTTTAGAAATGAATAAATTATTTTTTAAAATTTTTACCTTAACAATTGGATTTTCATTTTTATATTTTCCTATTTTAACTCTTATAGCTTATTCTTTTAATGATAATAAAAGAGTTATGGTTTGGAAGGGTTTTTCTTTTAGATGGTATAAGGAATTATTTCATAATGAACAAATTTTAGAGGCTTTTTATACTAGTCTAAAAATTGCTTCTCTTTCAGCAACATTTGCAACAGTCATGGGTGTAATGATTGGTTTTTCATTAACAAGAATTTCAAAAATTCCAGCCAGGCCTTTCTTTATTTTCTTGAGTTCTTCTCCCTTGGTTATGCCTGAGATAATTTTAGGGCTTTCTTTGTTGTTATTCTTTATATCATCTAACCATATTATTGGCTTTCCTTCCTCAAAAGGACAATTAACAGTTTTAATATCACATATAACTTTCTCTGTAGCTTTTGTTGCGGTCATTATCCAATCAAGGTTGAGTAGTTACGATAAAAATATAGAAGAGGCTGCTCAGGATCTTGGGACAATACCAAATATGATTTTTTGGAAAGTAACTGCTCCTGTAATATTACCTGCAATATTATCAGGTTGGTTACTTGCATTTACACTCTCTTTGGACGATCTTGTCGTTGCTAGTTTTACTACCGGTCCCGGAGCTAACACTTTGCCAATAGTGGTTTTTTCTAAAGTTAGATTGGGATTGAGTCCAGAAGTTAATGCTCTTTCTGCAATAATAATGCTAATAGTTATATTAGCAGCAATTAGTATTTACTTAATTAATAGATCAAACATTAAGAAGTAAATATTCTCTTTCCCATGCAGTAATTATTTTATTATAAGCATTTACCTCTAGGTCTTTAATTGAACAAAATAATTCTATAAATGTTTCACCAAATATCTCTTTTGCCTCCTTAGATCTAGAAAAAGTATCTATTGATTGATAGATGCTTTCTGTCAAAGAAACATTCACGTTATATGCAGCTTTTTTGGTCTCCGGGGATGCTTTTAATTTTTTCTTCAAACCTAAATATCCTGCAGATAATGTTGCAGCAATAGCTAAGTATGGATTTACATCTGATCCACAAAGTCTATTTTCAATTCTCGCCTGGTTAGCAGAGTTAAAATTTGGGACTCTAAAACCACAGGTACGGTTTTCAAAACCCCAGTTAAGGTTAAATGGCGTACCTTCCTCCCAATAACCTCTGAGCCTTTTAAAGGAATTAACGTTAGGTGCAAAAAGAGGTAAAAAAGCTTTTGAATATTTTTGTAATCCACCCATATAATTATCAAACTGTTTTGTAGTTTTAAGATTTTTGTCAACAAATATTGGTTTACCTTTTTTTAAAATTGATTGATGTATATGCATCGAGTTCCCTGGAGTATCTTCCATCGGTTTAGCCATAAAAGTTGCATACAAATTATGCTTCAATGCAGTTTGTCTTAGAGTTCTTTTAAATAAAAAAACCTGATCGGCCAAGTCTAAGGGGTTACCATGCTTGAAGTTAATTTCCATTTGTGCTGGTCCATCCTCATGATTAATATTCTCTACGTCTAATTCTTGAGTCTCACAGTAGTCATATAGATCCTCAAAAATATGATCAAATTCATTAACAGCATCAATACCGTAAGACTGATTTCCTTTTTCAATTCTTCCAGATTGCCCACTTGGTGTCTCTAGAGGATTGTCTGGATCATTGTTTTTCTTAACTAAATAAAATTCAATTTCTGGAGCAACTACTGGTTCAAGGCCCATGTTTTCATAAAGACCAATTACTTTTTTTAAAATACCTCTAGAGTGAACCTCTATAACATTATCATTGTTATCAACAGCATCACAAATAACTTGTGCGGTTGGTTCATCATACCATGGAACAGTTCTAAGAGTATTAAAATCGGGCTTTAATATAAAATCACCATCTGTAGGATTTAAAATCTGATCATCTATTGAATAAGTCACATCTCTAGATACTGCTAATTTGAATAGGGCTAAAGGTAATCTTAATCCACCTGACTCAATAGAGCTTAAAAATTTTTTTGTTGGTAGTATTTTACCCCTTGGTATACCTGAATTATCAGGGATCATACACTCTACCTCTGTTATTTTATTTTTCTTCAACCAATCGACATAATCATTCATAGCTATAACTAACCTTTAAAATTTGATATTTATGTATCTGATGGATTATTCAGATAATTATTACGTGAGAACAAAAGCATTCTGTCTTAATACTAACAAATTAAATGAGAGCTTACAATGTGATGTTTGTATAATTGGTGCAGGTTTATCAGGAATTTCATCAGCTTTATATTTATCTAAATTAAATCCAGATTTAAAGATAGTCATATTGGAGAAAAATAAAGTTGGTTGGGGCGCATCTGGAAGAAATGGTGGGCAATTATTACATGGTTTTTCCTCAGAGAATTACTCTAGCCAAAAACACACTCAAGAGGAAATTAAGATATTATGGCAATTCACCCTAGACGCTGTTAGAGAAGTAAAAAAAAATATCAAAGACTTAAACATACAATGTGACTTAATCGAGGGTTATGTTTTGGCCGCAGTAAGTAAATCCCATGATGAGGAGTTAAAAAAATACGTAGACAGGCTTCAAACAAAATTTGATTATGAATCAGTGATGTATCTACCAAAAAATAGAATGGACCAGTATTTTGATAGCCCTTATTACAAATCTGCAATGTATGACTCAGAGTGTGGTCAAATTCATCCACTTAATTATTGTCTAGGATTAGCAAGAGAATTATTAAAAAATCAAAATTGTAAAATATTTGAAGATACAGGAGTGATATCATATGAATCTCAAAAAAAAGTAACAATAAAAACTGAAAAAAATTTAACTGTTAAATCTGATAAATTAATTATCTGCTGTAATGCATATATTCATAATTTGAATAAAAGTTTAAGAAAAAAAATAATGCCTGTTAAAACTTATGTATCAGCATTTACTGAAATTCCAAATACAGAATTGAGTAAATATTTTCGAAAACCTATCACAGTGGGAGATATGTTATTTGTACTAAATTATTTTAGACTGGATTCTAATAATAATTTAATTTTTGGTGGAGGTGTAAGTTACTCTAATATAGATCCGATAAATTTGGAATTATCTTTAAAAAAAAGTATAAAAAAGATACTTCCTGGTTTGGAAAAGTTCAAAGCTTGGTGTACTTGGAGTGGGCACGTTGCCATAACTGTAAACAGATTCCCTCATATCGGTAGTATTGATAATAATATTTTTTTTGCACAAGGATATTCAGGACATGGTTTAGCAATAACAACTATGGTTGGAAAAATGCTTGCTGAAACAATAACTAATCAGAACGATAATTTGAGCTTATTTGAAAAGTTTAGACATAAAAACTTTCCTGGTTTTGGTGTAATTGATAAGCCATTATTAGTTTTAGCAATGAGTTATTTTAAATTAAAAGATCAATTAAGCCTGAAATAACTTATTTTTGCCTAATCTAGAGTTAGGATCTAAGTGTTTTTTTAATTTTTTAATAAAAAGGTAATTTTCACTAGGTTTATATTTTTTTAATAGATAATTTTTTTTCAAACCAAGACCGTGTTCTGCTGCCACACTACCTTCACTTTGAATAGTCAAATCATAAATAAAGTTTGAGAGGTAAGCACAATTCTTTTTTGAATTAGGATGTACTTTAAAATTGCAATGCAAATTACCATCTCCCAAATGCCCAAAAAAATAAGGAGTAAAGATTTTATTATCCTTTACAAATGTATTTATCTTCTTAATAAAGACAGACCACTTATCAATGGGTAAAGAAATATCAAATTTTTCAGTAAAATTATATTTTATCTGATTATATACTAACTCTTCTCTTTTGCTCCATATCCATGATTTCGATTTATCATGTTCTATTTTATTAATTTTAAATTCATTTAAATTAAAGTATTTTTTTAAGTCTTTTTTGTAATTACCAATAATATTAGATTGTATCTCTATGATTAAATTGAAGTGATGTGTACTTTCATTAAATAAATAAGAGCTAGGTATTGGAAATATTATTTCAAAACTTGTTAAATTATCGAAGTACTTGTTTCTTAAAAATTTTAGTAATCGAATTGACTTATTTAAACTATTTGTTTGTATTAAATATGTAGAATTGTATTTTTTTTTTGGGATTAACTTTAAGCTCGCTCTTGTAATTATTCCAAAAACACCCTCAGAACCACAAAATAACTTCCAAAGTTTTGGGCCAAAATTATCTTTTTTGAGTTTATTTAAAAAATTTAAAATAGTTCCATCACTAAGCACTACTTCAAGGCCATTTATATGATCCTCTATGTTACCATATCTCAAGGTTTGCAAACCCCCAACATTAGTAGATATATTACCGCCAATTGTACATTTATCACTTGGCGCAATATTAACTGGAAATAAAAGTTTTTTATTATTTGCTGCTTTTTGAATAGTTTTTAACAATGTTCCGCTTTGAGCTGTTATTATAAAATTATCAGTATCAACCTCTTCAATACGATTCATTTTTTTAAAATCTATTAGGATAGTTTTTTCAAATTGAGGTTTTGTGCCATCCACTCTATTAGTCTCTCCACCAATAGGTAAAATATGAAATTTATATTTGTTAGAAAATTTAACCAGTTTAGATACCTCCAAAGAATTTTTAGGGAAAGCAGTTATTTGGGCACTTTTTCTTATAGTTTTTATTGGAAACTTCATTTAGATGCTCTTAGTAATCTATCATTTATAGCGATACCTATTTTCTTATAAGGAATAGGTGCGATACTTATATTTTTATATTGGTTGTCGTTATCTGCTAAAAAAATAAAATGATAAAGATTTTTGGCAGCTTCAATTAAATTTCTACTCTTACTTAAATTTTTGAATTGACCTTTCTTATTTGCTCCAAAGTTTATATATGCAGATTTTTTTTTAGCATTTTTGACATTTAAAAATAATTTCTTCTTCGGAGAATAATGTTTTTTTGAAGTTCCAGGAAAACTTAAATTTTTGTTATATTTACTAATAACCATATAGGGTAATATTTTTTTCACATTTTCTAATGATATCATCCCTGGTCTTATTATATTCAATTTGTTATCAGATATTTTAATTAAAGTTGACTCGATACCAACTTTACATTTTCCATCATCTACAATTAATAAATTTGTCTCAATAAATTGCTGAAAAACCATTTCACTGTTGATTGGGCTTAGTTGTTTAAATTTGTTTGCTGAAGGCATTACAAGGGGCTTACCTAATTTATTAATTAAATTTAATGTAAATTTATTATTTGGAACTCTTACAGCACACTCATTATTTAATGTAAGAGATTTGGGTATTTCGAGAGACTTCCTTTGTAAAACAAGAGTAAGAGGCCCAGGCCAAAATTCTTTAGCTAAAATTAAATTTTCATCATCTAAATTAAAAAATTTATCTACCATTTTTAAACTTGAACAATGAAATATTAGTTTTTTTTTCAGCGGTCTTTTTTTTAATAAGAAAATTTTTTTTGCTGCTTTAATATTGGTTCCTAAACCAGCTAGCCCATAAACAGTTTCTGTTGGCAAGACTACTAATTCATCTTTTAATAGTTTAGACTTTAAGAAATGTGTAAGTTGCTTTGATAAATTTGATTTAACGATTATGGGCATAATTTACATAATTAGATATATTTTTAGTATTCAGTTAAGATTAATTAATATTATTTTACAACTTTATGAATATATGCGCCATTATTCTTTCTGCTGGAAAGAGCAAAAGATTTAAATCATCTAAACCAAAATTTCTTCATCAAGTATCTGGTAAAGAGTTAATACAGTATAATTTAGATGCACTAAATAAAATTAAACAAGTAAAAAAAACTTTTATTATTTCAAGTAAAGCTAATAAAAAATATTTCATTCATGAAAATGTATTTATTCAAAATCCAATAGACGGTACTGGTGGAGCTTTTAAACAATTTTATAAATACAATAATAAATTTGATTATTTTTTATTGACCTTAGCAGATACACCTATTTTTGATTATAAAATACTCTCTGATTTTGTTTCAAAAGGTGTAAAGAATGATGATGACTTATCAGTTCTTACACAAAATGTAAGAAATCCAAAAGGGTATGGAAGAATAATTAAAAAAAATAATTTATTAATAAGTATTATTGAAGAAAATGAATGTTCAAACGAAGAGAAATTAATCAATGAGATAAATACTGGCATATTTTTAATTTCAAAAAAAGCTGCATTAAATTTAAAATTAATAAAAAAAAATAAAAATAAGAATGAATTTTACATTACTGATTTAGTAAATGTCTGTTTAAATAAAAAACTTAAAATGACTACTTTTTTAAATAAAGCCACAGTGATATCAGGTGCTAACACCTTAAATGAACTTAATAAATTAGAAACATTATCCCAAGATTTTATAAAGAAAAAATTAATAGACACTGGTGTTAGAATTATTCATCCTGATACGGTTTATATAGAGAGCAATGTTAGTATCGCTCCAGGAGTAGTAATTGAGCCACATGTTGTTATAAAAAAAAATGTAAGTATCAAAAGTAATTCTATTATTAAGTCCTTTTCTTATATTGAAAATTCCACAATAGGTAATAACTGCTCCATCGGCCCTTATGCAAGAATAAGACCTGAGGTTATTATGGCAGATGAGGTAAAAATTGGTAATTTTGTTGAGATTAAAAAATCAAAATTATCAAAGGGAGTAAAAGTAAATCATTTAAGTTATATCGGAGACTCATCTATAGGAACAAATAGTAATATTGGGGCCGGAACTATTACTTGTAATTATGATGGAAAAAATAAGCTGAAATGCAAAATAGGTAATAATACCTTTATTGGATCAAATTCTTCTATTATTGCACCTGTTAATATAGGTAATAAAGCATACATAGCTGCAGGATCTGTAATTACTAAATCAATACCAAATAATCATTTTTCAATAGCCAGATCAAAACAGAAAAATAAAATTAATAATAAAAAATAATGTGCGGTATAGTTGGTATCTTAAATTCATCTTCTTTAAAGAATAACTCTATAGATATTTTAAAAAAGCTGGAATATAGAGGGTATGACTCTGCTGGCATTTCCTTGTTTTCAAAAGAACGAATAAAAACCATTAAAAGTGTCGGCAAAATATCAGAACTAAAAAATAAAGCTCAAAATGTATCAGATAAAAATTTTTATGGTGTGATAGGTCATACAAGATGGGCAACACATGGAGTTGTTAGCAAAAATAATGCTCATCCATTTGCAAATGATGATCTTACTTTAGTTTGTAATGGTATAATTGAAAACTATAGAAAAATTCAAAATCGATTTGTAGAAATTCCTAAAAATATTCAATCAGATACTGAAATCAGTTTTTACTTTCTCACCTATTTAGTCAATAAATATAAAAATTCAGATGAAGCTATTAGAGTATTTAAAAGTGTAATTAAAGGAAACTACGCCTTTGTTATATTTATAAAAAAAAATAATTGTTTTTACTTATTAAAAAATGGCAGTCCAATCGCCTTATCACATAATAAAAACTCCTCTTACATATGCTCAGATTCATCTATTTTATCTGATTATAGTGATAAGATTTATCATCTTAAAGATGGTGATATTATTAAAATTCAGCAGTCTAAAATATCTAGTTTAAATAAAGCTAAAATACTTTTTGAAAAAAATGAAATTAAACAAAACCCATATGATAAAGGAAAATATCAACATTATATGTTGAAAGAGATTCATGAGCAGCCTGAAGTTATAAAAGCTACTCAAAAAAACTATTTACAAGAATTTTTTAATGATTTTGAAAGCAAATTTAAAAATTTAATTTTAAACAAAAAAATAATATTTGTTGGATGTGGTACTGCATATCATGCCTGTTTAGTTGGGGAGTACTATTTTAATAAATATACAAATATAGATACTTCATCAGAATTAGCTTCCGAGCTTAGATATAAAAAAATAAATAAAGACGAAAAAATATTATTTATTTTTATTTCACAATCTGGTGAAACCATGGATACCTTGATGGCTTTAAAATATATCAAAAAAAACAAACATTCCTCTATAGTTATAACTAATTCTTTACAGAGTAGTATGGTAAGGGAGGCTGATGTAACTATACCTACTTATGCTGATAAAGAAGTTGGTGTAGCCTCAACTAAAGCTTTTACTTGTCAAATATTGAGCTTAGCCAATCTTTCTATTGAAATTGGTAAAATGACAAACTCCATATCGAAAAAAGATTATAATAAGAATTTAGCAATTCTAAAGTTATTACCAATAAAGCTGAAAAAATTAATAAACGATTTTACACCAGAGGCGAAAAAAATTGCAAAAAAATTAAGCCAATCTGATACTTGTTATTTTATTGGAAGGAACATTGTATATCCAATAGCATTAGAGGGATCCTTGAAATTAAAAGAGATATCTTACATGCATAGCGAAGGCTTCCCTGGAGGAGAGATGAAACATGGCCCAATTGCATTGATAGATAAAAAATCATTAACAATTTGCTTATCGCCAAACAACGAACTATATGAGAAATCTATTTCTAATGCTGAGGAAATCGCTGCTAGAAATGGTAAGGTTATAATTTTATCGAGTGTTAAAATTCAAAGAAAATCATTAAACACACATAATGTAAGCCTACCCAAAGAAAACTTTATTGACACACCTTTCATTTATACTGTTCCTCTTCAACTCATTTCATATTATTTTGCTCTTAATGAAGGTACTGATATTGATCAACCAAGGAATCTCGCTAAATCAGTTACCGTTGAATAAATTGAATACTATTTAATATGAATATCGAAGTTGATAATGAGATTTTAGCTAGTGTGATTGACGCTCGGTTTAGTATCAAACCACAGCTTTCTTCAAATATTGAAAAAGCTAATTTTAAACAAACTATTTTTTTTCCTGAGGATAAATTGAAATCAAATACATTTAATTCAGTGCCTTTAGACACATATGGAATAATCAATAAATCTAAGTTGTTTACAAGAGAACCTATTACAGGAGAACAAATATCTTATTTAATTAATGATAATGACTACACTGTTAAAGATAATAATCCAGATATTAAAATCAAAACAACAGATTATAAAATTTTTTATAGATTTGAAATTAATGAGATTCAACACAAATACTGCTCATCAATTTTTACTAATTTAAAATTTAAAAAAATTAATATTGTTTTTCCAAATAGCAGCACAATACACTTTTTTTCTGAGAATATATCCCTTTTAAAAAAATATATTAAGAAAATTGCTAATAAAAAAATTCAAGAGAGTGATCTTATTAAAATCAAAGTCCCAACTAGTTTATCTATTTATTACTCTAAAAATAATAATACCAAAGAGATTACAATCAAAAATAAATCTTATTTGGGAATATGTTTTGAAATAGTTAATCTTTTAAGCTTAAATACTTTAGACACTAAGAATACGTATAATTCCAGCAATAATAACAATTACTATATTAATATTCTTTTTTTTAATTTTTATAATTTTTTCCCTAAGTTTATATCTTTATTCATATTTAAATTTTTACTCAGGTTTAATAAATCTTACATATTTTCTAATCAAGTATTAGAAATTAATAATAATTTTAACAAACAAAATAATTTCTTCTCTAATATTATTGATGACAATCAATATCCTAGTTACTTATCAAAAGGAACTTTTTTCCCTAATTTAAAATTAAGTAATAAAAAGCATATTCATGAGATACTCAAGGATGACGATACATACATACTTTCAAACAAATATAAAATAAAAAACATAAAAAATTTTATTTTTCTGTCTGATGGTTCTGATAAAAATTCTTATCAAATCGGTAAAAGTTCATATGATTATTTAAATTTAGATAAATACTATTATATTACAGACAATCATGGCTTAATCACCACAGTAGATATCATTGATAATATCGGAATTATCAATCATGAAGATATTGATTCAAAGTATTCAGATAATAAACAATCCAGCATAGATAATTTTTATGCTACAGGTTATGAGCCATCATTACCTAAATTAAAGCTACCCAAAATTTGGCCTTTTAAATCTAAAACCCAATAATTTCTTTTATTTAATACATTTAACAATATAATCCTTGCCTCATGAAATGGACTAAAGATAGTTGGAAGAACTTTGAAGCAAAGCAAATGCCAGCTTACGCTGATCAAGGTAAGTTAGACTCTGTAATTGATGAATTATCCTCTATGCCTCCTTTAATATTTGCTGGTGAGACTAGATCTCTAAAATCACAAATTTATCAAGTTCAAAAAGGAGAGTCCTTTTATTTACAAGGGGGTGACTGTGCTGAGAGCTTTCAGGAATTAAATCCCAATACAATTCGAGATAATTTTAAATTACTATTGCAAATGTCTGTTGTTTTGACTTTTGCCACTAATAAACCGGTCGTTAAACTAGGGAGAATGGGTGGACAATTTGCTAAACCAAGAAGCTCAGACTTTGAAGAAAAAAACGGTCAAAAGCTACCTAGTTATAGAGGAGATATCATCAATTCATTTGAGTTTAACGAGTCCTCTAGAGAACCAGACCCTAAAAGAATGATCAGAGCTTATAACCATTCAGCCTCAACTTTAAATTTATTAAGAGCTTTTGCTCAAGGAGGTTTTGCTAGTTTAACACAATTAAATAAATGGAATTTAGATTTTGCAGATAACTTTGATACAACAAAAAAATTTAAAGAATTATCTGAAAAAATTGCAGAAAGTATAAAATTTATGAATGCCTGTGGTGTAAATGAAAAAAATACAAGAGAATTAAGAGAGACAGATTTTTACACAAGCCATGAAGCACTTCTTTTACCTTATGAACAAGCTTTTACAAGAATAGATAGCACTACAGGTGAGTGGTACAATGTAAATTCTCATTTTTTGTGGGTTGGTGATAGAACTAGAGATCCTAATGGTGCTCATATACACTATTTAAGTGGTATAAAAAATCCTTTAGGTCTTAAAGTAGGTCCATCTACAACCATTGATGATTTAAAAAAAAATATTGAGATACTGAATCCTGAAAATGAAGGTGGAAGACTTACACTTATTGTTAGAATGGGAGCAGATAAAATTAATTCAAAATACCCTGATTTATTGAAAGAAATTAATAAACTCGGTCTTAATCTTACATGGATATGTGATCCTATGCATGGAAATACATCTACAAGTAAATCTGGCTATAAAACTAGAGCTACTGAGAATATTTTTAAAGAAATTCAGTCTTTTTTTGAAATTCATAAATCAGAGGGTTCAGTCGCAGGAGGTGTTCACCTTGAATTAACAGGTTTAGATGTAACTGAATGTGTCGGTGGGCCTGATGATATTAAAGATGAAAATTTAGGTGATAGATACCATACGTTTTGTGACCCGAGACTAAATGTTAATCAATCATTAGAGCTATCTTTTCTTCTGGCTGATTTATTGTCCAATGGCGAAATGAATTAGTTTTCTTATTCATAATGAATAAAAAAACAAATTCAAATTTAATAAATAATTTTACTGATAATTATTTTTTAAAAACAAAAAAAATTATTCATAAGTATGGAGATATTAAAGTTACTTATGCTGTATTTATTCGTAGACCAGGTGTTATAGCATTAAAACTAGCAATAAATTGGATTAAACAAATTTCAAAAGACAGAGGAATTAAAGTATCAACTTCTAGTCCATTCAAAGAGGGTGACCATTTCGGTGCTGGAGAACCAATTCTTTATATTAGGGGTTCTTTTAAACATATAGTCGATTTGGAAACTTTACTCTTACAAAAAATTGGTCCAGCTTGTATAGCAGCAGCTAATGCATATCAAATGTGTTTAGACTTACCTAAAACGTCCTTTATAGCTATGGATGCAAGACATTGTGCAGGTACAGAGATGTCTGAATTAATGTCATATGCGGCATCAGTAGGATCAAAATCAGCAAAAAGAAAGAAAGCTAAAGGCTTTATTGGAACATCGATAGATGCAACATCACATTATTTTCAATCAAATAAAGCATTAGGAACGATGCCACATGCATTAATAGGATATGCAGGATCTACTCTTGAGGCGGTAAAAATGTTTCATGAAACATTTCCAAAAGATGATTTAGTTGTATTGCCTGATTATTTCGGTAAGGAAATTACTGACTCTATTCAAGTTTGTAGCCACTTCGATAAGTTGTCTAAAGCTGGAAAAGTAATGATAAGACTTGATACCCCAAATGGAAGATTTATTGAGAATCTTGATACCTCAAAATCATATGAGGTCTTAGAAAAACACGCACCCGGTTCAATCAAAGAATACAGATCTGACAAAGAGTTAAAACACTTAGTTGGGCCTGGAGTCTCTGCTGCGTCTTTGTGGTATTTGAGAGCACAACTTGATAATTTTGGTTTTAAAAAAGTAAAAATTATTGCATCTAGCGGATTTACAAATGAGAAATGCAAGGCAATGTCTTTAGCCAAAGCTCCAATAGATGTCATAGGAACTGGAAGTTATCTACCAGAAAAGTGGTCAGAAACATATGCAACTGCTGATATTATAAAATATGGTAATTCCTCTAGAGTAAAAGTTTCAAGAGAATACCTCTTAAAAAAAGTTAAATGATAATTACACGTTTTGCCCCGAGCCCAACTGGTCACCTGCACTTAGGAAATATGAGATCTTGCTTTTTAAATTGGGCATATTCAAAAAAAAATAATGGTAAATTTATTCTTAGATATGACGACACTGACCAAGAGAGAAGCAAAGATGAATATGTAAAGTCCATAGCATCTGATCTTGATTGGTTAAAAATAAAATATGATGAAACTTTTTATCAAAGTAAAAGAATTGAGAGATATAATGAACTTTTTGATCAATTAATTTCTTTAAAATTTGTTTACCCATGTTTTGAGTCAAGTGAGGATTTAGATATAAAAAAAAAGTTGCAGTTAAAAGCAGGAAAACCTCCAATCTACGATAGATCCTCATTAAATTTATCTAAAGAAGAAGTTGAAAAAAAAATAATTAATGGTAATCAGCCTTATTGGAGGTTTAAGCTTTCACAGACTAAAATTAAATGGAATGATTTAGTAAAAGGAGAGACCGAAGTAGATCTAGCTTCTCAATCAGATCCTGTTTTAAGGAGGGCTGATGGCAGCTACCTCTACCATTTTCCAAGTGTCGTCGATGATATAGATATGAAAATATCTCACATTATTAGAGGCGAAGACCACTTAACTAATTCAGCAATTCATTTAGAATTATTTAAATGTTTAAATTCTGATTTACCTTCATTAGGTCACAATCCATTAATGCTTAATGAGGATGGAACAAAACTAAGTAAGAGAAATTTGGACTCAATTTCACTTAAGCAATTCAA
>CACBJQ010000013.1:0-24792 GCA_902539635.1 uncultured Alphaproteobacteria bacterium
AAATGAATATTAGTCATTCATCTATAAGTAGACAGATTAGCTCACTAGAGAGAGATTTGAAAGTTTCGCTATTTAAAAGACATGCCAGGGGACTAACATTGACTGAACAAGGTAAAATTTTATTCAAAACAGCACATGATATATTTGGAAAAATAGCTCTAACTGAGTCTCAATTAACTTCTTCTAAAGAAAAACCTACAGGCTCACTACACATAGCTGCCACTGTTGCCTTTGGTACCACATGGCTTGCCCCAAGAATAGCAAAGTTTTCAAACTCATATCCTGATATTGATATTTCTATAAGAATTGAAAATAAATATACAGATCTTTCCTTAGGTGAGGCTGATGTAGCTTTACGATTAAAAGAGCCTACACAAATGGATTTAATTCGTTTTCCTTTGTATGAGTTTCAATTTAAAATTTACTCCTCACCAGAGTACATTGAAAAATTTGGTATACCAAAAAGTGTGAGTGATTTATCAAAACATACAATAATTGCTTTTGGTCATGATGTTGAGCCATCTATACCCGATGTAAACTGTATTTTGGATTTAATTCCTAAATCAAAAAAACCCAAGACCATTTATATATCTAATATGTATGGAGTTATGAGAGCTATTGGAGGAGGAGCGGGCATTGGTGCCTTACCAGAATATATGAAAATATCTAATAACAATCTTGTTCCTATTTTACCTAATGCAAATACTCCAAAGACAATCATTTATTTTACTTATCCTCCTGAATTGAAGGGTTCTAAAAAAATTGAAGCCCTCAGGGATTTTTTAGTGAGAGAAGTAAATAAAGAAAAAAAAGTTTAGTCTTTTTTTATAAATTTTTTATTACAATAGTTACACACAATTTCTTTTTTTTTACCAAATTTAAAATAGACAGCTGGATGACCTAAATCACCGCTTCCACCATCGCACATTACTGTATCAGTATTTTTTGAAACATATTCGATTGAGTCTGCTATTTTGTTTTGATCGCTCATAAGGAAACGAGTTCTGAGACTAAATTCGTATATTTTTTTGGGTCGTCAAGGCTTTCACCTTCCATAAGCTTTGCGTGATCATAAAGAATTTCACAGAATTTGTCTTTTTGATTTTTATCTAAAGATTTTAATTTATTAACTAATTCATGATTAATATTTATTTCTAAAATTCTTTTTTCATCAGAAATATTTTGATTATTAGCTGCCATCAGTTTTTTTAAATGCATATCCATATCATTCTCATCAGCTACTAAACATGAAGCACTTGTAGTAAGTCTTTTAGAAATTTTTACATCTTTAACTTTATCTTTCAGATTATCTTTTAAAAATCCAACAAAATCTTTGTCTTCCTTTGGCTCTTCTTTGTCTTTTTTTGACTCTTTTTTATCTTCAATATCAATTTCACCTTTAGTAATAGATGTAAATTCATAATCTTTGAATTTCATTTTCATTGGTATCCAGAATTCGTCAACTGGATCCGTAATTAACAAAACATTTATTTTTTTATTTTTAAATAGTTCCATTTGAGGGCTATTAATGAGGTTTTCCTTGTTTTCACCTGATATATAATAAATTTTCTTTTTATCATTAGAAAAATTAGTTAAGTATTGATCTAAAGTTATCATTTCCCCTTTCTCAGAGCAGTTAAACGTTGAAAACTCAAATATTTGATCATGAAAGTCATTAAATTCATAAAGTCCCTCTTTTACAACGGGTCCAAAATTCTTCCAAAAATCTATAAATTCATCTGGTTTCTTTTTTTGTAATTCCAGGATTTCTTTGAGAACTCTTTTTGTAATAGCATTAGATATTTTATTAATTACGGCATTATTTTGTAAAATTTCTCTTGAAATATTTAAACTAAGATCTTCTGTGTCTACCACACCCGGCACAAATCTAAGCCAAGCTGGAATTAATGCATCTAACTTATCAGAAATAAATACCTTATTTACATAAAGTTTTAATTTGTTTTTCCGATCTGGATGATAAAGATCTTGAGGCTGCGATTTAGGTAAATATAAAAGAGCAGTGTAATTAACAACTCCCTCAGCTTTAAAGTGAATAGTTGTTAAAGGCTCATCATAATAATTTGAAACTTGATTATAAAAAGATTTGTAGTCATCTTTTTTAATTTTTGATTTATCTTTCAGCCAAATGGCTTCAGCAGAATTTACTTGTTCTTCAATTTTATCATCTTTTTTATTATCATTTTTATCTTCTTCAGATGTTACAAAAATGGGGAAGGGAACAAAATCAGAATACTTTTTTATAATTTCCTCTATTTTATATTTACTTAAGAACTCTTTCTCATCTTTCTTAATTGATAACGTAATTTCAGTTCCAATTTCATTGTATTCCGTTTCCTCAATTGAAAATGTACCTTTACCATCTGAAGTCCATAGGTAACCACTGGATGAGTCATATTTCTTTGATCTAACAATTACTTGATCGGAGACCATAAATGATGAATAGAAACCAACTCCAAATTTACCAATTTGATTGATATCTCCCTTTTTATCACCCATCTTTTTAATAAACTCTTCCGTGCCAGATTTAGCTATTGTGCCTAAATTTGATTGCATATCTTTATCATCCATGCCAATCCCATTATCTTTTATTGAGATAGTTTTATTTTTTTCATTAAGATGAATTCGAATTTGGAATTTATTTGTTTTAGGAGCTTTGGAGTCAGTCTGACTAACATATCTAAGCTTTTCGCAAGCATCTGATGAATTTGATATTAATTCACGTAAAAATATTTCCTTTTCGGTATAGAGTGAATTAGCAACTATATCTAGGAGTTTTGATACTTCAGTTTCAAATTTTACAGTTTTCTTTTCCGCTTGTTGTTTAGTCATTTTTTTCTAATATCCTTATTATAAGTAATGTTTACCAATGATAATACTGAGTGTTCTACAAAAATTTCTGTCATTTCACAAAGTAAATTTGATAAATGGTTGTTAACACAATCATCTTTTACTAAAAATTGGGCTTTATCTAACAATTTCAAGGCAGAATCAGGAAAAATTCTCAAAATTCCTTATGAAGACGGAAGATTGAAAGAGGTCATATTAGGAGAGGGCGCAGATAAAAACCTAGAGGCAATTAGTGCTTTTTCTGCGTCTAACATTGGTAACTATTATATTTCTAATAAATTTGCCAAATCAAAGGAGTCTGAAATATACAAAGCATGGGCTTGGGGCAACTATAAGTATCAGTCTAAATCCAAAAAAAATTTATTATACTTAAAGGGACAAAAGGAATTAGAGTTTTTAACTTTTTACTCAGATTGTATTAATTTTTCAAGAGACTTGATAAATAGCCCTGCAAATAAATTAAACCCATCAACTTATTACTCAAAAATTAAAAATAATAATTTGTTTAAAAGTTTTAATTTTATTGATTACACTGAAAAAGAAATAAATTCAAATTTTCCTTTGACATGTGCTGTTGGTGAATCTTCCTCTTCAAAACCAAAAGTGATTGAAATAACAAATCGAAAACTTTCAAAAAAAGATAAACCATTGGTTATTATTGGAAAAGGCGTTACATTTGACACAGGTGGTGTTAACGTAAAACCAGGTACCTCAATGAGAAATATGAAAAAAGATATGGGAGGATCTGCTATCGCTATATCATTATTTTTGTTAGCAAATTATTTTTTAAAAAAAACTAAAATTGTTTTAATTGCCCCAATCGCTGAAAATGCAATATCATCAAAATCAATGAGACCTGGTGATGTATATTCATCTGTATCAGGAAAGTCTGTGGAAATTGCCCATACAGATGCTGAGGGAAGACTTTTGTTAGCAGATGCAATAGAAAAAGCTTCTTCTTATAACCCATGTATGATTATTGATTTTGCAACGCTTACTGGAGCAGCAAGAGTAGCTCTGGGTGAAGACCTTCCTGCTTATTTTTGTAATAATGAAACATTTGCAAAAAAAATCGAAAATTTAAATAAAGAAAAATTGAGATGTTGGAGATTACCCTTGTACTCTCCTTACTTGTCTAAAATTAAATCTCAAGTAGCAGATCTTAGTAATGCATCTTTAGATGGTATGGCTGGTTCTATTACGGCAGCACTTTTTCTTCAAGAATTTTTAAAATCTCCCAATATACCTTGGTTTCACTTTGACACCTTTGCTTGGTCTCAAGACTCTAAAGGAGCTGCATTACAGGGATTAGATATAATGAGTGATTTTTTAAGGAAAAATTTTAGTTAGTGAAGTACTTACTGATATTTTTTCTATTATTATCAGGTTGTATTACAACCGATAGGTCTTTTAACACAGCAAATATTTGCGATATTTTCAAAACAAATCCTAAATGGAAATCATATGCAGAAAAAACAAAAGAAAAATGGGGAGTTCCAGTTAGTTTGCAATTAAGCTTTATTAAACAAGAGTCCTCTTTTGAAAGAACTGCAAGGCCTCCGAGGAAAAAGGTATTGGGTTTTATACCTGGTTTAAGGCCATCAAGCGCTTATGGTTACAGTCAGGCCTTAGATGGAACATGGGAGGAGTATAAAGTTTCAACAAAAAACTTTAATGCCGATAGAAAAAATTTTAGAGATGCTAGTGATTTTATAGGTTGGTATGTTGATGGAAGTTTCCGTCTGTTGAAAATTGATAAAAGTGATGTTTACAATCATTACCTTGCTTATCATGAGGGCAAGGGTGGGTATCAAAAAAAATCTTATAACAAAAAAAAATGGCTTTTAGAGGTGGCAAAAAAAGTAGAACGTCAAGCTAAAGATTATTCTAATCAAATAACAAAATGTAATTTTCATAAAAATAGTGTGTTTTAATTGTTACAAAAATCAGATCTTATAAATTATTTCTACTCCAATTTTACTGATCCTGAGTATAAAGGCATTGGAACTGAACATGAAAAATTTATCTTCTATAAAGATAATAAAAGATTTCAATTTGATGGAGAGGTAAGTATACAAAATTTATTTCAATTTTTCTTATCAAAGGGTTGGCAAAAAAAAGAATACAATAGTTTCAATCAATTAATATCTTTGTCTAAAAATGGGGCTAGCATTACTTTAGAGCCAGGGTGTCAACTAGAATTATCTGGTAAAATTTTAAAGAATGTTCATCAAACATGTACGGAGTCTTATGAACATTTAAGAGAATTAAAAGAATATGCCGAATTGAATGAATTATGCATTTTAGGACTGGGATTTGATCCAATAAGTAAACTAGAGGATTTATCTTTTATTCCAAAAGAGCGTTATAAAATCATGAGTGAATATATGCCTAAAGTTGGCTCAAGAGGATTAGATATGATGACCCGAACATGTACTGTTCAAGCAAATTTAGATTATTTTAATGAAACAGATCTAATTAAAAAATTTGTTGTTTCTAATAGAATTCAACCAATAGTTATGGGTATATTTTGTAATTCGCCCTTTCGTGAGTCGAAATATAATAATTTAGTGAGTAATCGAATTTATACATGGCAAGACACTGATGATCAAAGATGTGGAATAAAAAGATCATTTCTGAACAAGAATTTTTCTATTGAGGAATATGTTGACTTTGTTTTGGAAGTAAAAAACTATTTTTTAAAGATAAATGGAAAACAATATGACACAACAGATTATACTTTTAACGAATTGTTAACTAAAAACACTCCAAATAAAGGCCTTTCAAATTACAACATATCAATACAAGATTGGATAAATCATCTCTCCACAATTTTTACAGAGGTAAGATTAAAGTCATATATAGAACTTAGAGGTGCAGATGCTGGGAAATGGGAAATGATTTGCGCTCTTCCAGCATTTTGGGTTGGCATACTTTATGATGATGAAAATCTTGAATATCTTTGGAAAGAAACTAGTTCGTGGCAAGAGAATGATATTTTAAATTTGTATCTAGAGGTTCCTTACAAAGGACTTAAAAGTAACTTTATTAATTCGCCCTTATATGAGCATGGTAAAAACCTTCTTAACCTCGCTAACAAGGGATTAGAAAAAAGAGGTTATCTAAATTCTGAAGGAAGAGATGAAAGTATTCATCTTGAAAAATTATATAATATTGTTGAAAAACAAAAAAATCCTGCAGATTTGTTAATTGAAGAGTTTAAGGATAAAAAAGATATATTATCATTATTATTAAATAATACTTATTATTGAATTTACTATGAAATTTCTTTTTCAAATGGATGATCCCAAAAAAATAAATATTAACGAGGACTCTACTTATATGTTAATCAAGGAGTCTTTAAATAGGGGTATAGATTGTTATTATAATGATCCAAGATGGGTATTTAGTGAGATTAATAAGGTTAATAAAATTAAATCTAACGTTTCTAGATTAAGTTTGAAAAAAAATAATCAGCTTTCGTATCAAAGAAAGATCCTAAAAGAAATTGATTTAGAACATATGAATGCCATTTTTATTCGACAAGATCCACCCTTCGATTTAAATTATATTTCTAATACCTATTTATTAGATCAATTAAAAAAACCTTTAATTTTAAATAATTCAAAGGAGATTAGGAACTTCCCAGAAAAACATATTATGATGAACTTCCCAGAATTAACTCCCCCGACGTTAATATCATCAAATATAGAAGCCATCATAAAGTTTATAAAGAGGAATAAAGAGGTTATTATAAAACCCGCTTATGGAAATGGGGGATTAGGAATTCAAAAAATTAGCTTTAATAAGACTAATCTCAATACTTTCTTAAAAAATTACATAAAAAAATTTTCGAATTGCCCAGTAATTATTCAAAGATTCCTTAAAAATTTCAAAAAAGGAGACAAAAGAATTATTCTCATAAACGGGGACATTGCTGGAGCTGTATTAAGAGTGCCTAGAACTAATAGCATAAAGGCAAATTTTCATGCTGGTGGAAGGGCAGTAGAAACTAATATCACTGACAAAGATAAGTACATTTGTAAAAAAATAAAATCATTTTTGGTGAAAAAAAAATTATTTTTTGTTGGTATTGATGTGATAGATGGCTATTTAACAGAAATAAATATTACATCTCCTACTGGAATTCAAGAAATCAACAGATTAAATAAAAGTAAGATTGAAAAAGATATTATTGATTTTGTTTTAAGATCACTGAAATAAATTTTCAAAAAGCTTATTTATATTTTTTTGAATCAAATCTTCTATAGGTTTTTTTACAGTCCCATCAGGTATGACTCTTTCATAGGAATAATTTCCATTTTGATATTTTATAACAAAATCCTCATTGTCAATAATATCAAAAATTGTAATTTTAAAATTATTCAAAGCTAATTCTAATTCTGCTTCTAAAGTCTCTCCGTCTGGTGATGTTAAAATTAAGTTTTTAATTTTCAATTCATTCAAATTATTATTTGAAATTTGTCCAGAAATAGAACTACTTTGATTAATGAAAGAATTTGCTAATGTGTTTAATAATTCATTAATTTGTTCAAAATCCTCAATGTCTTGAGATAGAGATTGAATAAATAAAACTAGTGCAAATTCCTCTTCAGTAATATTAACATTAATATTACCGTCTATGTTTCCAGATATATTTCTAATATTTTTAAGATTAACAGGTTCAGAAACATCTAAAGATAAATTAATTTTTCCTTTAATACGAGATGTATTTAAAAATAAACGATCAAAATTAGATAAATTTAAATCATTTAATTTGACTGTACCAGTAAACATCTGATTTTTAATTGATCCAGAAATATTTGAAATTTTATCTTTATTTATTAGATCTAAATTTTCTATCAAAAGTAGATCATTGACTGGATCAGCGTATAAGTTTGACTCTAAATAATCAAAGTCAACAAGATCCAAAATATTCGTAAAATCTTCTTCAGTTAATTCAGAGATGATATTTAATAGTTCTGTTTTATTTAAATTTTCAATTCCAATATTCAAAGAGGCATTATTAAAGTTATTAAGATCTAAATTACCGTCAATCAATAAATTCGAACCTTCCAAATTAATAAATTGAAGATCTTCAATAGCAAAATTTGAGCCATTTATAAGGCCTCTCACGTTGATATGTTCCGTATTTAATGTTTTTAATAATCTAATTAATGAGTCAGATGGAATTAACTCAAATTGTCTAAACCGGTTTAATTGAATATCTAATTGTAGGCTATTGATATCATCAAGCCCATAAGTGCCGCTAATTTGAATAATATTTTCATCGTTATTAGTTATATTTATTTGATCAATTGTAAAAATATTATTTGCGAAATTGCTGTATAGTTCAATTTCATCAAATTCAAATTGCTTTACTAATTCCGAATAAGGTAAAAAATCTAATAATACTGATAAGTCATCTTTGGAACCAGAGTTAAGACTAGCATTAAAGTTAGCATTATAAAAATCAAGATTTTCAATAGTTCCATTTAAATCTAAGTTTGTTCCTTGATCAGAGACATACAAGATTTTATTTAAAGTTAAATTATTTGAAGTGTAGTTTAAATCAAAAGTTTCAATTATTCCTTGAGGAATGTCTATAATTTCATTGAAAATATTTATATTACTAATCATTTGAAATAAATTATCTGAAGAGATATTTTGACCTCTAATTGATAAATCAGAACTAATAAAATTGCTTAAATTGATATTCCCCTCAATATTAATTTGTGATTTGTCAGCTAAAGTAATAACTAGGTTTTCAATATTTAAATTTTCTTTTACATATTCACCTTTTATGTCAAGACTTTGAAAATTTATTTTTTTTAAAACCTCCTGGTAATTTTCCCCTAAAAGTAATACTAGTTCATCTATTTCCAGATTTTCTATGGAAAAATCAATTTTATTTATTTCTGAGTCAGTTGTATAAATATCAAAATATAAATCAGAGCCTTTATATTTAAATTTATTTGATATTATTCTTGTATTGTTGCCATCGTTAGAGATCTTTAATTTTAAATTATCGATATCACCCTCTAGTAAAATCGCATTATTAACAAAATTTGAATTTATATTTTCTATTCTTGCTTGGTTGAGTGTAATTGAAATATCATCTGCGTTAAAAATAGATCTAGAAATTTCAATATCGGAAGCTGCAAAATCAGTTTGGATTAAATAATGATTAATTTTGAAATTTGAATTATCTATAAAGAGAATTGGTTTAGGCATAATTTTTAAAGTTTGATTTGATAAACTGTTCAATGTAACAAAACCTTTAGTTTCTCTTTCGACCATTTCTTGAGATAAAATATTCATAGGCAATCTTAGAAAACTAAGACCAAATAAAATCACTAAAATTAAAAGTATTGCTATGGGTATTAGGACTTTTAATTTTTTCATTCTACAAGTATAGGAACACAAAATAGATCATATAGGCTAATATAAAGCTAAGAGAAATTAATTTTCCAGCTAATTTTAAAGAAATAATTATAAAAAATAATAAAGAAGTCACTAAAAATAGCCATTTATCAATTTGACTAAGTAATTCATAAAAATTTATACTTCCATTGATTAGCACAGCAATAATCGTTATTCCAAATATGTTGGCTATATTTGATCCGAGAATATTTCCAATTGCCAAATTATTTTGTTTTTTCAAAATTGATATAATTGTTGCAATTACCTCTGGCAAAGAAGTACCAAAAGCAACAATTGTTATTCCAATCGTAGTTTCTGCAACACCAAATATGCTAGTTAAATCTTTTGCATAAATAATAAAATACTTAGAACTAAAAAATAAAGCTATAAATGCTAATATTATTTTTAAAATAATAAAAAAAGATGAAGAATGTTTTATTTCGGATATTGTATTAGCTTCATCAATTGGTTTTTTTAATTCAAAATAAATAAAAAAACAAAGTAATCCAAAAAGTAAAACACCGTACATATAGCCAATATTAAAATTAAATATTATGAAAATAAAAAAAACGATTGAAAAAATAAAAAAAAATAAAAAAGTACTTTTATCACTTTTATCAGTTACTAACCTAGTAATGGGATATAACATGATACCCCCTACCAATAAAATATTTGCAATATTACTTCCAACAAGATTACCTGCTACTATTCCCACAGAATTTAACTTTAATGCCTGAAATGTTGCTGCAAACTCAGGGAGGGAAGTGCCAATAGCTATAATAAATATTCCAACAAGGATTGGCCTAATTTTATAAATGTGTGAGACTAATATTGAATTTTTTATTGCAAAATCACATGACCATATTAATAGAGCAAGACTAATTAATACTCCTAATAAACTCTCAATCAATTCACACCCATTTGATCTTTTTTAAGCTTCCTTATCTCATCTCTGAACATTGCAGCTTTTTCAAAATCTAAATTTTCAGCTGCAGATAACATTTTTTTCTCTAATTTTTGAACATGTTTTTCAAATTTATTAGGACTCAATTTATCAATTTCAGATGTACCCACAGTATAGCTATCTTTTTCATAGATGCTCTCGATAATTTCACCAATATTTCTTTTCACTGATTGAGGGGTAATGTTATTTTTCTTATTAAATTCAATTTGTTTATTTTTTCTGTATTTTGTTTCCTCAAGAGCTGCTTTAATACTTTTAGTTAATACATCTGCATATAAAATCACCTTTCCATCTATATTTCTTGCTGCACGACCTATAGTTTGGACCAAACTAGTTTTTGACCTTAAATAACCCTCTTTGTCAGCATCAAGAATGGCGACTAAACCACACTCAGGAATATCTAGTCCTTCTCTGAGTAAATTAATACCAATTAAAATATCAATCTCCCCAATTCTTAAAGAGCGAATAAGTTTTATTCTGTCAATAGTCTCAACATCAGAATGCATATATTCAGCCTTTAAATTATGTTCTTTTAAGTAATTGGTTAAGTCCTCGGCATTTTTTTTTGTAAGAGTTGTAATCAATACTCTATTTTTATTATTGAGTGTTATTTTAATTTCACCCATCAAATCTTCCACTTGATTGACAGTTGTTTTGATCACACACTCAGGATCAATTAGACCTGTGGGTCGTATGATTTGTTCAACATACTTATTTTCGACTTCATTCAATTCCCATGGGCCAGGAGTTGCAGATAAAAAAATAGTAGGGGGACGCATCATATTCCATTCTTCAAAAGTTAAAGGTCGATTATCCAATGCAGATGGAAGTCTAAATCCATAATCTGATAAAGTTTTTTTTCTAGATCGGTCACCTTTATACATTCCATTTATTTGAGGCACGGATACATGAGACTCATCAATTATAAGAAGCGAGTTTTCTGGAATAAACTCGTATAGAGTTGGCGGTGGTTCACCAGGTTGTCTTCCACTTAAATATCTCGAATAATTCTCAATTCCTGAACATGTTCCTGTTGCCTGTATCATTTCCAAATCAAAATTAGTTCTCTCTTTTAATCTTTGAAATTCAAGCAACTTTTTTTCCTTATCAAACTCTTCTAGTCTTATTTTTAAATCTTTCTTAATTTCTTTAATAGCGTTCTCTAATCGTGGTTTTGGAGTAATGTAATGACTATTTGCAAAGATTTTTACTTCTTCGAAGCTTTGAATGAATTCACCTGTGAGAGGATCAAACTCTTTAATATCTTCCACCTCGTCTCCAAAAAAACTTATCCTCCAAGCTATATCCTCTAAATGCGCAGGAAAAACATCAACCCGATCTCCAGTTACTCGAAACATACCTCTTCTAAAATCAATATTATTTCTTTTATACTGTAACTCTACTAATTCTCTCAGGAACTCCATTAAATTAATGTTCTGTCCTTTTTTTATTTCTAAAGTCATTTTAGAGTAAGAGTCAACGGACCCGATGCCGTAAATACATGAAACACTTGCTACAATAATTACATCTTCTCTTTCCACTAATGATCTAGTTGCTGAGTGTCTAAAACGATCTATTTGCTCATTTATAGAGGACTCTTTTTCTATGAATGTATCTGACCGAGGTACATAAGCTTCTGGTTGATAATAATCATAATAACTCACAAAATACTCAACTGCATTTTTAGGAAACAATACTTTTAACTCCTCATATAATTGAGCAGCCAAGGTCTTATTTGGAGCCATAATCAATGTTGGTCTGTTATATTTTTCAATAACATTTGCAATTGTAAATGTTTTCCCAGAGCCGGTTACACCCAATAATACTTGGCTTTGTTTCCTTTTTTCTAAACCATCAATCAATTTTTTAATTGCTTGAGGCTGATCTCCTTTAGGTTTATTTTCACTTACTATTTTAAATGGCATACTTGTAGAAATTTATAAATAAGTTTATAGATAACTAAATAAAAAAAATGATTTCAAATAGAGTAAATAACATAAAACCATCATTAACAATAGCTACCAATATGAAGGCCCAGGAACTGAAAAGAGCTGGTAAGGATGTGATTGTTTTAGCAGCCGGAGAACCAGATTTTGATACACCTGATCACATTAAAAGCGCAGCTATTGAGGCCATAAATAAGGGTTTTACTAAGTATGTACCAGGTAAAGGAACACCAGACCTGCAACTCGCAATTCAAAAAAAATTTCAAAGAGATAATAACTTAGATTATGAACTTGGTAATATTACAGTTGGAGTTGGTGGAAAGCATATAATTTATAATGCTTTCTCAGCAACTATTAATCAAGGTGATGAAGTTATAATCCCTGCTCCATATTGGGTGAGTTACCCCGATATTGTAATTTTAAATGATGGAAAACCTATCATAGTTGAGTGTGGTGAGCAAAATGGTTTTAAAATCACACCTGATGATTTGGAGAAAAATATATCTTCAAAAACAAAATGGCTGATGCTAAATAGCCCAAGTAATCCGACTGGATCTATGTATACCAAAGAGGAATTGGTTGCTATAGGAGATGTTCTAAAAAGTTATGAAAATATTTATATTTTATCAGATGATATTTATGAAAAGATTGTATACGACACCAATGAGTTCAAAACAATAGCTGAAGTTTGCCCATTTTTAAAAGAAAGAACGTTAACGATGAATGGATTATCCAAGTCTTATTGTATGACAGGCTGGAGAGTAGGCTACGCAGCAGGTCCAGTAAGTCTCATCAATGCAATGAACAAAGTTCAATCACAAAATGTATCTTCAACAGCATCAATATCAATGGCAGCCTCTGTTGAGGCATTAAATGGAGATCAAAGTTTTATCTTGTCAAACAATGAATCTTTTCTTAGAAGGCGTAATTTAGTTGTAAAACATTTAAATGAAACACCTGGATTGTCTTGCAGAACTCCTGAGGGTGCTTTTTATGTTTTTGCTTCATGTAAAGGAGTTTTAGGTAAGACAACGGAGTCTGGTAAAAAACTCTTAACTGATGGTGACTTTATGGATTATCTTCTTGAAGAGGTGGGTGTTGCAGGTGTACAAGGTTCTGCATTTGGGCTAGAGGGTTTCTTTAGAATATCTTATGCAACCTCTGATTCAATATTAGAGGATGCCTGCCAAAGAATTAAAACTGCTTGTTCTAAATTAAGTTAATTTACTATTAGAAATAATTTTAGCTATTCGAAGAATATTTGTATTTCCAACTTTTCCAAAAGGTACTCCAGCTGTGATTATTATTTTTTCACCATGTTTTAGAATTTTTCTTACCTTTGCTATTTTACAGGCACGGTCAACCATCTCAGTTGATGATGAAATTTCATCTACAACATCCATAAAAGTACCCCAAGTTAAAGCATTTTGACGAGCAACTTTTTTATTAGTTGTTAATCCTATTAAGGTCACATCAGGTCTCATCCTTGCGACTCTTAAAACAGATCTTCCTGATTGAGAAAATGTTGCAATACAATTACATTCAGCAATGGTGGCTACTTCAAGTGCTGCAGTTGCAATAGCCTCTGTAGATGTTTTTACAATATTCAAATTGTAATTTTGAATATTAGCTAAATATTTAGGATCACTTTCAACACGTTTAATTATTTTATCCATCATTTCTACAGACTCTTTGGGATAATTACCAGCAGCTGACTCTGCAGATAGCATTACAGCGTCTACTCCTTGAAATACTGCTGTGGCGACATCAGAGGCCTCAGCCCTTGTTGGAGTAGGTGAGTCAATCATACTCTCAAGCATTTGGGTTGCAACGATACATGGCTTTCCATATTTCCTGCAAGCAGCTACCATTGTTCTTTGATGAATTGGCACATCCTCTGGATTAGTTTCTACACCTAGGTCTCCTCTAGCAACCATAATTCCATCAGAATTTTCAGTAATCGACTCAATTTCTTCCATAGCAGAGGGTTTTTCTACTTTAACCATTACTTTAAATTTTGCAGGAATAAGTTTTTTTGCTATTAATAAATCTTTTGTAGTTTGAATAAATGAAAGAGCTATCCAATCAACATCAAGTTTAATAGCTAGCTCTAAATCTTTTTTATCTTTTGGTGTGATTATTTTTAAATCAAGTTTTGTATCTGGAATATTCAATCCTTTGTTATTAGAGATTTCTCCACCATCTGTTACAACACATTTAATTGCAGAAGCAGATTTTGATTTAACTTTTAACCTTACCTTACCATCATTCACTAACAGCCTTTGTCCGATTGCTATAGATTTGAAAATTTCTTTGTGAGGCAAGTAGACTCGAGAACTATCACCGTCTTTTTTATTTTGATCAAAAGTAAATATTTGGTTTTTTTTTAGTTGTTCTTTGACATTTAGAAATCTACCAACTCTGAATTTGGGACCCTGTAAGTCACCTAAAATACAAATATAACGATCATGTTTTTTTTCTAAATTTCTAATAATTTTAACTTTTTTTTTGTGATCCTCATGGTCACCATGACTAAAATTAAGACGAAATACGTCAGCACCAGATAAAAATAATTTCTCAATAGCTTTTTCAGTCTCACAGGCTGGTCCTAAAGTTGCAACAATTTTGGCTTTACGGTTTCTAAGTTTCATTTGATTTGTTTAGAAATTAATAAATAACATGATATTAGTAAATTACCATGAGTAAAATATCAAAAGAACAAGAGTACAAAATTAAAGCTAACGTACTTGATCATTTAATTAATCATTTAAGAGATAGGTCTGATGTACAAAATATTGATCTGATGAATCTGAGTGGATTTTGCAGAAATTGTTTATCAAAATGGTATGTAAAATATGCAAAAGAGGAAAACTATGATCTAGACTATGAGGAATCAAGAAAGATTATTTATGGAATGGCTTACTCTGAATGGAAAAGTAAATATCAATCAGAGGCAACAAAAGAACAAATAGAAAAATTTAAAAAAAAATAGTTTAGATGATTGAAAAATTGCCGAATTGGAATTTAGGAGACTTTTACTCATCTATCAAAGATGAAGGAATTGATCTTGATCTCGAAAAATATGGAAATTTCTCTAAATCTTTTAACAAAAAATACAAAGGTCAATTAGTTAATCAAGCTCAAAATCTCGAAAGCATCATAAAAGAGTATGAAGACGGTAATGAACTTGGTGACAAGCTTGGTAATTTTGCTTTTTTAATATACGCAACAAATTTGAACGACCAAGAGACGGTTCAATTTTATCAAGGTATAAATGAAAAACTTACAGAGATATCATCAAACTTGATTTTTTTTACAAACGAAATAAATGCTACAAATGACTTAGAATTTGAAAATTTTTTATCAAATGCTGGCAAATATAAAAATTGGTTAACTAACATTCGTCGATATAAACAACATCAACTTGATGAAAAGAGTGAGAAGATTTTCCTTGATAAGAATTTAACCTCTAACTCTTCATGGGTGAGATTCTTTGAAGAACAAATTAATGATTTAAAATTTAAAATCGATGATAAAGATTTAAATAGTTCAGAAGCTTTAAATTTATTATCCGATCATAAATCAACAACCAGGAAAAAAGCAGCAAAAAGTATTGAAAATGTCTTTAAATCGAATGTAAAAACTTTTTCTTTTATTACTAACACTCTTGCAAAAGATAAAATTACTAATGATAAGTGGAGAAAATACAAATCTCCAATAGACTCAAGAAATTTAGCGAATAATGTTGAAAATGAAGTTGTCGAGGCACTAACTGAAAGTGTTACTTCCAATTACAAGAATATTTCACATAGATACTATAAAATTAAGGCTAAACTTTTTAATCAAGAAAAACTTAATTATTGGGATAGAAATGCACCTTATCCTGACTCACCTAATAAAAAGATAAATTGGTCTGAGGCAAAAGATATTGTAATACGCTCATATGCTAATTTTGATAAAAGTTTTGAAGACATTGTATTATTATTTTTTAATAACAGTTGGATTGATGCAGAACTAAAATCAGGTAAATCTCCAGGAGCATTTGCAGCTTCTACAATTCCCTCAATACACCCTTACATTTTGACAAACTTCCACGGTAAAACCAGAGATGTAATGACATTAGCTCACGAACTTGGACATGGATGTCATCAATATTTGTCTGCTAAACAAGGTTTGTTGTTATCCAGCACTCCTCTTACTCTAGCAGAGACAGCAAGTGTTTTTGGAGAGATGATGACTTTTCGAACACTACTTGAAGAAAGTGATAAAAATGCCAGAAAATATCTTTTAGCATCAAAAATAGAAGACATGATTAACACTGTTGTCAGGCAAATATCATTTTTTGAATTTGAAAAGTTAGTTCATAATGAGAGAAAAAAAGGAGAGCTATCATCTGATCAACTTTGTGATTTTTGGATGAAAACACAATCTGAAAGTCTTGGGCCTAATATTGAATTAACAGATGGTTATAGATATTTTTGGACATACATACCTCATTTTATTCATACTCCTTTTTATGTTTATGCATATGCTTTTGGAGATTGTTTAGTAAATATTTTGATTCAACTTTATGATGAGGGCCTACCAAACTTTAAAGAAAGTTACATTAATCTTTTAAAAAGTGGTGGCTCAAAACACTATAGTGAGGTTTTAAAACCATTTAACGTGGATTTAAAACAAAAAAATAGTTGGAAAAAGGGACTCTCAATGATTTCAGGTCTGATAGATGAGTTTGAAAAAAGTATCTAGTTTAAAATGAAAGAAGAAAATAATTTAGTATCAAGAGTAAAAAGGTACTCAAAAGTTACAACATCCATGACTTCTTTGGCTACAAAATTTGCAGGAAAAAAATATTTAAATTTTGATTTGAACGATCAAAAGTATGCGGCTCAAATCACAGAGATCTTGGGCAATTTAAAAGGACCTTTGATGAAGGTGGCACAACTAAGCGCTACCATTCCTGATTTACTGCCTGAAGAGTATGCGAGAAAATTAGCTGAATTACAGTCAAATGCACCTCCGATGTCATGGGTGTTTGTAAAAAGAAGAATGAAAGCTGAATTAGGTGAAAATTGGCAAAGTAACTTCAAAGAATTTAATCAAGAAGCAAGCTTTGCTGCCTCTTTAGGTCAGGTTCACAAGGCCATATTGAAAACCAATGATTATGTTGCGTGTAAGCTACAATATCCTGATATGTCCTCAGCAGTAGAAGCTGACTTAAATCAATTAAAAATTATATTTAAGATTTACTCTAGTTATAATAAATCAATTCAAATTAGAGAGATCTATAAAGAAATAGAAGCAAGACTAAAAGAAGAATTAAATTATAGTTTAGAAAATAAACATTTAAAAATTTTTAAATTTATTCATAAAAATAACTCTTATATCAAAATCCCAAATGTTTACGAAAAAATATCTACAAACAGACTTTTAGTTATGGAATTTCTTAATGGCAAAAAATTAATTGAATACAAAAACGCACCACAAAAAACTAGAAATGAATTAGCAAAAAAATTATTTATGGCATGGTACTTACCATTTTATAAATACGGTATAATTCATGGAGATCCACATTTAGGTAATTACTCAGTAGATAATAAAAACAATATAAATTTATTTGATTATGGCTGTGTAAGGATATTTCCACCTAAGTTTGTTAAAGGCGTAATAGACCTTTATTTTGCTCTTAAAGAAAAAGATAATAAGAAGATAAAAACCGCCTATGAAGTATGGGGGTTTAAAGACATTGATGATAAATTAATGAATGTTTTAAATAAATGGGCTTTATTTTTGTATGATCCAATTTTGAAGAATGAGGTTCGAAAAATACAAGACTCAGATAGTGGTATTTATGGAGCTAAAATAGCTAGCGAAGTCCATAAAGAGCTAAAAAAATATGGAGGAGTCAAACCTCCAAGAGAGTTTGTATTTATGGATCGAGCAGCGGTTGGTCTAGGGTCAATCTTTATCCATTTGAAAGCTGAAATAAATTGGTACAAGCTTTTTCATGACTTAATTAAAGATTTTTCAGTTAAAAATGTTGAAACCAATCAAAAAAAAGCATTTAAATTTGCCGGTTTATGATAACTTTCAACAAATTTTTAATAAAATTTATAAATCTTAGACTTAACAAATTAGATTTATCTGATATACAACATACCTTCTAAAAGGAACAAGTTAATGATAATAGGCACAGTTAAAGAGAAAAAAAAGTTTGAGAATAGAGTTTCGATTTCTCCTGATGATGTAAAAAACTATGTAAAATCTGGTCACCAAGTGTTTATTGAAAAGGGGGCAGGTTCACTTTCAGGTTTTAATGATAAATCTTATAAAGAAGCTGGAGCGAGTCTATCTACCTCAAAAGAAGTTTTTAAGAATTCTGATATTATTTTAAAAATAAATTGCCCAACCCCAGACGAGTCTAAAGTAATAAAAAATAATTCTATGGTTATTTCCCAAATCAGTATACAGAACAACCAAGACAGTATTAAAATTTTAAATTCTAAAAAAATATCAGCGTTTGCTTTAGAATTAGTTCCAAGAATTACTCGAGCTCAAGATATGGATATTTTGTCCTCTCAAGCAAATTTAGCTGGATATCATGCTGTTATAGATGCCGCTCAAGAATTTAACAGAGTATTACCATTATTTATGACTGCTGCTGGTAAAGTTACTCCGGCAAATGTTTTAGTTATAGGTGCAGGTGTTGCAGGTTTACAAGCAATAGCAACTGCTAAACGATTAGGTGCTATTGTTTTTGCTACAGACGTAAGAATAGCATCAAAAGAGCAAGTTGAGAGTCTTGGTGGTAAATTTGTTATGGTCGAGGATGAGGAGTCCAAGAATGCTGAAACAAAGGGTGGTTATGCAAAAGAAATGAGTGCAGAGTACCAAAAAAAACAAGAAGCTTTATTGGCCGAAACTTTAAAAACAATGGATATTGTAATATGTACTGCTCAAATACCAGGAAGAAAAGCACCTTTAATTTTAAAAAAAGAAATGTTGGAAAACATGCAAAATGGCTCAGTTATTGTTGATCTAGCTGTAGAATCAGGAGGGAACTGTGAATTTAGCCAAGTTGGAAAAGTCGTTTCAAAAAATGGTCTTAAGATTGTAGGTCATGCCAACGTTCCTGGCAGAGTAGCAAATAATGCCTCAAGCCTTTTTTCGAAAAATATTTCTAACTTTTTAAAATTAATGAACTTTGAAGATAAGAAAAAATCTATGATTAATAAAAGTGATGAAATTATTAAAGCCACAATGATTTGCTCAGCTGGAAAGATTTTAATAAAATAAAAGGAGTTACTATGTCAGAAATTTCAAATCAATTAGAAAATTTATCATACAAGGCACAACAAATTGCAAATGAAGCAAGCCAGTTAGCATCTAGTGTGGCCGAAACATCTGGGGGCCATAGTGACTTTATTATTTTTGGTATAACTGTTTTGGTATTAGCTTGTTTTGTAGGTTATTATGTAGTTTGGTCGGTTACCCCAGCTTTACACAGTCCTTTAATGGGTGTCACAAACGCTATTTCGTCCGTAATTATTGTTGGAGCTTTATTGGCCGCAGGCCCAGTTGATAGTAACATTTCTAAGTATTTTGGTTTAGTTGCCGTTACTCTTGCTGCCGTTAACATATTTGGGGGGTTTGTTGTAACAAATCGAATGCTCTCTATGTTTAAAAAGAAACAATAGGTAAAAAATGTCTACTCTAACAACTGCAGCATATTTAGTTTCATCAGTTCTATTTATACTTTCTCTAAGAGGGTTATCACATCCGTCAACTGCAAGGAGAGGAAATTTTTTAGGAATTTTAGGGATGACTATAGCTATAGTCACAACACTGTCTAATCCTGGTGTGCTTAGCTATAAAGAAATTGGAATAGCTTTTTTAATAGGTGGTTTGATAGGAACGTCAATCGCAGTTAAAATTCAAATGACTGCCTTACCACAATTAGTTGCTGCTTTCCATAGCTTGGTAGGATTAGCTGCTGTGTTTGTTGCTGCCTCTGCATATTACAATCCTAGTGCCTTTAACATAGGTACTGTTGGATCTATTCCGATGGGAAGTTTAATAGAAATGTCAATTGGAACAGCAATAGGAGCGGTGACCTTTACAGGATCTATTATAGCTTTTGGAAAACTCCAAGGTTTTGTATCGGGAAATCCTTTAGTTTTCAAAGGTCAACATTTTATTAATTTACTTTTAGGTTTAGGAATTATTGCTTTAATTGTTAAGTTTTGCATCGATCAAAACCAAGAATTATTTTGGCTTATCGTTTTTGCCTCATTTGTTATCGGGGTACTTTTAATTGTTCCGATAGGAGGGGCAGATATGCCCGTTATTGTCTCAATGTTAAACTCATACTCTGGATGGGCCGCTGCTGGAATTGGTTTTACTCTATCTAATAATTTATTGATTATTACTGGCGCTCTTGTTGGTTCATCAGGAGCTATCTTGAGTTATATAATGTGTAAGGGAATGAATAGGTCTTTTTTAAATGTTTTACTTGGAGGATTTGGTGGTGAACAAGCAGCTAGTGCTGGTGGAGTCAAAGATGATCGTCAAGCAAAACAAGGTAACGCTGCTGATGCTGCATTTATGATGAAAAATAGCAAAACAATAATTATTGTTCCAGGGTACGGAATGGCTGTGGCTCAAGCACAACACGCACTGAGAGAAATGGGTGATTTACTTAAAGCGGCAGGTGCAGAAGTAAGATATGCAATCCATCCCGTTGCCGGAAGAATGCCGGGACACATGAACGTGTTACTTGCAGAAGCAAATGTTCCTTATGATGAGGTTTTAGAACTTGATGAAATTAATAGAGATTTTTCAGAGACAGATGTTGCCTTTGTGATTGGCGCTAATGACGTAACTAACCCAGCTGCAAAAACTGATAAGACGAGCGCCATTTATGGTATGCCTATTTTAGATGTTGAAAATGCTGGTCAAGTATTTTTCGTTAAAAGAGGTATGGCAAGTGGATATGCAGGTGTTCAAAATGAATTATTTTTTAGAGACAATACCTTAATGCTATTTGGAGATGCTAAGAAAGTTTGTGAAGATATAATTAAAGGACTAGAAAATTAGTCAAATTTCTTTTTACGCATTAGTTTTTTAAATCTTTTAATTGATTCGGCTTTTTCGCGAAGCTTTCTCTCTGATGGTTTTTCATAATTTTTTCTTAACTTTAATTCTTTGAAAATACCCTCTCTTAAAAGCTTTTTTTTGAGTACGCGTATAGCTGCCTCAACATTATTATCTCTGACTTGAACTTCTATTGCCAATCTAGTAACCTCATAAAGGCGTAATTTATATATAAATATGAAGTCAAAGCAAGAAAAATTAGCCAACTTATTTATTAACGAAGTACCGAAATTTGGATGGTCTAGAGAAACTCTCTTACAATGTGCAAAAAAGCAAAGAATTTCAACATCTGTACTAGCAAAATTATTTCCATCTTTTGAATATGACGTCTTAAAATTCATAATTGCTCAAAATAACATGCAAGTTGAGAAGAATTACAACTCCTTCAATAACTCACGATTGAAAACTAGAGATAAAATTAAAACAATCATGGAGTTAAAATTTGAAAATAACAGTCATCTCAAAAAAGCATTGCCTGAAATGCTAAAATTTCTTTTGAGACCTGGCAACATATTAATGTCCATTAAAATGCTTCATGAAAATAGTGACTTTATATGGAGTTTATCAGGTGATAAATCAAATGATTTTAGTTACTACTCAAAGCGAGGTTTGCTATCAATGATTTATCTTGCCACATTAATTTATTGGCTTAACGACAAGTCAGAAAAAGACATTGCTACCAAAAACTTTATCAGCAAATCAGTTGATGGAATAGTTGATGGGGTTTCTAGACTCAAACAATTAAGCGTATTAAAGAATTTAGCTGAAAACTTCATGTCAAGATACGCATCAAAAAGAACATCTTAAACTAATAAATTTTCTTCATCTAATATTTTAATTCATTATAATAGTTTTTATAACTTAGGAGGATTGATGAATTTGCAGAAAACTATAACGCCTATTGATAATTCTATCTACCTAGAGAGAGAATTAGCCTCAGATAGTAAAATTAATTCAGTCATAGATAAAGCATCAACAAGTTTTGAAATTTGGAAAAACACATCTCTTGATGACCGAATTAATATTGTAAATAAATTTATTGATAACTTAATCGATTTCAAAGATGAAATATCAAAGGAAATTTGTTGGCAAATTGGAAGGCCCATATCTCAATGTGCAGGAGAATTAAGAGGCTTTGAAGAGCGCTCTAGACACATGGTAAATATTGCTAAAGACTCATTACAAAATCTTCCAGCCACTCAAAACGAAGAATTTGACAACTATATATATAAAACACCTCTTGGGGTGATTTTTGTAATGGCCCCATGGAATTATCCGATTATTACTGCAACTAACACAATTGTTCCTGCTATAATTTCAGGTAATAGTTTAATTTTAAAACACTCATCTCAAACACCAAGATGTGCAGAACTAATTTTTCAAGCTTTTGAAAATACGGGGATACCTGAAGGTGTTTTCCAATTTATTCATACTGATCATAAAGCTTGTGAAAAAATAATCTCTGACTCAAGAATAGCTCACGTTGTTTTTACTGGCTCTGTAAGAGGAGGTCAGGAGGTAAAAAAATATATAGGAACACGATTTATTAATGCTGGTCTAGAATTAGGAGGGAAAGATCCTGCCTACGTTAGAGCAGATGCTGATTTAAAACACGCAATTGAAAACCTTGCAGACGGTGCACTATTTAATTCTGGTCAATCTTGTTGTGGTATAGAGAGAATTTATGTAGATAAAAAAATTTATAAAGAATTTATAGATGGCTTCAAAAGCATTACTGAAAATTATAATTTAAACGATCCCTCAAAACCTGACACAAATTTAGGCCCTGTAGTTAGACAATCAGCAGCTAATTTTATTAGAGCTCAAATAAATGAAGCGGAGAGCAGCGGAGCAAAACGTCTTATTGATGAGAGTAAATTTACAATATCCAGAGAAGATAATTGCTATGTTAGCCCTCAAGTAATGGTTGATGTCAATCATGATATGAGATTCATGATGGAGGAAACTTTTGGTCCTGCTGTTGGAATTATGCCCGTAGATGATGATCAAGAAGCAAAAAATTTGATGAATGATAGCCCTTATGGACTAACGGCATCTATTTGGACAAAAGATTTGGAGTTTGCTAAAGAATTTGGAAAAAATGTCCAAACAGGAACTTTCTTCATGAATAGATGTGATTACTTAGATCCAGCACTTGCATGGACGGGCGTAAAAGACACTGGTATCGGTTGCTCACTTTCAGTATTAGCATTTGATCAATTTACAAGACCACAGAGTTTTCATATGCGCAAAGTAGTTTAGAGCGTTGGTCAAAATAGTTATTAATAAAATGTTAAAATATTTCATTATTTAGTTTTCGATTATGAGCATTACATTTAAAGAATTAGAAAAAAAAATAAAATCAAAAGAGATTGATACTGTATTAGTATCTCTATCCGATATGCAAGGTCGACTAGTGGGAAAAAGAGTAACAGGTAAGGCTTTTTTAGACTATGTTCACAAAGAAACTCATTTTTGTGACTATCTTTATACAGTTGATATGGACATGTATACAGTGCCTGGTTTTAAATCATCCTCTTGGGAGACTGGCTACGGAGATATGACTGTTAAGCCTGACCAAAGAACCATCAAAGTTTTACCATGGTTAGAGAAAACAGCTTTAGTTCTCGGCGATGCTTTTCAACATGATGGAAAGACTCCTGTTTCGCATTCCACAAGACAAGTTTTAAGAGAGGCAATTATAAAAGCTAATAAAATGGGATTTGAGCCGATGTTAGGTTCAGAATTAGAATTCTTTCTTTTCAAGCAAACTTATGAAGATATTCATTATAGTTATTATAAAAATTTAAAAGAAACATCATGGTACATAGAAGATTATATGATATTTCAAACTTCAAAAGAGGAGCCTTTTAATCAAGAGTTAAGAAATAGTTTATTAGACTCCGGTATATATGTTGAGTGCACTAAAGGGGAGGCCTCACCTGGTCAACAAGAAATTAATGTAGTTTTTACTGACGCTCTTAGTATGGCAGATAACCATATTTTAATAAAAAATGCTGCAAAAGAGATTGCTTTTAAACATAATCGTGCAGTTAGTTTTATGGCAAAATACAAACAAGATTTCTGCGGAAGTTCCTGTCATATTCATAATTCTTTATTCGATAAAAAAACAAAAAAAAATATTTTCTCCGATACTAAAGACAAGTATGGAATGTCTAAAATTTTTAAAAGTTATGTGGCTGGACAAATTTTATTTTTGAGGGATTTATCAATTTTTTTAGCTCCAAACGTAAATTCTTATAAAAGATTTCAAGAGTCCTCTTTTGCTCCAACATCTGCCGCCTGGGGAATTGATAATAGAACCGCTGGATTTAGATTAGCAGGACACGGAAGTTCAATAAGAATTGAATGCAGAGTTCCTGGGGCAGATGTTAATCCCTACCTTGCTTTTGCTGGATTGATTCAAGCAGGTCTGTA
>CACBJQ010000014.1:0-21948 GCA_902539635.1 uncultured Alphaproteobacteria bacterium
ATCTTCATCAGGTATTGTTAGTTGTAATTTTTCAATCTCTTTTGCATTAAAGACATCATACAGCCTCATGCGAAGTCTAATACCTTTATCAGTTTTAATGACATCTGCGCTCAATAAAAACTGTGCTTTGATTAATTTCCAGTCCTCAAAACGCGGAACTTTTTCAACTAAATTATCAGATTGGATATATAAATCCTCATTTACAGTATAAAAAAGCCCAGAATTTGTAAGATTATTTGAGATAATTTGTCTTATGGTATTCCCATACCTTGATGTGTCTGCATCTGCGCCAAATATTTGGGTTATGGCTATTGGTGTTGGTTCGACTTTTCCTTGAGCAATGGTTACTTCCAAAGCAGCGTTTGCATTAATGGAAAAAAACAAAACTATAAGAATTTTTTTAATCATAAATTATTTTTAATCTATTTTGAGCTTAATATACTAAATTTTTATTAATCAAACATCCAGCTGAAATCAAATGTAAAATTAATTTCTTTCCACTGTTCATATTTATCCACTGGTAATAAAAGTGGGCTACATTCCGGATTATTCACTGCTCTCATTGCAGCTTCAGCAGCAGTTCTAAACGATGGATCATTTAATTTTTCTTTATTAACTACTTTAGAACTTTTTACAGTTCGATCAGGGTTAACCTCAATATAAATAACAGGTTTTATTTCTTTTAAATTAGCAACACCAACATTAAGATTTAAACAGCCATGTAATTGTTGCCTTAATAAATCAATTTCTGAAATAGTCATCTTTGGGCCAACTTTTTCTGTGAAAACCTCCTCTTGTTTTACTTCAGATGCTTCCTGATCTTTTTTAAATTCTTTATCTTGATTTTCTAGATCTTTAAGAACAGTACTTACATTGAAAGTTTTCTTTACAGGCTTTTTCTTAACAACAATCTCAATATCCTTTTTAGGCTCAAGTATTTCTTTAGGTTCAGGTTTTTGTTTTAATTTAATTTCAAAATCATTTTCTATAGGTGGCGGTGTCTCCTCTTCTGGTTTTTTAATTTCAGGTTTTACTTTCTCATCAATGATAAATTCATTTGTTTTGTCTGCAGAGTTATCAACTAATACTTCTTCATTATTATTCTGAATTATTGGATCAATTGACTCTTGAGATGCAATTTCTTTTATATCTGGTTCAATAGCCTCAGTTTCATTCTGTTTTGGAGTCTCCTCTTGAAATGTCGGAACAATTTCATTTATCTCCTCGACAAATTCGGGTGCAGCTGTCTCTTCTTCAATAATGAACATTTCAACTGGTAAAATCATTGGAATATCACTGATTTTTTTTTCAAAAGTAAAATTTATCATTGGTATCAAAATTAGTAGATGTAATAGAAAAGAGAATATTTGAAAATAAAAATCACTTTTTTTGTAACTGAAATTTTCAATGGATAAGATTAAGTATCTAATAGGATTAAATAGCGAAATAGTAGACACTTAACTTGGTTTTTTTGTTACAAGAGCAATTTTTAGAAAACCAGATGTGTTCAGAGCACCAAGAACCTTCATTACTTCTCCATAATTAATTGTGGTATCAGCTCTTAAAAAAATTCTTATGTCAGTATTTGAGCCTGCAATAGTTTTAACTTTCAATATTAACTCATCAAAAGGTATTAATTCTTCACCTAAGTAAATTTCATTATTTTCATTAATTGAGATTTCAAGTGGTTCCTTTTGTGCATCTAAAGAATTAGCCTCAACTTTTGGCAAATTAACTGGAACACCCACAGTTAGAAGAGGAGCTGTGACCATAAACACAATAAGTAAAACCAACATAACATCAACCATCGGAGTAACATTTATGTTAGAAACAGGTCGATGTTTTTTTCTCATATAATTATTTAACTTGGCGTGAAATTATATTAACTAAGTCCTTCCCAAAACTCTCAGCCTCTGACAAATAGTTATCAATTTTAGAAGTTATGAGGTTGTAGTAAGCGGTTGAGGGGATAGCTACGAAAAGGCCCAATGCAGTTACAAATAAAGCCTCTGCAATACCGGGTGCAACTACAGCGAGATTAGTATTTTGAGCAATTGCTATTGCTTGAAAACTGTTCATAATTCCCCAAACTGTTCCAAATAATCCTATAAAAGGTGCTACAGATCCAGAGGAAGCCAAAAAAGACAATCCTCTATTTAAATTTGTATCTTCAACAGCAATGCTTAAATCAAGAGAGGTATAAAGTCTTTGAATGAAAGCCGAGTCTATTTTATTTTTCTGAATTCGAGATTTTTCATATTCATTCATAATATTTCTAAATATATTTGAGAAACTTTCTTGATCAAATTCGTCAATTTGTTTGTATAGTTCATCTAAAGACACCCCAGACCAAAAATGGTTTTCAAATTTTTTTGAAATTTTTTTAAGTTTATTTATTAACAAAATTTTTTGAATGATTGTCTTCCAAGATTGAATTGAAAAAATCACTAGCAAAATTATTACAAATTTTACAACCCAGTCAGATTTTAAAAACATTCCCATCATTGAGAAATCTACCGAACCTTCAAGGGATGCTAAGTTGACTACTTCTTCCATTAATTATTCATCATCAATTATATTTTTATTCTTAAGTTCTTTAGAGACTTTCTCAAAATCATCTGAATGTACCATTATCCAAAAACCAGGTCTATTTTTTTCACATAATGCAATGACAGGGGTTTTTTTTTCCTTATCTGCTAAAGATTTTGTATCATCCCATAATTTAATAGCTGTATGTTTAGCTCTTAATTTACATTCAATGAATAAATTATCGTGAATTACATCTGAATGAGTAACTTTTGAATTAATCCCACTAAGGGCATTTCTCATACCTCCAAAAAACTTTGCCACAAGTCTTTCCCTATTTTTCCAAGCTTTATCAGGCATTATTAACCTCTAGAAGTTCACTATCAAAATCAAGATTTGAAAAACAATTTTGAACATCATCGTTATCCTCTAACTCTTCATTTAATCTAATAAGCTTGTCAAGATCTTCCTTTTTTTCAATTTTTACGGTTAAATTTGGCTTCCAAATAATATTTGCACTTTCAATGTCAAAGTTTTTATCTACTAGTATTTTCTCAAAAGATGCTAATTCCTCAAAGGAAGAATAAAGATATGTTACATCATCATCTGTATTATAATCCTCTAAACCATGGTCAAGTAAATCCTCCAGTGCGCTATCATCTATTTCTTTTTTGATTTGTATTTCTCCTACTTTATTAAAATTAAAACTCACACTTCCTGTCTCCCCCAAATTCCCCCCATTCTTTGAAAAAATAGATCTAATTTCTGAAGCTGTTCTATTTTTATTATCTGTTAAGGCCTCAACTATAAAAGCCGTTCCAAATGGACCATACCCCTCATAGCGAACTTCTGAATAATCAGAAGCTTCAGTATTATTTTTATTAATAGCTCTATCTACATTATCCTTTGGCATATTTACACTTCGAGCATTTGTTATAGCTAGTCTCAATCTTGGATTGGACTCTGGGTCAGTTCCTCCAATCTTCACGGCAATTTGAATTTCTCTTCCTATTTTTGCAAATTGTTTTGCTCTTTTTTTGTCCTGAGCACCTTTACGATATTGAATATTTTTAAATTTTGAATGTCCTGCCATGAGCTAAGATAATAAATTACTATCCAAAACACCACCTATTTGAATAGATTGAATTGAATTCGTGTCTCCCTCTTTTGTAGTTATAACCGCTCCAGAAATAGTGGCTAATCCCTCTGCGGGTTCTAATCTATGTGAGTTGGATCCGGTTCTCATTCTTTTGATAGCGTTTTCTTTTTTCATACCAATAACAGAATTATAATCTCCTGTCATGCCAATATCAGTTTGAAAACAAGTGCCTTTTTCTAATACCCTAGCGTCTGAGGTTGGAATATGAACATGAGTCCCATATATAGCTGTAAATTTTCCATCATAATTTTGAGCTATACCATTTTTTTCAGATGTTACTTCAGCATGTACCTCTAAAAATGAATAATCTATTTTATGGTCATTAATTATAGATAAAAGTTGTGTATCAATAGAATTAAAAGGATTGCTTAAGGGAAGGTCAATAAATGTTTGACCATGAACTTGGCTTACCAATATTCTTTTTCCATTATTATGAGTAAAAATTTTGAACCCCCTACCAGGAGATCCAACTTCGAAATTTAGAGGTCTGATAATATTATGATCTGGGTTTTGATCCATATATTCTATGATTTCTTTTTGTTTCCAAGCATGATTTCCTAAAGTTATAGCATCAGCTCCCCAACTTATAAGCTCTTCGTAAATTTTTCCTGTAAGTCCATAACCACCAGCTGAATTTTCAGCATTAATTATTGTAAAGCTAATATTAAAGTGATCTTTTATCTTTTTTAAATTTTCTTTGAGAGCTGTTCTACCTGATCTTCCAACAACATCTCCAATCACTAAAAAATTCATAAAGAATAAATTTTTTGTTCTGAACAAATATAATCTACTTTTTGGTCAAAACTCTCCTGAAAATTGTAATTGGTTTTTTGAATTTCAAAAGCAGCTAAAATGGTTTTTAAATTTCCTTTTTTTTTCAATTCTTCAATAGTTCTATCAAAAAAACCTCCTCCATAGCCTACCCTAAAACCTTGTTCGTTGAATGCAGAGCATGATGCTATAATTATATCAGGGTCTAATGTCTTTTCACCCTTAGGTTCCATGATACCGCCAAAACCTTTTTCCAAATTTGGACTATGAGGGTTATATTCAAAGTACTTTAAAGAGGATCCCTTTGATATCACTTTGGGAAGTAAACATTTGATATTTTGATTTATTAAATCATTAGAAATTCTCAATACATCTGCCTCATTTTTATATGGATAAAATAAACCGACAGAACTATTTGGATTAATTTTTTCTATTAAATCTATTATTTTTGAATTTATTTTATTGGAAAAAATATCTAAATCCGAAGTGCTTAGTTGCATTCTTAGGCCCAGGTGATGTTTTCGAATTTGTTTTTTATTCAATGATTATATTATCATTTAGTTTTTTGAAAATTTGCTCAATGTCAGATTTTAGATGATTATTTTCATTTTGTAATTCTTGAATACGGCTCTCATAAAATAATTTCTTGTTCAAAGAGTCTTGCAATATTTTTTCTTTTTTCAAAACATCTTCCATTGATTTAAGATAGGCAATAAGTGTGGATGTTAAAAAAGGTACGTTCTCTTTCTTCTCATCATCTATGAGTTTACTAATTGAGGAAGCGATCTCTTTTACTGTTTCAACATTATCATCGGAGCATTGTATTTTTAGTGGTCTTCCTCCAATTGTTAAAGTTAAATTAGCCATCTATATCTATTGATCCGAGTAATTCCTCAATTTTATTAGTTGCTTGATCAATAAGTTGAGATTTTTCAAATAGCTCAAGTTTGTTATTTTCTAATTCAGTTACTAATTCTGACTCTCTTCTCTCTAAATATTCTATCTTGGCTTTTAATTCTTGTCTCTCATTGATTAATTCTTGATTATTAGTTTTATAATTCTGAAGTTTTGATGCAATTTGCTCAATTTTTTGAAGTATTTGTTGTTGAAATTCGTTCATACTTTAATTATTAGTTATTAAGAAAAGTTATTCCATTGAAAAATTACACCAAATTAGCGAACTGTATCAGATTTTTATCAATTGATGCGGTAGAAAAAGCAAAATCTGGTCATCCTGGTATGCCGATGGGAATGGCTGACATTGCCACAGTGCTCTTTCACGATTTTCTTATTCATAATCCCAAAGATCCGAACTGGCTACTTAGAGATCGATTCGTTCTATCTAATGGACATGGTTCGATGTTGCTTTACTCACTTTTATACCTCACCGGTTATAAAAAAATGACAATATCTCAAATTAAAAATTTTAGACAATTGGGCTATATCACAGCGGGACATCCTGAATATGAAACAGATGCTGGTATAGAAATAACGACTGGTCCTCTTGGACAAGGAATTTCGAATGCGGTAGGAATGGCCATAGCACTTAAAAAGCTTTCAAAAGAGAAAAAATTGTCTAAAGCACCAAAGGTATATGTTTTTTGTGGTGATGGCTGTTTAATGGAGGGGATAAGCCAAGAGGCAATTAGTCTAGCTGGGCACTTAAAACTTAATAATTTGATACTAATATACGATAACAACAAAATTAGTATTGATGGATCTACAGACCTAGCTTTTAGTGATAACACAAACCTTAGATTTAAATCAGTAAATTGGGAGGTACATAGTGGAAAAGGTCATGATCATAAAAATATTTATAAACTTTTAAAAAAAGTACAAATTTCAAAAGTCCCTTGTTTGCTAAATTTTAAAACTACTATTGGATTTGGTTCTCCAAATAAATCTGCAAAAGCATCATCACATGGCTCACCCTTAGGTTCAGAGGAAGTGAAATTAACAAGAAGTAAATTATCTTGGAATGAAAAACCTTTTCAAATTCCAGATAAACTTTTAAAAATTTGGCGAAATTCATCAACCAAAAATTTACAAATATACAAAAAAACTAAATCAATATCTCACACAACTTTATTAAATAAAGACATAGATAAGTTATTTAATAAAATAGAAATAGATTTTAAAAATTTTAAGTCTGATCAGGCTACTAGAAAATCCTCTGAAGCAATATTACATTATTTTAAAGAAGATCATTCGATACTTGGAGGCTCTGCAGACTTAACAGGCTCTAATAACACAAAAGGTAAACAAATGTCTGTTCTGGATAGCGTGAACACAACAGGACAATATATCCATTATGGTGTAAGAGAGCATGGTATGGCAGCAATAATGAATGGTATTGCTGCTACCAAAATTTACAAAACATATTCAGGGACTTTTTTGAGCTTTGCTGATTATATGAAGCCAAGTCTTCGTTTAGCTGCACTAATGAAAATTAATCCTATACAAGTTTTCACACACGACTCTATTGGATTAGGTGAAGATGGTCCTACTCATCAACCTATTGAACAAATTAATATGTTAAGACTCATACCAAATAGTTATGTTTTTAGACCCTGCGATCTAAAAGAAACAATTGTATGTTGGAGAGAGGCTTTAAAAATCAAAGATGCGCCTTCATTTATCTGTCTTTCAAGGCAAAATCTGCCACAAATTTCAAATAAAAAATTAGACTCAAAAAAATTTAAAGGTGCTTACGTTATATATGGTCGAAAAATTAATAATGATATTACTATTATAGCTACTGGTTCAGAAGTGTCTTTAGCTGTCAACGTTGCTGTAAGAATTAGAGGTGATGGTATCATTGCAAAAGTCATTTCAATGCCATCAACTTCTATTTTTGAAAAACAATCAAAAACATTTAAAAATAATTTATTAAAATCAAAATCTAGTGAAACTTTTGTAATTGAGGCTGGATCAACAATGTATTGGAATAAGTACACAAAATATGAAAATATATTTGGATTAGATAATTTTGGTGCTAGTGCACCCGGGAATGAAGTTTTTAGAAAATTTGGTTTAACAACAGTAACTGTGTCTAATAAAATAATCAGGAAAATTAAAACAAAATGAAAAAAAAAGTAGCGATTAATGGTTTTGGTAGAATAGGTAGGCTTGTTTATCGAGCATTTTTGGAAAGATTAAATGAATTTAGTAATCAATATGAGATAAGCTATGTAAACGACTTGGCTGATATTGACTCAAATATTCACTTACTTAAATATGACAGTATTCACGGACCTCTCAATAAGGAGGTTAATAAGATTTCCAATGAACAATTTTCAATAGGGAAAAATACAGTAACTGTTACATCTGAGAGAAACCCTATTGATTTGAAATGGAAAGATAAGAAAGTCGACATTATTTTAGAGTGCACGGGTGTTTTTGCATCTAAAGAAAAGGCTATGTCTCATATCGAAAGCGGAGCAAGTAAAGTTATAGTTTCTGCTCCATGTTCTGGTGCTGATATAACGGTTGTGCAAGGAGTTAATAACAAAAATATTAATATAGATCATCAAATAATCTCTAATGCCTCGTGTACAACTAATTGTCTGGCTCCTGTGGCTTTTGTTATAGATCAAGAGTTCGGAATTGAAAATGGATACATGACAACTATTCACTCTTTTACAGGTGATCAAAATACAGTAGACACATTTCATAAAGATCTTAGAAGGGCAAGAGCAGCATCAACTAACATTATACCAACAAGCACAGGTGCAGCCAAAGCAGTCGGTCTCGTCCTTCCTCATTTAAATGGAAAATTAGATGGCACAGCTATAAGAGTTCCAACGCCAAATGTATCTCTAGTAGATTTTAAATTTAACACTAAAAAAAATATCACAATTGAAAATTTAAATAATAAATTCCAAGAATACGCGAATAGCTCTCTTAAAGGTATTTTAGGAGTGGATACAGACCCTAAAGTCTCAAGTGATTATAATCATGACGCAAGGAGTTCTATTTTGGATTTAAGTGAAACAACAACAGTTTCAGATAATTTTGGTAGAGTATTGACTTGGTATGATAACGAGTGGGGATTTTCAAATAGAATGCTTGAGACAACCGCTCAAGTGTGTAATTTATAGGGGCTATTATGAAAGTAACAAATACTACAAGAAAAATTATATCAAACTACACCCACGAAAATATAGGTGTCAGATCAAATCTTATGAAAATTTTGGGACATGGAAAGTTAGGTGGAACTGGAAGAATGATAATTTTACCTGTCGATCAGGGTTTTGAACACGGGCCCGATAGAAGTTTTGCTGTAAATTCCCCAGCTTACGATCCAAACTATCATCACCAACTTGCAATAGATGCTGGTTTATCTGCTTATGCTGCTCCTCTTGGTTTACTGCAAATGAGTTCTGGGAATCATAATGGTCAAATTCCAACTATATTAAAAATTAATAGTTCTAACACTCTTGCAACATCTCTTGATCAAGCTGTTACTGGGAGTGTAAATGATGCATTAAAATTAGGATGTGCTGCGATAGGTTTTACGATTTATCCTGGGTCTGATCATAATTTTGAATTAATGGAAGAATTTAAAAGACTTAGTTTCGAGGCCAAAGAAAAAGGACTTGCTGTTGTTTTATGGGCTTATGCGAGAGGTTCAAAGATTAGCAAAAAAGGTGAAACGGCAATGAATATAATTTCATATGCAGCACACATGTCTGCTCTATTGGGGGCAAATATTATTAAAGTAAAACTACCTAGTGATTTTTTAGAAGAAGACCCAACTAAAAAAGCATTTGAAGATAATAATATACCTATAAGCACTTTAAAGGATCGTGTGGCTCATATCAAAAAAGTTGCATTTGATGGAAAACGCTTAGTGGTATTTTCAGGTGGTGATGCAAAAGATGATCAAGCTTTAATGGATGAAGTGCTTGCAATTCACCAAGGAGATGGAAACGGCTCAATTATTGGAAGAAATTGTTTTCAAAGATCTAGAGTAGATGCCTTGGCTTTATTAGAGCGAATGATTCAAATTTACAAATCTAAATGAAAATTAATGCTAACGACTTAAAGATAGGAAATATAATTCAACATAATAATTCGCTTTGGAAAGTCGCTAAATTATCCCATACACAACCTGGAAAAGGTGGGGCATATATTCAAGCTGAGTTGAAAAATATTTCAAACCAGTCAAAATTAAATGAGAGATTTAGAAGCTCAGAGTCTCTTGAAAAAATTCGCGCTGAAGAGATAGATCATCAATTTTTATTTCGTAGTGGAGAGGATTTTACTTTTATGAATAACCAAACCTATGAGCAAATAGTTATGAATATTAGTCAAGTGAATGAAAATACAGCAAAATTTCTTGAAGATGGAATGGAAGTATCTATTGAGTTTTATGATGAAAAACCAATGAATGTTAATCCTCCTGAAAATCTTACTGTACAAATAGCCGAAACAGAGGCAGTTGTTAAAGGACAAACAGCATCTTCATCATATAAACCAGCATTGTTAACTAACGGTGTAAGAGTTACTGTTCCACCTCATATTGAAACGGGTGACAAAATTAGAATCAACACGTCTGAATTAACTTACATAGAAAAAGCAAAATAATTTTTTCTATGGCTATTGTCCCACCAGTAATTGTTGTTATGGAAAAGGCATGTAGGAATGCTGCAAAATCTTTAATAAGAGATTTTGGAGAGCTTGAGAAACTTCAAATTTCTAAAAAAGATAAAAATGATTTTGTATCCTCTGCAGATATTAGAGCATCTGAAACTATCAGTTATACTTTGGGAAAAGATAGACCTGATTTTCTTCAAATTGACGAGGAGACTTTTAGTGCTGAAGATTTAGATAAGCTTAAAGGTGATACTCCTGTGTTTATTTCAGACCCACTTGACGGAACAAAAAATTTTATACATGGAAATGGTTACTTTGCAGTAACCATTGGATTGATGCAAAAAGGAGAGATTATTGCCGGTGTTACATATAACCCAATTTTGAATGAATTATTTTGGGCTCATAAGGGTTCTGGATCTTGGATTAACAACCAAAGGCTCAGGGTTTCCCAAAGAGATAAGTTAGATGGATGTATGTTTACATCTGGTGTGCAAATCAAGCATGAAGATATTCTTGAAAAAGGAATTGCTCAAATAGGATCGCTTCAAAGGAAAACAAGTGTCAGAATACTTGGTTCTTCAGCTCTTGATTTAGCGAATGTGGCATCAGGAAAATTTGATGGATTTTGGTCATTAAGATTAAATCTTTGGGATATCGTAGCAGGTATTATTTTAGTAAATGAGGCTGGTGGGATATGCCTAAATAAAAAAGGTAATGTTTTTGATCCCTTAAATGATGAAAGTTTAATAGCCTCTAGTGCAGCCATTAGCGGCGAATTGCTGAAAAGCCTATAAATATTTACTTGATTTTTTAACCTTTGATCTCTATTTTCTCATAACCATGAAACAAAAAATACATCCTGATTACCATGAAATTACTGTAGAACGTACTGACGGATCAACATATAAGACGAGATCTACCTGGGGTAAAGCTGGCGATACTATGAAGCTTGAAATTGACCCATTATCTCATCCAGCTTGGAATCAAGGATCTGGAAAAATGGTTGACTCAGGTGGAAGAGTTGCACGTTTTAAAAATAAATATAAGTCATTTAATATTTAATATTTTAACTAGACCATGTCTGACAATAAACCTTTGATGCCCCTAGCTACGGCCGTATGGTTAGTAGACAATACTGCTTTAAGTTTTTCCCAAATATCTCAATTCTGTCAATTACATGAGCTAGAAGTTCAAAGTATTGCAGATGGTGAGGACGCATATCGTATGCAAGGATTAAACCCTATAGCCAGTGGTCAATTAACTATGGATGAGATTAAACGTTGTGAGGGAGATCATTCACTTGAACTTCAATTGCAAAATAAAAAATCTGAGTCCATTCAATCGAGCGTTAAAACAAAAAAATACTTACCATTATCAGTAAGACAAGAAAGACCTAAGGCTATAGCTTGGCTAATTCGTGAGTATGGACAAATACTAACAGATACGCAAATAGCTAAACTTACAAGTTCTACTAAGCCTACTGTTGCTAATATAAGAGCTGGTAATCAATCTCAACCAATTACAGAATTTAGAAATCCCACTGATCTTGGTTTATGTACTTATGAAGAGCTCGAAGCACTTGTTGAAAAAGGTCAGCGAAAAGCAGAACGCGAGAGAAAAGCAAAAGAAAAAGCAGAAAAATTACAGTCTACTACTGCTTAGTGAAGAATAAATAAACATCTCCTAATCTTATACCAAATTTTTTCATAGTAGCTTTGTTGAATACATTTTTTTCATCTTGCATAATCATCCAATCATCAAATTTAACATTCATTATTCCATCACCATACTTGAGTTTTAATGTGTAATGCCAATTTAAAGCATTACCTGAACTTTCACCTAAAGCTACACCTATAATATCATCAGAAATTCCTTCGTAAGTATTTTCACCAGTTTTTTTTATTTCCCATCTTCTGAATTCTTCCTCTCCATCATCATAGAGGAAGGTCTCATTGAGAATAAAATTATCTTCCTGTTGAATACCCTCCATTTCAACAGTAAATTGTCGCCTTACCTTTCCAAGTCTATCAATAAAAAGACCACTCGCTGTTGTTTTTCCTAAAAAATACTCTTCTATTTTGAATATTGGTTTTTTGTTGGCAAAGTCTTCAAGTTTCATGTTATTGCACCCACTGACAAATATTAATAAAATACTCGCTATTAATACATTTCTCATACACACAATCAATACGCTCATTGATGAAAGTAGATCTTTAACAGATTTAATTTACTTATTGATAAAATCTATCTGATATACATCAATAGTTTTTGCCTTAAAACCTCCTGAACAATATGATAAGTAAAAATTCCACATTCTTTTGAAATCTTCAGAGTAACCTAACTTTTTAATTATATCCCATTTATTGTTAAAATTTTTTCTCCACATCTCAAGTGTTTGATAATAACTATCGGCCATTTGATTTTTAATTTGAAAGTCAAATTTTTTTTGATTAGCTATTTTTTCTAAAGCTTTTACTGATGGTAACATTCCACCAGGAAAAATATATTTTTGAATAAAATCAATTTTTCGAGTATACCTCTCAAAGAAATCTTCAAAAATTACAATAGTTTGCATTGAAAAGACTCCCGATGGTTTTAACAAGTCTTTAATTTTTTCAAAATAAGTTTGCCAATATTGTATTCCAACAGCCTCAAACATTTCAATGGAGTAGATTCTAGAATATTCTCCTTGATGTTCTCTGTAATCTTTATATATGACATTTAGCTTATTTTCTAAATGATGTTCTCTAATTTTTGTTTTTACAAATTCGTATTGCTCTTTTGAGATAGTTAAAGTATCGATTTCGATATCAGGGAATTTTGAAATTAAATAAAAAGCAAAACTACCCCATCCAGACCCAATTTCTAAAACATGATCACCTGGTCTAGGCTCATTACCTTCAATAAGACTTTCAAATTTATTTTTTTGTGCCTCAGATAACGTTTCCAAGCCTGTTTTAAAAAAACCTGAGGAATAAGTTAAAGTATCATCCAGCCACTCCAAATAGAAGTCATTACCAAGATCATAGTGAGCATGAATATTTTTTTTACTCTGAAATAATGAGTTTTTAGTTTTATTCATATATTTTTTTGATAAAAATCTGTAAAACTTAGATCCACTCATTTCGTTACCAAAAGCTCTTTCATTTAGTGCACCAAATTCTAAGAATTTACTTAAATCGTCTGCTTCAAATTTCTTTTTTATATAAGCTTCACCAAGTCCAACTGAACCGCGAAAATACAAATCCCATATCATAGAAATACGACTAATTGTTAAATGCACTGAAGGACCCTCTAATTCACCGTAAAACTCATAAGATTTACCCTTAACATTTAAAGTCAAAGATCCATATCTTATTTTAGAACAAACTTTTTTTATATATCTATCAATAAACAAGATTTTACCTAATTGTAACTAATCTAAGTATAGATTATCTTTTATTCTATTGGAATATTTAAAGAATTTACTTTTTTTTAATAAAAGCTTGATTGCCTGATAGTGAATAAGAGTGATTGTTTTTATACTCCCAAAAATATTTAAAATTAAAAACAAAATAAAATTATAGAAAGTTATTTCTTTTAAATTTAAATCTATGGAGGCATAAAATATTTGCTCCTTTTTAAGGTTAAATTGATTAATATTACAAAAAAAATGGTTTTTTCTTTTATTTTTTGAAGAAATCTTATAAGTGCAGTCCATTTCAATAAATGGTGAAACATACATATTTTTTTTAAACTCTTTATCTTTTAATTTGTTCAAAGTTAAATAATGAACTTGGTCTCCAAATGTATTTTTCACTTCATATATGATCGACTTAACTTTATTTTTACTATCAAGATATAAATAAAAGCTAATAGGGTTAAAAGAATAACCAACAATTGATGGGATACATATAAATTGAATACTATTAAAAACAATATTGTGTTTTTCAGCAACATTTTTTGCAAAATCATATAAACTCTTTTTTTTATTTCTAAATCCGTGCTGTTTATAAAAAATTGAAAAAAGGTTAAATTTATTTAGAGAAATTAATGGATGGATGTTTATTGTGTTACTTAGATTTATACTTAAATAAGGTGCTTTATATTGAAAAAAATTATCAGTATCCCTTGTTCTTTTATGAATTATTTTACCTATTCCAAAACAATGAGAAGAAATTAATTCCATTGCACTCTTGAGGTATCCGCATTTTTAAATTCTTTCAAATCTATATTTAGCCTTTTACAAACTTTTATAGCAGATTGAATACCGTCTTCATGAAAACCATAGCCAAGATAACTACCAACATAATAAGAATTCTCATAGCCTTGAATTTGTGAAATGTTTTTTTGAGCATTTAAAGTTTTAGGTGAAAATATTGGATGCTCGTAAATTGTTTGATAGTGGTTCAGATTTTGATCCTGATTTAAAGATACAAAGAAATTGTCATTAGTTTCAAGTGGTTGCAATTTATTCATCCAATAACTTAAAGTGCATTTATTATTTAAATTCGTATGAAAATTCCAACTTGACCAAGCTTTTAAATGAGTTGGCATAAGAGTCTTATTTTGATGCAATTGTGCTAAATTTTTTTGAAAATCAAATTCATTTAAAATCTCATACTCTTTTTGATGTATTTTATCTAAAAGAGGAAAAAAATGGTTGGGAGGACATGCAAATATTATAATGTCAAAAACAGATTTTTTTCCTTCAAAGAAAATTTCAATCTTGTCATTTCTTGAAATTTTTTGAATTCTACATGACTTTTTGATTTTAAATTTTGCAGATTTAATTAATAAATTGATATATTGTTTAGAACCATTTCTTATTGTTTTCCATTGTGGTCTATCCGTGAAATTAAACAATTTGTGATTTTGAAAAAAATTAATAATACTTTTTAATGGCTGATTAAGAGAGTCTTGATCGGGAGTTGACCAAATACTTGAAATTAAAGGAACAAGATGGAAATTAATAAATTCATCAGAGTAATTTTTTGTTTTAAGAAAATCTCTAATTGAAATATCTGATGTAATATTTTTTTTTTGATAAACCTTATAAAAAATAATGATGTCTTTTAACATTTTGTAGAATTTTAAATTAAAAAAATTTTTACGATCTGCAAATAATGCACTTAAACTTCCTCCCCCGTACTCGAATTTGTTTTCCTCATTAAGAAAACTAAAGGACATATTGCTATTAACAGTTTCGACTTTGAGAAGATCAAAAAATTTTGTTAAATTTGGATATGTCAGTTCATTGTAGACAATAAAACCTGTATCTATTGGTATAGTATTCCCGTTACAATCTTTGACTTCTCTTGTATTTGCATGCCCACCTAAATAATCATTTTTCTCAAATAGTGTTACATCAAAATATTGTTGTGAAAAATATGCTGTAGATAATCCCGCTATACCAGATCCAATTATAGCTACGCTTTTTTTCAAATTATGATTTCGTTTGTTGATAAGCATCAAGTGCTCTGTTACGAGACTCTTTCAAATCAACAATTGGATTAACATATTTTTTTTCTTTGACTAAACTATCTAATAATTTTTTATCTAAATATGGCTCAAATACTGTTTTTGATGAATTAAATATTTTTAATTGTGGAATATACTTCAAGATAAATTGAGCCTGTGGATCGAACTTTTCTGACTGAAGCACAGGATTAAATACACGAAAATATGGGGAAGCATCTGCGCCACAGCCTGCTATCCACTGCCATCCAGCTGCATTACTAGCTTCATCATAATCTAGTAAACTTTTTTGAAAATACCGCTCACCTAATGTCCAGTTTAATAATAAATTTTTCACAAGAAAACTTCCAACAACCATTCTAAGCCTATTATGCATCCATCCCTCTTCATAAATTTGACTCATTGCAGCGTCTACAATAGGTATGCCTGTTTTACCCTCAGTCCATAGAGCAAAATCTTTTTTACTGTTTCTCCATGGGAATTTTTTAAATTTAGGGTTAATCGGTTTAGTTGATAAATCTTCAGAATAATACAACAATGAATAAGAAAACTCTCGCCAGCCAATTTCTGATAAATAAGTATTTACAGCATTATTAGATTTTTTTGAATTTTGGATTTTTTCAATTATTGTCCGCGGGGATATCTCTCCAAATCTTAAGTGAGGAGATATTCTTGATGTTTGATCAAAATCAGGCCTATTTCTATTTACATCATATTTATCTATATGAGAAGATATGTAAGTCTCAATTTTTTTCAAAGCTGCATCCTCTCCTGGAGTCCAATAATTATTAAACTTCTCATACCAACTTCTATTAGATAAAAAATTGATTTGAGTTTTTTCATTGTGTTTAAATGATTTGATTGATGTATTTTTTTGGTAAGAAAATTTCTTGCTCATATAAACTTTAAAAGCAGTTTTCCAATAAGGAGTAAATACTTTAAAGAACTGCCCAGAGTTATTTTGTACTTCCCAAGGCTCATTAAGTAAGTGTGAATTAAAAGTTTCAACATGAATATTTTTATTTTTAAAAAAACTCTTTATCTCAGTGTCTCTTTTAATAGATTGGTCTGAATAGAGCCTATTCCAAATTAATGATGAAATTTTGTATTTTTCAATTAGGTGTGAGAGATTTTTTTTCGCTTCACCTTCAGTTATTATAAGCTTTACATTAAATTTTTGTTCTAAATTCTTGGAATGTAATTGAAGAGTTTTATTTAACCACCATTGCCCAGCATCTCCAGTGGCTTTCTTTTCAATGTCATCATAAATATAAACAAGTAATGCTGGGGATTTTTGTTTCGATATAAATTCAAGACAAGGATTATCAGTAATCCTAAAGTCTCTTCTCAGCCAATATAAAGTTCTATTTTCGATGATAAAATAATAACAAAATTATTTACTATGAGGAGGCATTTTCTTTTCTACAAACCAAACATGCTGTTTCAAAACAGGGTCATACTTTCTCTGGCGAAGTTTGTCAGAAACTTTCAATCCTTTAGTGGGTTTACGTACAATATATTTTGTGCCAGTTTCAGGTTTTTCTTCAGGTATTAACTGTTTAAGTTGGTATGTAGACTTTTTAGCCATTGGCGTAAACTAAACTAATTTTAAATTTGGTCAACATTGATATTTAATGAAATTAAAGAACTTTTTTCCAATGTTCTCGCTTATCTTTGAGAGAACACCTCTTTTTTTCTGTCATATTATCAAAACAGATGGAACATGAATATCCTTCTTCATATTTAGGAGATTTTCTCTCTCTTGGAGTTAAAGGCATGTTACACCCGTAACAAAGCTTACTCGTACCTTGAGAAAGTTGCTTGTTCAAAGATACTCTGTAGTCAAAAACAAAGCATTCACCCTTCCATGAGTCAGCAGATGTGGTTTCAAAATATTTTAATATTCCTCCTTTAAGTTGATATGTCTCAATACCATATTTTTCCATTAAAGGACCTGCTTTTTCACATCTAATACCACCTGTACAATAAATACCAACTTTTTTATTCTGAAATTTTTTTTTGTTATTCTTTATATAATTTTTGAAATCTTTAAATGTTTCAATTTTAGGGTTGATAGCATTTTTATAATGACCAATTTTAAATTCATAATCATTTCTTGTATCAAGAATTTGTACATTTTTATCATTGGCAAATTTATCCCAATCACTTGGTTCAATAAACTTAGACTTTTTAATGTCTGAAATTTTTAATCCAAAATCAGATGTAACTATTTCCTTTTTAAGTTTAATTTTAAACTCGTTAAAAATTCTCTGGCCATTAAAGTCTGATATTTTTATATTTTCTTTAGTGACTCCTAAAGATATTAAATAGTCGATAATTTTTTTTTCTAATTTTGAAGAGACTGCTATTGTACCATTTAAACCTTCCTCACTGACAATAATCGAACCTTTTATTTGTTTTAAAAGAAAGTGTAAATTTAACCTCTCTTTTAATAATCTGGGATTGGATACGTTAAAAAAACTATAAAACGCAATGACTCTCATTAGTATGTTTTATAACAAATGTATAGATTGATCAAATAAGGCGTTTAAATTACTTTGATTTTATTAGTAAATTGATTTTCAAATTTAACTAACTGAGGCATAAATTTAAACCAAGCATCTTTCAAAGCTTCTACAAATTTTTCGGTAGACTCTGGGTCATGACATGGAGTAGGAGTTATTCTTATTCTCTCAGTACCTTTTGGGACTGTCGGATAATTAATAGGCTGAACATAAACCTGGTGCTCATTTAAAAGAAAATCACTAATCTCTTTACATAATTTGCTATCTCCAATTAATACTGGGATTATATGTGAACCTGAGTCTAAAAAAGGAATACCTGCGGTTCGTAGTTCTTTTTTAACAAAATCAACATTCTCAAAGAATGAAGATCGAATTTCATAGTTTTTCTTTACTTGTCTAATACTCTCTAGACTTCCAGCAGCTACTGCTGGGCACATGGATGTTGTGAAAATAAATCCTTTTGAAAAACTTCTAACAAAATCAATTATTGTCTCAGTCGAGGCTATGTAACCTCCAGCTAGACCAAATGCTTTTGCCAATGTTCCATTGATTATATCAATATGCTCAGATAAACCTTTTTGATCTGCTACACCTGCTGCATTGGGACCGTATAAACCTACAGCATGAACTTCATCTAAGTAAATTAATGCTCCATTATCCTGAGCAACCTGAATAATATCTTCTAGTGGTGCAAAATCAGCTTCCATTGAATAGACAGACTCCAAGACAATAATTTTTGGTCGAGAAAAATCTACTCCCTTTAGAATGTCCTTTAGGTGTTTCACATCGTTATGACGATAAATAGCTTTTTCTTTTTTACTTGTACGAATTCCTTCTATAAGTGATGCGTGATTTAGTTCATCACTTAAAACTAAACAATTATCAAAAGCAGATATAATAGACTTTAGTGCAGACTCATTAGCACTATATCCAGAATTAAATGCTAGAGCTCTTTCTTTTTTATGTAAGAGTGCGATTTCTTTTTCGAGTTGAATATGGAAATTAGTAGTACCCGATATATTCCTTGTTCCTCCGCTTCCCGCTCCTAACTTTTCAGCAGCAGATTGCATTGCAGAAATAACTTCTTTGTTCTGGCTCATACCTAAGTAATCATTTGAACACCAGACATCAATCTCTTCAGTTTGACCATTACTATGTCTTGTAGCTTTGGGATACTGTCCGGCTTTTCTTTCTATGTTGTTAAATACTCTGTAGTGACCTTCATCTTTAATTTTGTCAATTTCGGATTGAAGTGTGCTTAAATAATTAGATTTCCAATTATGATTTTTCACAAATATTAATTTATTTTTTACTTATATAAAAGATACTGCAATAAAGACGCATAAAGCCTATAACTAGGGGCTTTTTGTCCTATTTATCCTAGGAATTACTTCTTTGCCAATCAGTTCAATAGATTTTATTAAATTTTCATGAGTAATATCAGCAATATCCATTTGAAATTGGAATCTATCAATACCTCCAAGGGCTTGACTATGTCTGATAATCTTTTCAGAGACCTGATCTGGATCTCCTAAAACTATAGCGCCTAATGGACCAATTTGATTGTCAAATTGGTCTCTAGTCACTGGGCCCCAACCTCTTTCTTTTCCAATTTTTGTAAACATTTTATGATAACCCTCATAATACAAATCTATTGCTTCATCCATACTATTTGCAACATATCCCAGTGAATGAAGTCCTACGGAGAGTTTTTCTGGGGCATGTCCTGCTTCTTTACCTGCCTGTCTATAAATATCTACCAAAGGCTTAAAGCGATGAGTATTACCTCCTATTATAGCAATCATTAAAGGTAAGCCCATTGAGCCTGCTCTAGCAAAAGATTGAGGCGTGCCACCAACACCTAACCAAATTGGGACAGGGTTTTGAATGGGCCTTGGATAAATAGGTAAATTATTTATCGAAGGTCTGAATTTACCAGACCAACTAACAAATTCATTTTCTCTAATTTTTAAAAGTAAACCGAGCTTTTCAATAAACAATTCATCATAATCTTTGAAATCCAAACCAAACAATGGAAAGGCTTCAGAAAATGATCCTCTTCCAGCTACCATTTCTGCTCTACCTCCGGATATCAGATCAAGAGTAGACAAGTTTTGAAATACACGAACAGGATCTGCTGCACTTAAAACAGTTACAGCACTTATTAGCTTAATATTTTTTGTTTGTGCTGCAGCTGCAGATAATATCATAAATGGTGCTGAGTCTAAAAATTCTTTTCTATGATGCTCTCCTATCCCAAATGAATTTAATCCAACTTCATCTGCAAAAATAATTCTATCAATAACATTATTAATGGCTTTAACACTATCTGAGCCCTCTCTTTTATCTGCAAAACTGTCTATACCGATTTCCAAAGTGTTCTTCTAAAATTTTTCAGTGTTTGTTCTAATTTCAATTTCCCAAGACCAAGCTTTTTTATCCTGTAAATAAAAATTTAGGTATTGTTTTGCAATTTCATCAGGGTGTATCATTTGATAATTTCCAACTGGTTCTTTTCCAATTCCTCCATCTATAACGAAATGACCTATATGAATGTTTTGTGGGTGCAGCTCTCTTGCCAAAGATTGTGCTAAGCCTCTCAAACCAAACTTTCCCATAGCAAAGGACGCAGATTTGGCAAAACCTTTTACACTTGCAGATGATCCAGTGAAAAAAATATTACCTTTTCCTATTTTTAACATTCTTTTTACTGATTCATGCGCTACTAGAAAAGCCCCATAACTATTTACTTTTATTGATTGAAGCATTTCATCAGGATCGTATTCAATAAAAGGTTTTACAATTCTAAGAGATGGATTATAGATAACAATTTCTGGAGTGCCTATAATTGAGTCAGTCTGCAAAAATAAATTTTGAACACTCTTATTTTCCGTTGAGTCACACTTAAAAACTAAAGCGTCGATCTCTTTTTTTAAACTGTCAAGTTTGTCTATGTTTCTGGCAGCAAGCACAATTTTCATCCCCTTTGAATTAAATGCTCTAGCCAAAGAAGCACTTAAACCTGATCCTGCTCCAACAATTAAAACTGCTTTTTGTGTCATAATTTCAAACGTTATTTAGATATAACATATTTTGAAATAAGTAAATATTGACCAATAAGTCTCGCTTAAATTGTATTAGCGTTGATTATTTGTTATTTCTTAATGTCATCAATGGTTATGAAAAAGATTGTTTTATTATCAAGAAAAAGTTTTCTCGCTAAAATTCAGACTCACATTGCGGAAATAGAAATTAATAAAATACAAAAAAATATAATTGATACGCATTACTCATCAAGCGTTGGTGACACGGACATGTCATCTAAAGCTTGGGAACAACATGGATTTGGAATATTTACAAATTCACTCTCTAAAAAATTAATCTTAAAAGATGCAGATGTAGTAGTTCATTCATTCAAAGATCTTCCTGTTAAAAATCTTAATAAAACCTCTTTTATTTGTCTCAAAAGAGATGATCCAAGAGATGTTATCCTTATTAAAAAGACTTCATTAAATAAAAAAAAATTAGTTATAGGGACATCCTCTCCTAGAAGAAAATATTATTTAAAAAAATTAAGAGAGTTTTTACCCTTTGAAGAATTGAAGTCATTCGACATTAGGGGAAACGTGCCATCTAGGCTGGAAAAAATATTAAATTCCTCAAAAGAGGACGGGGTGTTTATGGCTAAAGCTGCTATAGATAGAATTTTTAAATATGGAGAAAAAATTAATAAAAAAGATTATAGAAATTTTAAATTGAAATTTAAAAAGTTTGAGAAAATAATTTTACCAATTTCTGAATTTCCTAGTGCTGCAGCACAAGGGTGTATTGCTTTGGAATATAGGAGAGATGATCGAAAAACAGAAAAAATATTGAAAAAAATTAATCATTTACCTTCGTTAGATGATTGTC
>CACBJQ010000015.1:0-13017 GCA_902539635.1 uncultured Alphaproteobacteria bacterium
AACTATCATTTCTTTTCCATCATTAATTTATGCAGATGGATACTCTTTTCTAGCTACTGCTGCAATTGTAATAACAATTCCTCTCGGAAGTATACTATTTTTTAAAAGGCAGTGGATGCTAAGTAGAAAATTTAATTTTATCACTCCAGGAGAGATGTATTATAAATATTATCAAAGTAATACTCTTAGAATTGTAGTACTAATAATCGGATTATTTTTTGCTGTTCCATTTCTTGGTATAATTATTGGATCAACAGGTAATGTTGTAGAGTTTATTAGCGGAGGTGAAATAACTAGAGACTCTGCGATGTGGGCACTAACTGCTGTTGTCTTATTTTATATAGTATCTGGTGGATTTAAACCCATGGTGAGTGTAAGCGTTGTTCAATCATGGTTATTTTTTGTTTTTTTCTTAGCACTTGGTGTTGGTGTATTTAATTACTTAGGAGGTTTAAGTTTTTTTGAAGACCTATCTATGGCGAATAGCTTTATATCTTTGGATACCTGCCTTAGTGAGTCAAAACTTGCTGGATTTACAGGTGTGGAAACAGGTGGAAAATTTCCCAAAACTCCTGAAAAACTTGGTCCAATTTTAAAAAATCACAAATTATACCTGGCATCAGGGTGGTATTCAGGAACTGTGCTCGATAATGACCTAGAAAATGAAAAAGATAAAGTCCTTCAACAACTCACTCTCTTCAGAGACCTAGGCGCAGCAGTTTTAGCATATGGAGAAACATCTGGAACTATCCAAAATATTAGAAATGCTCCTTTAAACACAAAAAGAAAAATACACAGTGAGGACTTTAGAGAGTATGGAAGAAAACTAACATTATTTGCAGAATTTTGCGCAGATTTTGGTGTGCCAATTTCATTTCATCATCACATGGGTACAGCGATTGAGACTGAGGATGAGCTTGATGAATTGATGAACCACACAGGTGAGGCAGTAAAAATCTTATTTGACACAGGCCATATGACCTTTGCAGGAGGCAACTCTTTGAGAGTAATAAATAAATATGCAAAAAGAATAAATCACTTTCATGCTAAAGACATTCGTTCAAAGGTTGTAAATGATTTAGATCGATCAAAAAAAAGTTTTTTAGATTTTGTGTTAGAAGGGGCTTTCACAGTACCTGGAGATGGAAATATTAATTTTAAGGAAGTAGTTGAGACATTATCAAATAATAACTACGAGGGATGGTTCATTGTCGAGGCAGAGCAAGATCCTGCCAAAGCAAACCCATTTGAATACGCTAAAATTGGAAATAAAGAACTTGTAGAGTGCTTAAGTATGTATGGATATGAGATAGAGGATTATAGAGATGAATAGTATTAAGGGAAAGTTTGCACTAGTGACTGGAGGAACACAAGGTTTAGGGGCAGCAATCGCAAAAAATTTTGCTGATAGCGGAGCTGAAGGTGTTGTCACAATTGGTAGAAAAGAAGATAAAGGAAATGAGGTAGCAAAAAAAATTCAAGATGAAACTGGATGTAAAGTAATTTTTGTAAAAACAGACCTAGGAGAGGTCCAAGAGTGTAGAAATGCAGTTTCAGTTGCCAAACAAGAATTTGGGAGATTGGATGTTCTTGTTAACGCTGCCGGTATTACTGATAGGGGAGATATTGTTAATACGAGCGAAGAATTATTCGATAAAATGATAGGTACCAACTTAAAAGGTCCTTATTTTTTAATTCAAGATACTGTGAAAATTATGATTGAACAAAACATAGAAGGTTCAATAATTAATATTGGATCTGTAGCAGCTATGACTGGCCAACCATTCATATCAACTTATTGTGTATCAAAGGGGGCTCTTGCAACATTAACTAGAAATACAGCATTCGCATTATTAAAAAATAAAATAAGAGTTAATCAATTAAATATTGGTTGGATGGCTTCGGATGGAGAGCACGAGATTCAAACAAAATATCATGGCGCCTCAGAAAATTGGCTAGAAGATGCTGGTAAAGCTCAACCATTTGGAAGATTGCTTGATCCAAAGGAGGTAGCTAAAGCAGTAACATTTTTAGCATCTGATGACTCAGGTATGATGACAGGTTCTGTTGTAAACTTTGATCAGTCGGTGTGGGGAGGGTATCCTTTTGCACCACCTCAGCCTGCAGAAAAAATGGAAATTAAATAATTTAATTTAAATATTTTTCGGCACTTTGTTGACAACTTTTTAGTGTAGCTTCCAAATCCTTATTCAAAAAAATATACTCATAAATTTTATGACCAACATCTTCAATAATATTTGAATAGGTCGGTAGAGGATATCTTGCCCACTCTATAATTTTTTCCTCCTTTTCCATTTTATCAATTTCATTAAATATTGGACTTAGAGCTCTTACTTCAGGATCATTAACGACACTAAAAACGGGAGATGATAAACTGCCATGTTCGATATAATATTTTATAAACTCAGGAGAGACAAAATTTCGAATATTTTTCATAACAAAAGGTATTTTTTCAGGAGAGATATTTGAAGGTATACCCAACGAAAACCCACCTATTGGAGATACTTGAAAAGAGGAATTTCCAGCAGGTCTTGGTAAATAACCAGTTTTCTTGTATGCGGGTGAAGCCTCATTTAGTTCAAACAAATGTGCTCTACTACTCCAATTCATTACCATTGCTGATTTACCCTGACTATAATATTCAACACATTCATCATTGGAATGAGCAGATAGCTCGTTTGGTGAGTATGCTGTCAATTTTTTCAACATTTTTGCTGCCTCAAAAGATGCATCAGATAAAAAATTTGCCTTTAAAAGTGTTTTTTCTACGTCCAAATCATAAATATTTTTTCCAATGTACCTAAGGTTTACATATGGTTTTCCATAATTTGCCATAGCTAATATAAAACTAGTAGCAAGTGGTTGTCCTTTTTTAGCTGGCCAAGAAATAGGACTTTCTATCTGTTTGTCAGCTTTTAATACCTCACAGGCATGGAGTAAATCCTGAAATGTTTTTGGTGGACTCAAAGCATATTTTTGAAAAATATCTGTTCTATAAAATAATAGATCAGGAATTGCCTCGATTGGTATCCCATAAAGTTTTTTATTAAAAGAACTTGACCTTACTCCTGAGTAGTGAAAGTCATTTAAATTTATCTCAACATCTTTAACAAAATTATTTAAAGGAAGAAGGCAATTTAATTTAGTTAACTGCCCAATCCATGGAATATTAAAAGCAATAATGTCAAATTTAGACTTTTTATTTGTTGAGGAATTTTTAATTATTTCATTAAGTAGTTTATTCAAATCACCTTCTATAGTAAGTTCAATTTCACAATCAAGTATATATTCAAAAAAATCAATATTCTTATTTATTACTTTAAATGTGGGATTATCATTGGCAAGAAAGTTAACTTTTTTATATTTTTTATTTTGATTAATTATAACATTTGGTGCAGGTATAATATTTCCTGCTGATAAAGATGTTCCAAAAAAATAATTGTCATTAAAATCGCTGTAACCTAAGTTCAAGGCCACCTCTTTTTTGATAGAAAGTAAATAATCTGTGAATTCTTTAATAAGATTACTACTTGGATGAATAGAGAAAGATTTACCTGACTTAGTTTTTGATCTTTGAATTAATTTTTTTTCTTGAATGAGTTTTTTTACTCTTCTCAAACCAGTTGCAAATGGCAAACCTGATGCCTGTATGATACTCGTAGTAGTGGTAATTTTATTGTCAAGATGGTTGATGATGACATAAGAAAAAATATTCCAATCAGCGTCAATTGTTTTAATTGAAATAGATCTGTTAAATAAAAGTCTCGTTTTATCTACGAATTTTAAAAGAGTGATTATCTCGTTTCTATTCATTTGAGGGGATTATATTATAAATTCATTAAAATATTCAATTTGAATATATTAGAGATTAAATCTCTTAATAAATCATAGATAATTTCCAGATAAGGATATTAGGAGGATCAATATGAACAAACTAATAAAAGTATTAGCTGTTCTAATGTGCTTTTCTTTCGGTTCAGCTAAAGCAGTTGAAATCGTTTCTTTTAACGCTGCATCATCTGAGGCTTATGTTGGTGCGTTCGTTAAAGGTATTAAAGCTACAGCAGAGCAATATGGCTATGATATTACTGTTTTTGAAAACAACTATAACCAAGCAGAGCAAAACCAACAAGTAGAACAATACTTGTCAAGTGGCGCACTACCTGATGTATTTATTTGGTGGCCACCTGATGCTGTTGCAGGTTTAGGTTCGTTGAGAAAGCTTGCTAAAACTGGAGTACCAGTTTTAAAAATCAATCAGTTACCTAATGAGCAAGATAAAGCATTTATCTTTGGATATGCCGGACCAGATGATAGTCTTCGCGCTTATAACGCAGGTGAGATGATGGTTAAAGCTATGAAGATGAAACAAGCTGCTGGTGGAGATGGATATAATGTAATTGCATTATCATATCCTCACTCTTACGGTGGATATGGCTTATCAATAAATGCTTTCAAACAAGCTATCGCTGGAACTGACTTAAATCTTATCGGTGACATCGGTGAGGGATTTGGACAGGCTAACGGTTATAAAGGAGCAGCTAAGCTAATAGCTAAAGTTAAAGATCAGGGAATTCATTTTGTATATGGTATGGACGACGCGATCTTAACTGGTGGTATTAAGGCTTTAGAAGAAGCTGGTTATAATGTTGACTGGTATGCAGGTACTGGCAAAAGTGGCAGTGTAGATAGTGATGCTGTCATCACAGTTGGTACTGTGTGTAACGGTGATAAGCAGATGATTACTGATGGAAAGCAATTTGGTACTACTCTACAATCACCTCTTCATGAAGGTCAATTAGCTATAGCTCTTGTTAAAGAGTACATGGAGAACGGTAAGCTAGCAAACTACATTAACTTTACGCCTAACCCTTCAGTGACTGGTGCCACTATGGACTTCACAGCACTTAGAGGCTTTGATGGTAAGTTATATGGCATCAACGAGCTTTGCTCAGGTGCTTGGGACTAAGCTTTAGTCTCTTCATAATAATTTCTACACACAGGGGAACCATCCCTGTGTGTAGTTAATAAATAAAAAAGGTGTACAATCTCTTTTAATATGTCCACAAATCCAATTCTCAAAATTTCAAAAGTTTCTAGGACTTTTGGTGCAATACAGGCTCTAAAAGAGGCAAATTTTGAGATAAATGAGGGTGAAATTATGGGACTAGTTGGAGAAAATGGAGCTGGAAAATCAACTCTTGTAAAAATTATAAGTGGATTTGACCCAGGTTTTAAAGGCAGCTATCAAATTAATGGTAAAGAAGTAAAATTTGAAACGCCTTCACAAGCAGAGGAGTCTGGCATAGCTATTGCTCAACAAGAATTAAGCTTGATTCCTAATATGTCAGTTGCAGAAAATATTTTTCTTACTGGAGCTAAAGTAAAAAAATTTGCCACTCTTAATACATTGGCAAAGATGGCACGCCCATATCTTGATGAAGTTGGATTAACTGAAGTAGACCCAACTACTAGAATAAATTTATTATCTGTTGGTGAACAACATTTGGTAGAAGTAGCTAGATTAATTTCGAGAGAAGCAAAAATTTTAATTTTAGATGAGCCTACAGCTGCGTTGGGTGAAGCAGAGAGTCGAAGAATTTTAGAAATGGTTGAGCGTCTTGCAGCAAATGGTAAATCAATAATATATGTAAGTCATAGACTGGACGAAATTTTTAAGATTACAAAAAGAATAACAATATTAAGAGATGGAGTAAGTCAAGGTATTCAAGAAACTAAAGATATTGATGTAAATAAACTAGTTGAAATTATGCTTGGAAGAGAATTGGCAAATATGTTCCCATCAAAAGCTGACCATATAAGTGATGATCCAAAATTAGAAGTAAAAGAACTTTGGCCTGATGGCGTTTTAGAGCCGGTTAGTTTTTCAGCCTTCAAGGGAGAGATACTTGGACTCTCTGGGCAACTTGGTAGTGGAGCAGGTGAAGTATTAGCCTCCATAGCAGGCGCACTTCAATCTAGATCAGGTTCACTCACTTTGAACGGTGAAACCTTTTTACCAAAATCACCAAGTCATGCTATAAAGAAAAAAATTGCATATTGCTCCTCCGATAGAAAAAAAGATGGTCTTTTTCTTGGACGTCCAATATTTGAGAATTTAACCTCCCCAGCACTTGGTGCTATATCAAAATATGGTTTTAACTTTGGCAGTTCTGAGGATAATTATTCCAAAAATTTAGCAAAAGAGTTCTTAATTGATGTCAAAAGAATGCACGATGAGTCAGGTCTTTTAAGTGGCGGAAATCAACAAAAAGTAGCATTAGGAAAATGGCTTTCAATTAAGCCCGATGTATTGCTTGTGAATGAGCCGACAAGAGGTGTTGATGTTGGTGCTAAATCAGAGATATATCAAAGAATGAGAGAATTAGCAGCAAGGGGAATTACAATTATTTTTGCCTCTACTGATATCCAAGAAATCACATATCTTCCTGACAGGGTGATTACATTTTATAGAGGAATGATGATTGATGAACACCGATTAGAAAAAATTAAAACACCTCTTATTCTTAAAGAGATTACTGACCCATTTAACGAGACAAACCTATGAGTGCTATTATCGAAAATAATCAATTACCTTTTTCTACAAAATTTTTACAATTCTATAAAGATCGCACACTTCTTGCTATTTTGTTGTCACTTTTTGCTGTGATGTTTATATATGGAATTTTTTTCACAGAAAATTATTTAACAATAACCAATTTTAAAGCAATTATCAGAGATGCAGCACTATATGGCATTATGGCTATAGGACTCACATTTGTAACTCTGTCAGGAAATTTTTTTTTATTGTCATTAAAAGAAACAGCATCAATTTGTGGTGTTACGTTTGCTATGGGTATGGCTACTGGTTTTGGATCACCGGATCTTGCAGGAAACTTTTTAGTTTCACTATTAGCTGCTTTAGCAGTAGGTGTCGTAAGTGGAGTAATACAAGGATATTTTGTTGGAATGGGAGGCAACCCAATTGTAGTAACATTAGGTGGAGCAGGCATCCTATATGGTATTGGTGCATGGTGGAGTGATAACCTTGTAATAAACTTTACTAGACCTCATGATGCAGAATGGTTAGGGACTGGTTCTTTTTTAGGTCTTCCCAGTATTACATGGTCATTTATTTTAATAGCCATTGCTGCTGAAATAGTTTTAAGACATACAAATTTTGGAAGAAAAGTTTATTTAGTCGGAGCAAACAAAGCTGCTGGAAAAGCCACTGGTCATGAAAATTTTTCTATGGCAATAATAGTTTTTACAATTTGTTCTGTTTGCTGTGCTTTTGTTGCAGTGGCTTTTGTTGCTCAAATGGATAGTGCTCAATCTAATTATTTTTCTGCAGAATTTGGATCTTCAGGTGACATGACAATACTCGTTATAGCAACTGTCATGGTTGGTGGAAATTCAATAATGGGCGGTTATGGATCTACTTTAAGAACTAGTTTGGGAGCAATTTTTATTGCTATGGTTGATAATATGATGGTTTTACAAGGATTTAATAGTGGACCTAGAATAGTTGGTGTGGGCTTAATGATCGTCTTTAGCATCATAGTTTTTGGTTTATTTGCTAAAGGAAGTAGGGCTCAGGAATAATGGAAAATTTTTTAAAAAAGATTACAAAAGATGTGGATCTCTCTTTTGCAATCTTATTATCATTTTGTGTTTATGTATTCTTTGCAATTAATATAGAGGTTTTCTTTAGCCACAATATCAGTTTCGCTATTCTTGAGAGGTTTGCAGTCTTGGGCCTTGTAGGTTTAGCATTAACAATTTGTATAATTGCTGGAGAAATTGATTTATCAATTGGGTCTAACGCAGCCCTATGTGCTGTCATAGTTGTAAAATTAACAGACCCCTTAGGCGCCCCATTAGCGATGATTATAGGACTTTCAGTTTCAACTTTAATCGGTGCAACACAAGGTTTTGTTATAGCTTTCATAAGAATAAGAGCGATTGTGATTACAGTTGGTACGCTAATGTTGCTTAGAGGTGTAGCTTTACTAATTGCTGAAGAAAAAACAGTTATGTTAACAGATTTTAGAGTTCCTGATTTTATTACTACTAAAGTTTTAATGTATTTTTCTCCTGCTAGCCTAACGGTTATCTTCATATTCATTTGTGTAGGAATTTTTATGCGTTACACAAAATATGGAAGAGAAATATATGCGATCGGTGGAGCAAGAAAAGAAGCACTAACTGCAGGTATACCTTTAAGACGCCCAATGATTATAGCATTTGCGCTATCAGGTTTTTGTGCTGGTTTTGCTGGAACTGTAATTGGTTTGAAATCAGGAACGGCTCAAGGTTTAGGACTGCAATACCTTCTTTTAGCAGGAACTGTTGCAGCTTTTGTTGGAGGTGTGAGTATACTAGGGGGAAAGGGTGGTGTTTTAGGAGCTGCTATCGGAGCTTTAACAGTTAATTTTTTAAATACTGGTCTCGTATTTTATGCACTTCAGGTTCATTTTGTTCAATTATTTACATCAGTGCTTTTGGTTATCGTTATAGTTTTTCAAACTATGTCTAGGGTATTTGACTCGCGGCAAGCTAGGAAAAGTCTGCTTGCCACAATTGATGAACGAAAAACATCTTTGCTGGAAAAAAAGAGATCGGCTTTAGGTAGATAATATTCATTTTGAATATATTTGAAGTCAGTAATTTAATTACATATTATATAATAAAGATGGAGGAAATTTATGGATAAAGAGAGACTAAAAGGGAAAAATGTCCTTATTACAGGCGCTGCTCAAGGCATGGGCGCTGCGGTAGGAGAGCACTTTGCTGCCCAAGGAGCCAAAATTTGTCTAACAGATGTCAACCTTGACGGTTGTAAAGAGGTTGAAGAGAGAATTAGGTCAGCTGGAGGTGAGGCTATCTCATGTAAAGTAGACGTGCGAAATCGTGAAGATCACGTAGCTGCTGTAAAAGCAACAGTTGAAAATTTTGGTAGTCTGAATGTTTCTATAAATAATGCTGGAGTAAACAAACCACTCTTCTTCATGGATATAACTGAGGAAAATTATAATTTTATTATGGATATAAATGTTCGAGGAGCCCTTTTAGGTATGCAAGAACAAGCCCGACAAATGATTAAACAAGGTAAACAAAAAGAACCTTACAAAATTATTCATGTAGCTTCTATTTTATCCAGAGAAACTTTTGATGATGTTGTGGTTTATGGAATGAGCAAACATGCTATAGCTGCTCTAATAAAAGGTGGTGCAAAAAGTTTAGTTGAGCATGGCATTACCGTTAATGGATATGGCCCTGGCGTAGTTAGAACAGAGCTATGGGAGCAACTAGATAAAGATTTAGTTGCAATTGGAAAATTTGACAAACCCGGAGAGTCAATGGACTCAATTGCAGAGAATATGATTTTGATGAAGAGGTATTCCTATCCTGAAGACGTAGTGGGCACAGCATCATTTTTAGCATCTAGTGAGTCTGATTATATGACAGGACAAATACTTATGATTGATGGAGGGATGGTAATTCAATAAATGAGTGAACCCTCAATAATAAAACCTGAAGATATTAATCCAAATTACGATTGGCATAGAAGAGTACCTTCTCATGGAAGGACAAATGTAGATTATGAAGAGAGAATTAATTTTCCTAGACTTCACAAATATAGACTAGGAAGAGCCAGAGAGGCTCTAAAAAATTCAAAAGCCGGTTCACTCCTTTGTTTTGATAATAACAACATCAGATATCTCACAAGCACAGTTATTGGAGAGTGGTCAAGAGACAAAATATGTAGATATTCTCTATTAGCTCAAGACCATGATCCCGTGCTGTGGGATTTCGGTTCAGCGGCTAAACATCACCAATTATTTTCGCCTTGGCTTCCAAAAGAAAATTGGAAGGCAGGAATGGTAGGCTTGAGGGGTACAGTTCATCCTGATGCAGGATTAATGAAAAATGCCGCAAAAGAAATAAAATCAATGTTAAATGAGAAGGGATTAGCAAATGAACCCGTTGGTGTGGACCTTGTTGAACCAGCAATGATGTTTGCTCTTCAAGCAGAGGGTTTAGAGATAATTGATGGACAGCAAATTCTTCTTGAAGCAAGGGAAATAAAATCAAGAGATGAGCTAATGTTATTAAACCAGGCTGCATCGATGGTTGATGCAACTTATCATCAAATTTATGAGACTATGAAGCCAGGCGTTAGTGAAGCCCAAATAGTTGCCAATGCAAATAAGCTTTTATACGAACTTGGTTCAGATGATGTCGAAGCAATAAATGCCATTTCAGGTGAAAGATGTAATCCGCATCCACATAATTTTACAGATAGAATTTTTAGACCTGGTGATCAAGCTTTCTTTGACATACTTCAATCTTATATGGGCTACAGGACCTGTTATTATAGAACCTTCAATATTGGACGGGCATCAGACTCTCAAAATGATGCCTACAAGCAATGTCGAGAGTGGCTAGACAAAGCCATTGAACTTGTAAAACCTGGAGTATTTACAGATAAAATTGCATCAGTATGGCCGAAGGCTGAGGAATTTGGTTTTGCAAATGAAATGTCAGCATTCGCATTACAGTTTGGACATGGTTTAGGTTTGGCAATTCATGAAAGACCAATAATCAGTAGATTGGTTTCAATGGACTCACCTGACGAAATTAAAGAAGGAATGGTTTTTGCTCTTGAAACCTATTGTCCTGCAAAAGATGGTTATTCTGCCGCGCGAATTGAAGAAGAATTGATTGTTACTGATAAAGGGTGTCAAGTAATTTCCTTGTTTCCCGCTGAAGATCTACCTATTGCTAATAAATATTAATGGTAGATAAATTAAATGACGATATAGGAGAAGAGAAAAGACTTCAATTATGGGAAATGATGCTGAAATTAAGGTTAGTCGAAAAAAAAGCATATGATCTTTTTCTTCAAAATCTTATCAAAGGTACTAGCCATTTAGCTCTGGGTCAGGAAGCTATTGCAGGTGCCTTTGGAGTCGCCTTGAAACAGGGCGATTATACATTTTGCACATACCGTGGGCACGCACATACACTCGCAAGAGGATCCTCAATCGAGGGAGTTTTAGGAGAATTAATGGGTAGACAGTGTGGCTTGATGAAAGGTAAAGGAGGATCCATGCATCTTACAGATGTAGATAAGGGAGTTATGGGCTCATATGCTATTATAGGTGCTCATTTAACTATAGCCAATGGAACTGCGTTAGCATCAAAATATAATAAAACAAATGAGGTAAGCGTTTGCTTTTTTGGAGACGGTACTACGAATATCGGAGCATTCCATGAGGCATTGAACATGGCAAAAATTTGGAATTTACCCATAGTGTTTGTTTGTGAAAATAATTTATATATGGAATATACACCAATTCATGAAGTTACTGCTGTTGAGCACCCAGCTGCTGATAGAGCAGGTGCATACGATTTAGATAAAATTATTGTGGACGGAAATGATGCTGATGAAATGCTCAGAACAGCAGAAAAAGCTATTTCAAAAGCGAGAGAGGGTAAAGGTCCAAGTTTAATTGAGGCCAAGACTTATCGACATAGTGGGCATTCAAGAGCTGACCCAGGTAAGTACAGACCTGATGAGGAAGTAAAAGATTGGATGGAAAACAAAGACCCAATAAAAAATTACAGAGCAAAGTTATTAGATTTTAATATCAATGAAAAAATAATTTCTGAAATTGAGGAGAAAATTAAGGATCAAGTTGAAAAAGCGACTGAAATTTCCATGGCTTCTCCAATTCCAGAAATTAAGGAAATATATACTGATGTATGGGCTAATGGAGGTTCTGAGTGGCACAATTAACATACAGAGCAAGTGTTTCACTCGCTATAGCTCAATCCATGAGAAAAGATCAAAAAGTTTTTTTTATTGGTGAAGACGTAGGTGCTGCGGGTGGAGTATTTAAAGCGACGGTTGGTCTCTTAGAGGAGTTTGGTAAAGAGAGAGTCATGGATGCACCAATTTCAGAACAGGCGATTTTAGGTGCAGCTATGGGTGCAGCAATGACAGGCTTAAGACCAATAGCAGAAATAATGTTTTCAGATTTTTTAGCTGTCTGTTGGGATATTGTGGCAAATCAAATTGCTAAAACTAGATATATGTCAGATGGCCAAATCAACATTCCATTGGTCATTAGGACCGCAAACGGTGGAGGGTCAAAATTTGGTGCACAACATTCTCAAAGTTTAGAGAATTGGTCTATGATGATACCAGGTTTAAAAGTAGTCGCACCAAGCTGCCCTAGTGACGTGTTGGGTTTGATGGATAGTGCTGTAAAGGACCCTGATCCCGTTATATTTTATGAACATAAATCACTTTATGCATTTAAAGAAGAAATTGAACAAACTGATATATCCATTCCTATCGGGGAGGCTAATACGCTTCACGAGGGAAAAGATATTACTATTATTGGTTTAGCTTTAATGGCACAAAGAGCAAAAGAGGCTGCATTAATTTTGAAAGACAAACACGATATTAATGCAAAGGTAATCGATCTGAGATCTCTAGTGCCCCTTGATTTACAAAAAATAAAAAAATCTGTAATCGAGACTGGTCATGTCTTGACAGTAGAAGAAAATCCAAGACTTTGTGGATGGGGAGCGGAAATATCATCTTTAATCTCAGAACATTGTTTTAAAAATTTAAAAGGCCCTGTCACTAGAGTAACTACACCACATGTACCTTTACCAAGTGCTGACATACTCGAAGATAATACAATTCCCTCAGTGGAACTAATTGTAAATGAGGTTATAAAAAAACTAAAAGGAGAATAATTATGGAAATAATAATGCCATCCCTTGGAGAAACTGTTGACGAGGGAAAAGTAGTAAAGTGGCTTAAAAAAGTCGGAGATGAAATTAAAGAAGGAGATATACTCTGCGAAGTTGAGACTGATAAGACAGCTGCTGAGATACCTTCAACAGTTAATGGAAAATTAACAGAGATAATTGCACAAGAAGGAGACATGATCCCTGTGGGTGGTAAAATTGCCA
>CACBJQ010000016.1:0-11631 GCA_902539635.1 uncultured Alphaproteobacteria bacterium
ATCTTTGACTTTAATATGTTTTAAATCTTGTGACATTGAGGCTAATTCATCATTGCCTAATTTCAAAGTTTCACTTTCTCTGTAAACACCAAATCTTTTTTGAACAGTCTTTTGCATCCTCTCTCTTAGCTCACCGACTGAAACATCACCTTTGTTACTTTTAATGGACTCTAGTCTCTCTATGATAGAATTTGTTTGCGACAGAGATGGGGTTCTCAATGACTCTTTGGTATCAATAACTTGGCCAGCCTGAATTGCTGCGCCCCTTCCAAAAACTACGAGCTCAGCTAAAGCATTTGTTCCAAGTCGATTAGCTCCATGGACTGAAGCGCATGCAGCTTCTCCGATAGCCATTAGTCCCTCACAGACTTCTTCTGTATTAGAGTCATTTGGTTTCAAAACCTCTGCTTTAAAGTTTGTAGGAATTCCACCCATACAATAATGAACAGTTGGAATTACTGGGATTGGCTCTTTTGAAATATCTCTTCCACAAAAGGCTTTAACTGACTCAGAAATACCAGGTAATCTTTTTGCAAGCATATCTGCATCAAGATGTTCCAAATGGAGATTTATATAATCTTTGTTTGGTCCGCATCCTCTACCTGCGCTAATCTCTTTACTTATGAATCTTGATATAACATCTCTAGCAGCAAGATCTTTTGCATTCGGGGCATATTCTAACATGAACCTTGTGCCTTCGTTGTTCTTAAGAATGCCTCCTTCACCTCTAGCTGCTTCTGAAATTAAAACACCCACACCATATATTCCTGTTGGATGAAATTGAATAAACTCCATATCAGATAGAGGAAGACCGGCTCTCAGCGCTATGCCTGCTCCATCACCAGTGCAAATATGGGCACTTGTTGAGGATTGAAAAATTCTTCCATAACCCCCTGTTGCGAGAATTGTCATTTTTGAAATAAAACGATGCAATGATCCGTCCTCTATACTAATTGCTAAAAGACCACAAATTGTATCATTATCATCTTTTAGTAAGTCTATAGCGAAATATTCGTTATAAAAATCAACATTATTTTTGAGGCTTTGTTGATACAGAGTATGGAGTAATGCATGACCGGTCCTATCAGCTGCAGCGCAAGCTCGGCTTGCTGGCTCGCCTTTACCATTTTTGGTCATATGGCCACCAAAAGGTCTTTGATAAATCTTACCATCATCTGTTCTTGAAAATGGCATACCATAATGTTCAAGCTCAACAATAGAGTCGACTGCATTTGAACATAAATACTCAATACTGTCTTGATCACCCAGCCAGTCTGATCCTTTTACAGTGTCAAACATATGCCACTGCCAGCTATCCTCACCCATATTAGCTAAGGCAGCTCCAATTCCACCTTGGGCCGCAACAGTATGACTTCTTGTAGGGTAAACTTTTGAGACACATGCAGTTTTAAGGCCTTGTTCAGAGCACCCTAAAGCCGCTCTCAAGCCCGCTCCACCAGCACCTAAAACAACTACATCTAATTTATGATCTGTATAATTCATATTAAAAAAATAACACCGGTAAAAAGAAGAGAAAGGAAATACCAATAATGCCGTCTGTTATTAAAGAATAAAGTTTCATTTTATTTAATTGAAAATAATCCTCATAAACTTTGCCCAGTTGAATTCTAATATGAAGCATCGATATGATAAAAAAAATTAATAATAAAATTTTATTAGTGGAAGTAGATAATGAGATAACGAGAGAATTTACATCGGAGTAAGAACTTAAAAAAAATAAAATAAACCAATAACTAATAGGAATTAAAGCTAGATATAAAATTCTTTCTATTTTCCATTTTTGAGAAGCTTTCATTAAAATATCATCCAAGTAAAAATCAAAGTCATTATAATATTTGCTACTAGAATGAGATATGTCACTAAGTAGACATTTTTAAGATCCATTCCAATTGAAAATGACCATAAGAAATATTTAAAACCGTTTAACAAATGATGATTAAAGATAAAAAACCAAAAGACAAATATTAGCTTTATAGGTAGCAAGTTTATCAACAATGTTAACACTTGATTAAGTTGAGGAAGAAAATTTAAGCTTCCTAACCAAATTGCAAAAAAAGGCAAAGAAAAAGCAAATGCTATTACTCCTATCCTGCTGGAGATAGAAAATACCATTGTTAAAAAAGGTCTATATATTTGCAAATGTGGTGATATCGGAGCCATAGAAAGGCAATATATTTAAAAATGTCTTATAGTAAAAAACTATTATTTTATTAATTCATGCGTTACATGAATAAATTAAGGCTGTGGAAAAAATGTTAATCAAATTACCCATTCATTGAAATTAAGGTTCTGAAAATGCCCTATATTCAATTAAAATCCAATTAGGTCGTGAACATTTTTGTTTAAATGTGCCGAATCTCACCCCGCATGAGAAAGCTTTATTCATATAAAGTTGGCACCACGACCTATCAATATACTCTCTTTAATATGTTTATTGTCTATATATAATCTGCTGCTATGTCTGCTTTGGCACAATTATCCAAATTTATTGATCGATTTAATACATTCATAGGATATCTATGTGCTTTTTTTGTTTTTTCTATGGTCATAGTTGTATTCACTGTTGTCGTCTTAAGATATGGGTTCAATATTGGATTTATATGGATGCAAGAAGTTTATGTTTGGCTTCATAGTTTTGTTTTTATGTTGGGTGCTGGTTTTACTTATTTAGCTAATGAACATGTCAGAATAGACGTCTTTTACCGAGAGGCATCAAAAAAGTATAAAGCTATCGTTGACCTGTTAGGAAATATTTTTTTACTTCTCCCATTTTTGTATATTATCTGGAAATACAGCTATCCTTTTGTCTATAGATCTTTTTTAATGAATGAAGTATCCAGAGAAGCCGGGGGTATGCCAGCTTTATACATTTTAAAAAGTGCGATTTTATGGTTTTGTATAGTTTTATTTCTTCAATTAATTTCAAATGTAATTAAATCAATATTAACACTCACAAATCATCAAGGGTCTGGTGAGAAAAAATGATTAGCCCTGAAATTTTAGCGATCGTAATGTTCTTAACAACATTGGGTTTATTGCTTTTTGGTTTTCCTGTAGCCTTCACACTTGCAGGAACAGCTCTTTTGTTTGGATTTTTAGGTGATTTTTTAGAAATCTTTAATTTTAGAATGCTAGGATTTTTTCCTCAGCGCATATTTGGAACAATGATCAATGAACCCCTCGTAGCGGTGCCTCTTTTTATTTTTATGGGAATTATGCTGGAAAAAACAAAAATTGCAGCTGGTCTTTTACAATCTATTGGTGAGCTTTTTGGGGCTACAAAAGGAGGTCTAGGTATTGGTGTTGTGATAGTAGGTATGCTACTTGCTGCATCAACAGGAATTGTTGGGGCAACGGTTGTTACAATGGGAATGCTCTCTTTGCCATCTATGATGAAAGCTGGATATGATCAAAAAATAGCTACTGGCACTATTTGTGCTGCTGGAACATTGGGACAAATAATTCCACCTTCAATTGTTTTAGTTTTATTAGCAACAATTTTACAAGGAGCAAATGAAGAAGCGGCAATGTTAGTTGGTAATTTAGCTCCTGATCCAGTAACTGCAATTGATTTGTTTGCAGGCGCAATATTGCCTGGACTAATGTTGGTAGTATTATTCATTATATTCATTTTTTTTTACGCAAGAATAAATCCGCTATCCTGTCCTCCGGTAGAAACGACAAGGTCAAGAGGGGAGATTTATATTGAAGCAGCTAAATCTGTAATTCCTCCAATAACTCTCATTGTATTAGTTTTAGGGTCCATACTTTTTGGCATTGCAACACCTACAGAGTCTGCTTCAGTTGGTGCAGTAGGTGCAGCAATGATAGCACTTTTAAAAGGTGAATTGAATTTTAAGAACCTCAAGGAAACAGCAATAGGAACAGTAAAGCTTAGTTCATTTGTGTTTGTAATATTAATTGGAGCGTCAATGTTTTCATTAGTTTTTCGTGCTTTTGGTGGTGATGAAATGATTGAACATTTTCTCGGTAATTTGCCAGGTGGACTTTACGCAGCTCTAATTTTAGTTATGGTAGTTATATTTCTTTTGGGTTTCTTTCTAGATTATATAGAGATAATTTTTGTCATTGTACCATTAGTGGGTCCAATATTAATTGCAAATGGAGCTGATCCATTGTGGCTTGGTATTCTCATATCGTTGAATCTACAAACAAGTTTCCTAACTCCACCATTTGGTTTTTCCTTATTTTTTTTAAGAGGAGTAGCTCCGGACAATATTCAAACTAGAAACATGTATAAAGGTGTAATTCCATTTATTGGAATTCAAATATTAGCAATATTAATTGTTGGTTTTTATCCAGAAATTGCAACTTGGTTACCAAGTAAAATGTTTTAATGAAATAATCACCCCCGAATATTTCGGGGATGATATTAATATTATGAATTTATGCTGATGGGTAAGTAAATGGGAGACTTCTAACTCTCATGTACTCTTTCTCAGACGTATTTGTCCATCTTAGAATTGAGGATCTAAATTCAACAATATGTGAAAAAAGAGCCTGTGAAACTGGGTCTTCAGCAGCAATAGAGCTACAAACCTCACCTGCTCTTTGACCTAGAGCGTTCATAACAGGATCTGGAAGTTGTCTCATTTGAACACCGTGTTCGTTAATGAGTTTTTGGTATGAACTATCATTAACAGCTTGGAAAAAAGATAGCACTTCCATATTGACAGCTTTTGTAGCAACAGTAATTAGTTCTCTTGTTGCATCATCTAGCTTCTCCCACTCAAACATATCTATTGAACAGTCTAGGATTGTTGCTGGCTCATGCCATCCAGGATTGTAGTAATATTTAGCTGCTTGATGTAAACCTTTACCTAAGTCAGCTGCTGGACCAATCCATTCTGTAGCATCGATAGCGCCAGAAGCAAGTGAAGGAAGCACATCCGCACCCGCTAAAAGAACAGTGTTAGCACCAAATGATTTTAATACTTCACCGCCAAGACCAGGCATTCTTATTTTTAAACCTTCAAAATCTGCGAGTGAGTTAATTTCCTTATTAAACCAACCACCCATCTGGTTACCTGTATTTCCCATTGGAAGAAACTTTACACCAATAGCATTGTATGCTTTGTCTGCTGCTTCAATTCCTCCACCATAATAACACCATGCATTTTGTTCTTGAGCTGTAAGACCAAAAGGTAAAGCTGCAGAAAACGAAGGTGCCATACTGATGTTAGTCCAATAGTAACCAGCGCCATAAGCCATTTGAGCAGCACCAGATCTAACTGCATCTAGTGACTCAAGAGGTGGCACTAATTCCCCACCATGATATACAGTGACTTTTAACTTATCAGATGCATTATTGATATAACTAGCAAATCTATCTATTGCTTTGCCAAGACCACTTGCTTTGCCAAAAGCAGAACATGCAATCCATTCCATGTGTCCACCTGATATTGCTGGTGCTGGAAATGAAGAAACTGCTGCGGCGCCCAGTGCTGCAGCACCTGCACCTTTAAGGAAATTTCTTCTTTTCATGGTCTTATTATTAGTCTTTTTTTTTGCCATAAATATTCCCCTCCTAAATTAAGAAATAATTAATTATTTTTTATTAGCTATCATTATACCAACAATCACAGATAAAATTCCAGCGTAATGATAACTCTGTAATGTTTCTTGAAAGACTAAATATGCAAGAATTCCACCAAAAATAGGCATTAAGTGGAGAAAAGGGCCTGATTTATTTGGTCCAATTAAAGCCACTCCAGTATTCCAACAAATATATGACAAGATGCTAGGAAAAGTTCCGGTATAGCCAATTACTAATAAGGTTTTGTGGTCAAATGTTATGAAATTATTTTGAATTATAATGTCATACAAATAAACAGGTAGGAGTAATATTACTGTAAATACGAATGATAAATATAAAAAACTAAATCCTGAAACACCTGTTTCATTTTTTTTTAGAAATATTGAATATAATGCCCAAGATATAACAGCTAGTAAGATGAATAAATCTCCAGAATAAAATTTTGAATCAAATATATTTTGATAGTTACCTTTTGTTATAACATAACTAACACCAATAAGAGATAAAATGACACCTAACATTTGAAACAAGTTTGTTTGATTTTTATAAATCAATTTGTTTAAAAGGATTATCAACATGGGGGTTGTCGAAATAACCAATAAAGAATTAATAACAGTTGTCGCTGTTAGACCAATATAAGTTAAGGTATTAAAAAGTGTCGGACCAGTTAAAATGATCAAAAAAACCATTCCTGGTTGTTTTTTTAAAAGTGGTAAATCAACTAGAGCATTTTTTAAACAAAAGGGAGTTAAAATAATTAAAGCAATTACCCATCTGTAAAAAGATAACGATAGCGGTGATACTAATTCCTCAACTGAGGACAATCTTCCTACTATAAAATTGCCTGACCAAAATAAGGAGGCAAAGCATAAAAATATGGCTGCTTTAAGAGAAACACTCACTATGATTTTTTATTTTAAATTTTCAATAGCAATTGCTAGACCTTGACCACCGCCAATACACATACTAGCAACACCAAACTTTTGTTTTGTCCTTCTGAGTTGATGAGACAAAGTTGTAATAATTCTTGCACCAGAACAACCAATGGGGTGCCCTAATGCAATAGCGCCTCCAGCAATATTTAATTTATTTGGATCAATCTTTAAAGATCTTTGAACAGCAACTGAAGTTGCAGCAAACGCCTCATTGACCTCAACCAAATTAAAATAGTTAATATTTACACTCATTTTCTTAATTAATTTCTGTATAGCTGTAATTGGAGTAACACCCATATAATCAGGATTGCCCGCCGAGGACGCCCAAGATAGTACTTTTGCTATTGGTTTAATTTTGTTTGAAGTTACATATTTTTCAGAAGCTAAAGCCAAAAAACTAGCTCCATCATTTAATGAAGAAGCATTTCCAGCAGTAACTGTTCCAGATTTTTTAAAAACAGCTTTTAATTGGCTTAATTTTGGCAAAGTTGTGTCTTTTCGAATTTCATCTTTAAGAGATGTTTTTGTCAATTCGTTTTTGAAGTAATTATTTTTAATTGCCTTATAAGTTTTTAGATAAGACTGATAAGCAAATTGATCTTGGTCTTGTCTTGTAACATTATATTTTCTTGAAACGTTTTCAGCTGTTATGCCCATATGTTCTTTTGAAAAAGCATCTGTTAGGCCATCGTTAACTAAAGTGTCTATAAAGATATTGTTTCCTAATTTTTTTTCTCCAGTTCTACTCAGATACGCGTGGCGTGCCCTGGACATACTTTCTTGACCACCAACAATTAATAAATTTGACTCGCCGGAATAAATTTTAGATGTACCATCTATTGTAGCTCTCATACCACTTCCACAAACTTGATTTACTACATAAGCAAAGGATGTCTGTTGCATTCCGGAACCTAGTGCAACTTGCCTTGCTGTGTTCATTCCTAGTCCACTTGTTAATACTTGTCCTAAAATTAATCCTTCAACTTCTTTAGTATTGATTGTTTTATTTCTATCAAATAATTCTTTGAGACAAGAGGTTCCTAATTCTACTGATTCAGTTTTTTTGTAATTACCTAAATAAGCTCCTATGGGTGTTCTAACTGCATCGATTATAAAAACATCACTCATTAATATTTATCTTTCTGTATTCAATTACTGACTCAGGATTTGCCAACGATCCCAAGTTCTGCACTTTATCATTATTGATAATTTTTTTGACAAGTATTTCAGAGTTTTTACCACTTTTTGTTCTTGGAATATCTTTGACTATAAATATTTTCCAAGGAACATGCCTTGGACTAAGCGATGTCTTGAGGTGTTTTTTCACTATTGTATTAAAATCAACATTAATTTTTGTGGTTAACAATTTCAAAAAAAGGACAATTTTTTCATCATTTTTAGTCAAATAACCTGTTGCCAAACAGTCCTCGATCCAATGAAATTTTTGTAAGCAACTGTATATTTCACCTGTTCCTATTCTGACACCGCCTGGATTTAAAGTAGCATCTGACCTTCCAAAGATTACATAACCTCCATTTTTGGTTTTTTTCACATAATCTCCATGAGACCATATTTTTGGAAATTTTTTAAAATATGCGGATTTATACTTGTCATTCAATCTGTCATTCCAAAAGTAGATAGGCTTAGAGGGGAAAGGGGTCTTGCAAACTAGCTCTCCTGTCTTTTTGGTTGGCTTGCCATTATCATTGAAAACATCAATATCCATGCCCAAGCCCGGTCCTTGAATTTCACCTGAATAGACAGGTAAAGTTGGTATTCCTAACATAAAACATGAAACTATGTCTGTACCGCCACTCACCGAATGTATAAAAGATTTTGAATTTAAACTTTTATTAATAAACTTAAAAGTATCTGGGCTTAGAGGAGAGCCAGTTGATATAAAACAATTAATTTTTTTTAAAATATCTTTTTTATTTGATTTATAATTATTCTGGATTGTTTCATAAACTTTTGCTCCCGCACCTAGCATTGTTGAATTAGTTTCTTTTGTAATATTTATAACTCGATTTATATTTGGATAAAATGGGGAGCCATCATAAAGAACGATTGAGGAACCCAGTAGTAAGTTTGAAACTGTCCAGTTCCACATCATCCACCCGCAAGTAGTTAAGAAAAGCATTTTATCTTCAGATTTAACATTTGTATGTAATGCTAGTTCTTTTAAATGTTGAAGGAGTGAGCCTCCGTGGCCATGCGTAATACACTTGGGAAGCCCTGTTGTTCCACTAGAAAATAATACATATAGCGGATGATTAAAGCTCAATGATATATTTTTATTTAGTTTTGAATATTTTTTTTGATTGTAAATTTTTTTTAATTCAGAAGTGTTATTTTTTGAAGGATAGCTAGTTTTTAAAATTAGTGGATTATTTAAATTTGCTTTTAATGTTTTTAAGTTTTTTGAATATTGAAATTTCTTGCCGTTATAAAAATAATAGTCAGCAACAATTAAAAGCTTAGGTTTAAGCTGGGAAAATCTGTCAATCACTGCTTGTGTTCCAAAGTCAGCAGAGCAGGAAGACCAAACTGCACCAATTTTTGCTGCAGAAAGGAAGCTTATTATTGTATCAGGTATATTTGGCAGATATCCAACAATTACATCACCTTTTTTAATGCCTTTATCTCTAAAAAAATTGCTTAGAGCATTAATTCTTTTGTTCAAATCACTATAAATAATTTTTTCACTGAATTTGTTTTCTCCAATAAATTCAATGGCTAAATCTGATGAATTATTTTTGGAAATTAAATCGTAATAATTAAGATTACTGTTATCAAAAAAAATTGAATTCCAAAAAGATTTTTTTTTGTAAGCTTTAAAAAATCTTTTCCTCTCAAGGTCGATATTAAAATACTCAACTATAGACTCCCAAAACTCACCAGGGTTCTTATTGGTCCATAACCAAAGCTTGTTATAATTTAAAAATTTTTTTGAGAGTTTTTGTTCTAAATAGGTCTGAAATTTATAAAGATTTGTAGATTTAATAAATTTTCTACTTGGCTCAAATAACTTATCCATCTTTGTTTTTCATTAATCTTTGAAGATCATCTGGTATTTTACTTGGAGCTCCTTGAGAATTGACGCAAACCATCAAAATTTTCGATTTAAAAATAATATTATTTTGTTTGTAAATATTTTGTTCGAGCTCAAATGATGCATTTTTAAGAGACAAAATATTGCTTTTAACAGTTAATTGATCCTCTAGTTTGCATGACTCAATATAATCACATTCAATCTTTTTTACTAAAAAAAGTCGATCATGATCTTTCAATAAAGAATTAAGTGTAAATCCCAATTCATTGATGATTTCAGTACGGGCTCTTTCAATAAATTTTAAATAATTTGCGTAATATACAACTCCACCTGAGTCTGTGTCTTCATAATATATTTTGAAGTTGTATTGGAACATTAAGTAGTAAGACCTAAATACAATATATAAGTTATTATAATTATAACTATTCCAAATATTAAATATCTATATTCATTCATTAAATTAAATAACTATTATAGAAATACTTAAGATATTTTTTCTCTCTTAAAATAATAAATCATTTTGTGTTTTGAAGGGATATCAGATTTATCCTTAATTACATTGACCAACTCCCAACCTTCTTTTCCACCTTTATTAAGCCAGTCATTTTCCGACTTTAATTCCTCATCATCTAAATATTGGGTATAAATTCTATACTCCCACTTTGAATTTTCTTTTTTATCGAAAGTTGGGTTAATCATTTCTTTATAACTTACGCATTTAAATTATAGAAAAACCATACTGCAGATAAACACCAAAGTGTTAAAAAAATCTTACCTAGTTTATCTGCCTTTTTAAAATGTGATTTCATTTCATTAAGGTGAGCTACATTTTGCCCATCTTGTTTTTGAGAGTCCTTTAATTTTTTTTGGTAAAAGAATTTGTATATATTTATTGCACAAGTCCATCCTGTTAATATGTAAAAAATAGAGCTAGATAAAGTTGTCATCTTTCTAATATAAACCTACTCCATAGTTCTTGCTAGTTTTATCAATCTTGATATTGGATAAAAATAGGTTTTATAACCTGATTATCATAGTCTGCGATAGAGTCACATGAGTACCCTAAGTCATTTAACAATTCAGAAAAGTTTTTATCTGTGCATTTTTTTGCTCTAGCAATTCCATCATACCAAGCTGTGATTTTACCGTTAAAACCTTTAGGAGCATTATTTTGGTATATACCATATCGAAAAGAAGGTCCGTAAGATTTACCATTGTAAGAATAAATATTAGTTATAAATCCCTCTTCAGCATATTTTAAATCTCCATTTATATATAGTTTTAGAAATCCATCATTGCCCCAATTTGCATGAATAATTACATCATGCCATTGGTTAAATAAAATATTTTCTGGAATTACCGTTGCAGTCTCATCAGTCTCTACAACAGTTTTTTTTGTACAGTGCGTTCTATTAATGGCTAACCCTTTATATCTCTTCTTATATTGCAATATGAAAACATTTTCAGAACCATTATCTCTGCAGTGTGAAAAAACTTTATTTTCATATGATAATTTCATTTGTCCAAATTGAATTAAATGATTGTCAATTTCTTTATGAGAAGTTGACGAATAAGTAAGCTCAGAATTGTCTATAAAAAACGACCATGCATACCAATTTTCACCTTTTTCTTTTGTATTGATATAAGCCTCAGTTCTTCCATAAGAACCCTTAAATTTTCCCCTTTCACAATCAAAGTCTTTACAATCAAGTGCTCTAAACTCAAATTTGTGTGATGACTCACCAAGTCTTGAAAATTCAGTATCGACGCTTTGACTCCAATCTTTACCAGCATCTAATCCATGTTTTTCAATAGTTGGCCAACCAATACCCTTGTAACTTCCAACTTGTTCTCCATTTTTAAATGTTAAGCCCAAACAGAAACTAGGGATAAATAACAATAGGGCTAAGAGGGTTTTCATTTTTCTTTTGCCTTCTCATATTCTAGTTTTCTTAATTTCTTCTTTAAATCATTAATTTTTTTTGATTTTTCTATGTCATAATTTTCAACAACTTCTTTTTTAAGTTTTGTAATCTTTTCTTCAATAAGTTTAATTTCCTCATCAA
>CACBJQ010000017.1:0-10203 GCA_902539635.1 uncultured Alphaproteobacteria bacterium
ATTTATCAAAGGCAAAAATATTAACATTTTTGTATTTTTTAATTACTGATCTTGCTATTGATGATCCAATCATTCCAAAACCAATTATGAGAATATTTTTAAACATTAAATTTATTCGCTGTTTTTACTGCCTTTTTCATGTCACTTTTTGTTCCAATGGTCATCCTAACAAAATTATGCAAACCATATGATGACAATGATCTGACTGTAATTTTATTGGAGTGTAAAAAATCAACAAATTTTTGAGTTATTGATGAACTTTTAAACTTTAAAAGGATAAAATTGGCCTGAGTATCAATGGTTTCAAATAATTTATTATTTAAGCCTCTGCAAGTAAGAGATTTGTTTACAAAATTATTTTTTACAGAATCATTAATCCATTTTTTATTTTTCAAAGACTCTTGAGCTGCAATACATGATAATCTAGATACATTAAAAGGCTTTTTATATTGATAGAGTTGAGAAATAAGCTTTGAATTAGCATATCCCCAACCTACTCTTAAGCCGCCTAGAGCAAATATTTTTGAAAAAGACCTTGTTATAATCAAATTAGAATATTTTTTAACTAATTGCATTCCATCATCATATTTTTTATCTCTAATGTATTCACAGTATGCTGAGTCTAATACAACAATTGTTTTTTTACTTATTTTATTTAAAAATTGAATTAATTCATTTTTGTAAAAAATAGATCCTGTAGGATTATTGGGGTTAGCTAAAAAAACAATTTTTGTTTTTGAGCTGATAATTTTACTTAAATTTTCTAATTTAAATTGAAACTCTTTATCATCATATTTTTTTACTTTGCATCTAAAGTGTTTTGCATAGATTGAATACATAGCAAAAGCATATTTAGTAAAAACGACTTCATCATTGGGTTTTGAAAAAGTAGCATATATCATTTGGAGAACTTCATCTGAGCCTGCGCCTAATATAATCTGTTTGTTATTTATTTTATAAGTTTTAGCAATTTGATTAATTAAACTCTCTCCATCAAGCTCAGGATAGATATTTGAAAATTTAATATTTTTTTTTATTAATGACTTTACAGATTTAGCTGGGCCATAGTTGTTCTCATTTGATGAAAGCCTTACATACCCTTTAAATACTTCTGCTCCACCCTTGTAGGTATTTTTTGGTTGGCTATTTTTCATAATTTTTTGATAATAAATAAACTATATAAAGAAAATATCATCATTTTATATTGAAAATTAATCCAAAAAGCCTTAAATTCCTTTTTCACCGATTTGATAGCAGCTTGCGGGTGTAAAACAGCTAAAGCGTATCTCCCGCAGTTATCTTTCGAACAGGTTTAAAAATGAGAGAAATAATTGCAAATACTGAATATCCAGGTTTCTTACTGAAATGCCAAGAAGAGCTACTATTGGACTCTGGTAAAAAAATTAAGAATTTTCAAATCGCTTATCAAACATATGGAAGTCTTAATGCTCAAAAAAATAATGCAATTTTGGTTTGTCATGCATTAACTGGTGATCAATTCCCTGCAGAGGAAAATCCTATAACTAAAAAAAATGGTTGGTGGGAATTAATGATTGGACCCGATAAACCTATTGATACGAATAAATACTTTGTTATCTGCTCAAATGTTCTTGGGGGCTGTGTTGGAACGACAGGTCCTAATGATACTAATCCTAATACCTCAAAAATATACGGTTTAGATTTTCCTACCATAACGATTAGAGATATGGTGAGAGTACAAAAAATACTTGTTGATGAGCTTGGAATATCTAAATTGCTTTCTGTAGCAGGTGGTTCAATGGGTGCAATGCAAGTTCTACAATGGGCTGCTACTTATCCGGAGAGTGTAAGGTCTATTATGAGTATAGCAGGTTCATTAAAACACTCTGCCCAAAATATTGCATTTGACGAGGCAGGAAGGCAATCCATTATGTTGGATCCTAATTGGCAAAATGGAAGATATTTGGAGAGTAATGAAAAACCTGAGAATGGTCTCTCTGTTGCAAGAATGATAGCTCATATTACTTACTTATCAGAGAAAGCTTTTCAAAATAAATTTGGTCGAAATTTACAAGAAAAAAATGATTTATCTTTTGGCTTTGGAATAGACTTTCAGGTCGAAAGTTATCTTCGTTATCAAGGTAGATCTTTTGTTGATCGATTTGATGCTAATAGCTATCTATATATGACTCGAGCAATGGATTATTTTGATGTGAAAGATGAAATTATTGCAAATAAAAAAACTATAATTGATAATTCGATCCGATTTCTAGTTTTATCATTTACCAGTGATTGGCTATTTCCAACAAAAGAGTCAAGAGAGATAGTATCTTTATTAAATTCTATTGGGTCCAATGTTAGTTTTGCTGAAGTCGTATCAGATAGAGGTCACGATAGTTTTTTATTAGATGAGCCACAATTTTTTAAAGTTGCTCAGGGATTTTTAAAGGGAATAAAATGAGAAAAGACTATGAGATCATTTTAAATTTAATTCCAGAAAACTCAAAGGTGTTGGATATTGGTTGTTCTGATGGAGAGCTAATCACTTACTTAGAAAATAAAGGAATAAGTGCTCAAGGTGTGGAATTGAGTCAAGAAAAAGTAATCAAATGTTTGGAAAAAGGATTAGATGTAATACACGGTGATATAAATTTAATAGTTGAAGATTTTCCATTTAATCAATTCGATTATTGTCTTTTGACTCAGACAATTCAGGCAGTTCAAGAACCAGACCAATTATTAAACACCCTCAAAAAAGTAAGTAAAAATATCATTGTGAGCTTTAATAATTCAGCACGTCTGAGTAAAATTTCAAATTTTCTTTTAACAGGAAGTTTTGACTCACTTTTAAAAAAAGCAAATAGTGATCACTGGTATAATACTGATTATATTCACCCATGTAGCATCAAAGATTTTAAAAAATTAGCAACAGATTTAGATCTAAAAATAATTTCAACTTTTGATGTCCTTTCTCAAAAGAAATTTAAAAACGGTAAAATTCCTTCAAATTTATTTTGTAAAGAAGTTCTCTTCCATATTACTAATGAACAATAAAAATATAATTTTTGTCTATAACGCCAAAGGTGGTAAATGGAACTATATTCTTGATACAGTCCATAAATATGCCTCCCCCAGCACCTATGATTGCAATTTATGTAAAATTACTCACGACCTGAAAATGCGCGAGTCGTGGAAGAAATTTATAGAGAGCTCACCACATAATTTTAAGTTTTTACATTCAGAAGAATTGGAAGAATTTAATCTTCTAAATTACGAAGATAAACTGCCTATATGTCTTGAGGAAAAAGAGGGTAAATACAAATTATTGATAGATAATAAACAAATGAATGAATTTAAAAATGAATTTGAATTAATCAATATTTTAGAAAAGATATTATAAACCGACTAAACCCAAATAAATTAATCGAAGCGAACCTATCACTACAAAAATATTAATAATGGTAAAAAAAGAATTATCTGAAAGTTTACTATTCATCCAGTGTCCCAAAATTACTCCTATTATTGCAATTGGTGAAAAAATTAAATAACTATATAACTTCTCAAAGTTTAATATTTCCAAATAGAAATACGGGATTAATTTAAACAAATTTATTAAAGCAATAGAAAAAACTACGCCTGCAACAAACTGCACTTTTTTATTATAAATTGACATAAAATATATATTTAATGGCAATCCTCCAGAGTGGAGTACAAAACTAGTAAACCCCGCTAGTGCTCCCCAAAAAGATTTACTTCCATAAAAGGGTATTTTTTTTAAATTTCTGTTGTCTGCGATTAAGTAATTAAGCAAAACATATAGTAAGGAAATTGATCCAATAAAAATACTTATCATTGATAAATTGATAAATTTAAACAAGATTGTTCCAATAATAACCCCTAATAAAGAATATGGTGCAATTGACCATAAAATTTTATATTCAAAATTTTTTCTATTTAAAAACAAAGCAATTACATCACATACAATTAACATTGGCATTAATATAGCTATTGCAGTTAAAGGACCATAAGTTATGGATAATAGGGTTACTGAAATTAAAGCCAATCCACCCCCGGAAAAACCTGATTTTGAAATTGCAAATAAAAGAATAGAAAAAGAAACTATTAAGTAATAACTAATATCTAACAATAATTTATCCTATATTTTAAAATCTCAATATAAATTAATATTAAGTTGGCACAAAATTTTTAATAGGTATTTTTTTTTGTTTTTTTGAACTCTTTGCGTAAACAATCTTTTTACATACGCAAATCATTAGTCCTCCCATATAAGGAAAAAATAATTTACCTATTTTTTCAATTGTTCGATGTGATTTGTAATTTAAATAATGACTCCATGGAGGAAAGTGCAAAAATGTTTTTCTATAATCAAGAACCAAAAAGTCTTGTATTAGTGATTTAAATTGCTTGTTTGAGTATGATCGACCAAACCCAAAAGGATTGTTATCATACCGAGTCCATATACCTGACCTTCTGGGAATAATTGATAAAAATAAACCGTTTGGCTTAAGTATTCTCCATATTTCTTCAATACTACTCTGGGGCTTATCAACGAACTCAAGTAAATGAGTAGATATTACCACATCAACTGAACTTGGATCCAAAGGTAAGAAATATTCATGTATTATTTGGTGTTCGAAATCGTATTTCTCTTTAACATTACCATCTAAAAATTCCGGTTGCATAGAGGATATTTGTAAATTTTTATTTTGCTTACTAAGAAAAGAAAGAAAAGGGTTTGTATAACCATATCCACAAATAACACTATCGTTTACAGAATTTAAATGGGTATTTAATTGATGACGTATGTTGCGTTTAACAATAGTACCTAGTCTTGAATTATAAAAACTATAAATATCGGATGCGTTGATATCCATAGTTGTATTTTAACGAGATTTACATAACATTCTATTTCTTATGCAAAAACCTAATGTGTATTTGTTTCCTCAATTAGATGATAACTATGGATATCTAATTAAAAATCCTCATGAAACAAAAGGAGTGCTAGTTGATCCCTCAGATCTAGATATGTGTTTGAAGATACTTGAGCTAAATGATTGCAGTGCTTCTCACATAATCATTACACATCATCACGATGATCACATCAATGCTGTTGATGAAATTAAATCAAGATTTAAATCTTTAGTCATAGGGTACAAAAATGACTCCAAAATACCAAAACCAGATAAAGAAGTTGAAGATCAGGAAATTTTTGAGATACATGGAAATGAATATAAAGTCATACATACTCCTGGGCATACGCTTCAACACATAAATTATTTTATGCTAAAACATAATATTTTATTTTCTGGGGATACTCTATTTAGCATTGGATGTGGAAGAATGTTTGAGGGAAATCCTGAAGTTTTTTGGAACAGCTTGTCTAAGTTAAAACAATTACCTGAAGATACAAAAGTATATTGTGGGCATGAATATACGATGGCTAATTTAAAATTTGCCCTAAACATAGACCCTGATAATGAAAAGCTTAATGAATATTATAAATGGGCCTCACACCAAGAAAAAGAGCATCGACCAACAATTCCAACAACTCTCTCAGACCAATTGCTATGTAATCCATTTTTGAGATGTGACACAGATCAATTTATGAAATTTTTTGACACGCAAGATGCAACAGAGGTATTTGCTAAAATGCGCTCTGCAAAGGATAATTTCTAGAAAATTATTTTAATCTTGGTGTTTTAATGAAATGTGCTAGTTTCAGAATACTTATGAAAGACACTTTTCAATTAGATAGCGATATTGCTGATGCTTTTCAAAAAAAGCAAATGGATAAAGTATGCTCTCTCTACTATGAAGCAGCAAATTACTTCGAAGATAAGGCTGATATTGAAGCAGCATGTTTTTTCTATACACAAGCTCTAGTAATGGCTTTAGAAGAAAATCATGAACTTAAGGAAAAGATTATTTACAAGCTTGAAAAATACGGCAGAAGTAAAGACGCAACTTTAAATTAACTAAAATCTGAATGGAAAAATCTACCATTCAACTTCCTGATACTTGGCTTGAACATTTAAAAGAGGAATTTAATCAAGATTATATGATTAAACTCAAAAGCAAACTTTTAGAATTAAAAAAAAATAGAATTATTTTTTATCCTCCAGGAAAACAAATTTTTAATGCATTTAATTTAACTCCTTTAGACAAGGTAAAGGTAGTGATATTAGGTCAAGATCCTTACCATGGACCTGGCCAAGCTCATGGGCTCAGTTTTTCTGTACCAGAAAATATAAAACCACCGCCCTCACTGTTGAATATTTATAAAGAACTTCAAGATGACTTAAAAAAAAAGGTGAATTACAACAATGGTAATTTAGATAAATGGGCTAAGCAGGGAGTATTTCTTTTAAACACAACTCTTACAGTAGAAAAATCAAAACCCCTCTCACATCAAAAGTTTGGTTGGGATATTTTTACAGACAAAGTTATCTCAGTTATTAGTAATGAATTAGAAAATATTGTTTTCATATTATGGGGTTCGTTTGCTCAATCAAAGAAAGAGATAATTGATTCGAATAAACATCTTATTTTATCAGCACCGCACCCTTCCCCATTATCGGCTCACCGCGGTTTTTTTGGGAGTAAGCCTTTTTCTAAGACAAATACCTTTCTAAAATCAAAACAAATTGATATGGTTGAATGGTAATGAAGACTGATGTTGAAAATCTCGTAGGGTTTATTGAAAAAGCAGTTATTGCAATAATATTAGTAGCTACTATTACAGCCATTATGTTTGAGATAATGAGAATGATAGAAGTTCAGTATGTAGAGTTAGCTGATCTACTCCTCTTGTTTATTTATGTTGAGGTTATTGGAATGGTTCGAGTCTACTATGTTTCCAATCGAGTTAGAATGACATATCCCTTATTTATTGCTATTACCGCTTTATCTCGTCTTATTATACTTCAAGGTAAAGACTCAAACCCGGAGCTTCTTCTTTACGAAGCAGGAGCAATAGTCTTAGTTGCGATTGCAGTCATCATTCTTCGACTTAGATATGTCCCAATACTTCGTCCTATTGAAGATGTTGATGAAATTAAACCTAGAAGCACAAAAAAGTAATAAAATTGAAAAAAATTGCAGTCATTGGAACTGGGCTTAGTGCGCTTTCTTTGGCATATCACTTGCCTGCACTTGATATTACATTTTTTGAGAAATCCTGGAGACCAGGTGGAAGAATAAGCACAAGAAAACATGAACAATATGCTTTTGATCATGGTGCTCACTATTTGAAATTAGATCATGGTGTTATTGGCTTAAATGAATTTTTAAAAAAAATTGATGCTATTAAAATTTTAAAAGGTCAATTTTGTTCAAATATCTCACAAAATTCTCCAATTGAAGATAAAGAGGTCATTGTTGGTAAAGATGGAAATGAATCAATTCCTATAAAGATACATAAATCACTGCACTACCCTACGCATTTTTCAAAACAAATAACCAACATTGAAAGCCATAATAATGAATATTTCTTAATCGCAGCAGATGAGAAATTTGGACCTTATGATTATGTTTTTTGTAGCATGCCCTTTGAACAATCAAAAAAATTGTTAGATCAATTGATAGATTATAGCGATATTCCTGAAATAGAGTTTGACTCCATTTGGACAGTCATGATTGCATTTAATAAAAGATTGGGAGCTCCGTTTCAATTTGGATATCACTTAACACCTGAAATTAGTTTCTTAATGAATCAAAATTTTAAACACGAATTTTTTAATGAAGAGTGCTGGGTTGTAAATATGAGAGCTGATTGGACAAAAGAGTATTACAACATAGAAAATTATGTTTTAGAGGACTATGTGGTAAATCAAATGAAAAAGTCTTTTCAATCAAATGCTGATGCTGTTTTTAAGAAGTCACATAGATGGAGATACTCTTATACAAAGAGAAGTCTAAGAGATCAAAACTCTAAAAGATTCATTGAGTCCATAGATCAGCGTCTATATGCTTTTGGGGATTGGTGTGAGGGTCCAAGTATGCAAGATGCTTGGTTATCTGGTAAGAAATTAGCTCAGCATTTCAGTGAAATGAGACTAAAAAATTAAATAAAGATTGTGAATAATAAAATTTAGGAAGTTCCTCAATGCGTTCTATTATAAATTTTTTTCCATTTTAAATAGTCTTGGTCATTTAACATAAATCTCATCAAGTTTTTTACATCATTTTTATCAATATTATATTGTGAATTTATTATTTGGTATGGTATCTCGTCGTTATGTGCCAAGAACTTAATATGATCTAGTTCATAGGGCGTTAAATATTTCATTAAACTATAAACATCGGACATATAGGAAAACTATACAAAAAATAGTATTTAAGTCTAGTTCGTGAAAATGTATTACCTAAAAAATTAATAAAAGGGGATTTTTCTGTATTCTATTTCAAAGCAGCAAAAAAACTATCTGATTTATTGCAATCCCCGTAATAAGTTTTTTTCAAATTTACACTTTCAGGATAAAATATGTTTCTCTCATATCTAAGGATTTTTTTATATAGAATAAGGGTGTTAAAGGAAAAGTCAGTTTCAATTCTAAAATGATAACTTACGTCATCTTCTCCCATGTACTCATATTGTAAATCTTGAAATCTCTCCTTTAATACAAAAAGGTTTTGGTCAAATGAGTATTCAAATTCATTTATATCCTCATTTTTAAATTCAATAATTTGTACTTTTGAGTAATCAATAAGAGATGTTTCTTGACAAGCTAATTTTATACTCTTGCCGAAAGATAAAGTTGGAATAAAAAATAATATAAAAAAAAACCTCATAATTTAATCCATTATACTTGCTTTAAATCCATACTCTGAGATAGCTTTTTTTCGAAAAAAACCCTCAATTTTTATCATCGTTACAAAATTGTTTGAACATTTAAGAAGAGCTTTAAAAGGTTTAGCAGATCCTTTACAACTTACATCTTTACCATTAGCATCATGTGTTTCACCACAGGCACATTCGTATTTAATAGAACCATACCCATTGAGTCTGAGTAAATGGGCAGCTTGTAAGGGGTTGTTTTTGAGTTTTTCTCTTACTTCCTCTTTGTTGGTTAATATTTCCATTAAGGAGTTAATTTTATTTAATCCCCCCTCATTATCCACATAAAAAAAGTAGCTAAAAGTATGAGCGAAATAGTTAAATCTACCCAAAGAGTACCAGTGAACATATAATTTTAGTTTTCACTTGGGATGGCGTTTTCTTCTCTCATCAGAATAGGTCGACCATCATGTGCAGTGTTTAAAGGTATAATTTTACCTTTATACCTGACACATAAAGTTGGGGCATTTCTTATTTCTTTTCCCAAATTTACTTCTAAGTCCACAAGAATTAATTCTGCATCATCCAAAATTTTTAATATTTTCATTAATTATATCTCCGATACTACTTTTTAGTCTAATAGTAATCTTTGGATCTTAACAGACTGATTAAAGGTTTAGTGTCAGTTAAAAGTGAGGACTAATTTTCCGCGCAGATATCTTTAATAACTGGTGTATTAGTGCATTCAACACATTTTGTGATTTGAACTACACATCCATCAGCTAATCGAGATACCTCTACTTCTTTGTTACACTTAGAACAAATAGAAGAAACAGATAAGTCACACTTCGGACAAGATATTGTTTGTGCGTTTTCCATTGCCATGTAATACTACTAATATACCTTTTTAGATGAAGAATGGAATAGATTACGAAAAACAATTAATAATCAATAAATTCAGTATTTTTGCTTTATAAGTTTCTATTTTGATTGATCGAAATAAAAATGTACTTTTAATTTAAATGGATACAATTAAATCCCTTATAAAAAGTCATAAAATGATACCTCATCCTGAAGGCGGTCATTATGTCGAAGTATACAAAAATAAGGATGTTAGTCACATATACTATTTGTTAGAAAAAGGGCAATATTCGCATTGGCATCGCATTAAAAAGAACGAAACAATACACTTTTATACTGGTAGTCCTTTGAGAATATATACATCGAAAAATGGTGAAGAATATGAAATAAATGAGATAGGATCTAAAAATAGATTTATTTACAGCGTCGAAAGTAATATATGGTTCTCACTAGAAACGACTGGATTATTTAGTTTAATTGGTTGTACAGTTGCTCCAGCTTTTGAATTTGAGGATTTAGAAATTGCTCCCAAAAATTGGAAACCTAGTAAATTTAAGGGCTATCTC
>CACBJQ010000018.1:0-8092 GCA_902539635.1 uncultured Alphaproteobacteria bacterium
AAAAAGCAAAAGATTTCATTGCTAAACAAGGTATTGAAGAATTAGATTACTTCGAATTTAGAAATAATGATGACCTAAGTTTCAATGGCACAGTCTCTGAGTCGAGACTTTTTTATGCGATCTATATAGGTAAAGTTAGACTTATTGATAATTTGAAATTTTAAACTGGCGGTTCTGCAAGGATTCGAACCCTGAATTCTTGATCCGTAGTCAAGTGTGATATCCGTTTCACCACAGAACCATTAGTTGATTTATATACTCTTTTTTTGGATAATAAATTCTTTAAAAATATGAAACAAACCTTTTTTAAAATACGGGAAAGCAAGTTATTTCAATACTCAGTTTTATTTATCATTATATTTAATGCATTTACTATCGGTTTAAATACTTACAATTTAGGAGAGTTCTCAAGAGAGCTCATTAAATATCTCGATTATTTGATAACTATTTTTTTTGTAATAGAAATTTCAATTCGTTTTATTGGTGAACCTAGAAAATCAAATTTTTTTAAAAATGGTTGGAATATTTTTGACACTTTTATTGTTTTGGTATCATTGATACCAATACCTAATAACTCCAGTTTTCTTCTGTTAAGATTATTGAGAGTGTTCAGAGTTTTAAGAGTTATATCTATTATTCCTGAGTTAAAATTAATCATTGAGTCATTGATTGGATCGTTAAAAAGAGTGTTTTATGTAAGTTTGCTGCTTTTCATAATTCTCTATATTTATGCAACTATTGGAGCAATAGTCTTTTCAAATAGCATACCCGAGAGATGGTCTGATGTGGGAGTTTCAATGATTACTTTATTTCAAGTTTTAACATTATCTTCTTGGGAGCAGGTAATGTTGCCTCTTCAAGAAATTTATTGGTGGGCATGGATTTATTTTTTTAGTTTTATAATTGTCTGTGCCATTACAATGTTAAATCTTCTGATAGCAATTTTGGTTGATGTAGTTGTAAATCAGAACGAAAAAAAAGATGATGTGATAAAAACTAGAAATAATGCTGAAAAGTTAAATGAACAATTTTCTGAGGAGATTAGTTTAGATAAACTAAAAAAAGATCAATAATGTCAGCAGAAATCATAATGCCTATTATTTATTTTGTATGTCTACTGATTTTAGTAGGACCTCATTTTTTGGATACAAACTCTTCCCTTAAACAGTTTTTGAGTAATTTAAGTATATGGGCATTAATAGTAATTGTAATAACTCTGTCTTATCAGGCCTATAATTATTTTACTTAAATTTTTCTTGTTTGACCGTGAGTCATATAAGAAAATTCATCTTTATTTAACTTAAACTGTTTAGTTAAATCTTTAAGTAATTTTATAGGTTCATCCATCGGTTCATCTGTTAATTGAAATGTTCCCCAATGCATAGCTATAGATTTTTTAGATTTAACATCTTTGTGAATTTGAATTGCTTCTTCAACATTACAATGTGAGTCTTTCATAAACCACCTTGGAGCATATGCCCCTATGGGTATTGTTGATAAGTCAAACGATCCAAATTTTTTTTGAATATCCTTAAAATCTTTTGAATATCCAGTGTCGCCTACAAAAAAATACTTAAAATTATTTGATTTAACAACCCAACCACACCAAAGTGTTTTATTAGTATCGTTAAATGTTCTTTTACTCCAATGTTGAACTGGGACAGAATGAATTTCTAAGTTTTTGAACTGAGTCATTTGCCACCATTCATGTTCCATAACATTTCTTGCACCTAATTTTGATAAAATATCTCTTAATTTTAGTGGTACAAAAAATGTAGGTTGATTTACATTTTGTTTTTTTAATAAAAGCTGGATAGTCTTCGAGTCAAGATGATCATAGTGATTATGAGAAATTAAAATAAAGTCAATAAAAGGCAGTTCCTCTATTTTTAATCCAGGAGGTGTCGTTCTTGAAGGCCCCATGAAACTTAGAGGAGAAGCTCTTTTAGTGAAATGGGGGTCAGTTAATATATTTATTCCATCAATCTGTAGTAGGAAAGTTGAATGACCAATCCAAGTAATTGTTTTTTCAGATTTATTAGATTTTAAGTATTCAGGGTCATTTTCAACCATAGGAAACGAAATTGGTTCCGGCTTACTTGACTCCCTCCTCCATTTCCAAAAATCTTTGAAACTACTTTTATGTGAAACGTAGTTATTGACATAGACCCCATCTACTAGATTGAAAGGTTTAAAGAGAGTGTTTGCCATAATTTTTGTTTTTAAAATTACAAAGGATAAAGAGAATAGTATAACCTTTTTTATAAAATCTCTTCTGTGCATCTAAATTAAGTAATAAAAAACTAATTTTTAATTATTTTAACGAAGTTTTTATACATTTGGTTGCACTGCATCATCATAGTTTCAATTTCTTTAGCTACCAAATCTTTCATTTGAGGTAAGGCATCGGCTCCAAGAGATTTTTCGAGAGCATTTTTATATTCAGGAACTTGAGCCCAATCATCAACAGTAGTTTTTCGAATTTCTAAATGAAATTGAATTCCATAGGCATACTTATCATAACCAAAAATTTGATATTTTGTTGAGGGTGAAGTGCCTATAACTCTCACTTTAGGGTTAGTCTCCAAACCTATTACTTCATAAGAATGCCACTGTAATGCTTTTATTTTATTTGGAAGAAAATCAAAAATATGATCTTCTTTTGCACCTTCTTCAATGTTAATATCCAGTACACCAATTTCAGGCGGTGTTGACATTACTACCTTTCCTCCCAATACCTCACCTAAAAGCTGACATCCTAAGCAAAACCCTAAAAAAGGTTTCTTAAGGTTTAAAACATATTCACCTATTGCTTTTTTTTCAGCTACTAACCATGGATATTGATCCTCCATAAATGTATCCATAGGACCACCCATACAAAGCATAGCGTCAAATTCATCTAAATTATTTGGAATACTATCACCCTCATCCAATTGGATAGTTGTTATACTATGACCATCTTCTAAAAGAAAATCTTTAAATGTCCCCGGATCCTCAATTGAAATATGTTGCAGAGATATAAATTTCATTAAATTAAATTAATTTGAACTAACTAAAGGGCACGTCTTGTTAAGCGCTAAACTTAATCGTCGTCGTCGCCGGTTACTGTATCTTTAACTTTGTTGTAACCTTTAGATACGGCACCCGCTACAGTATCGTAAGCATCATTAGCTTTTTCGCTCACAGTTGCGCAACTAGTGATTAAAAAAAATGAGGAAAGTATAATTAATATTAGTTTTTTTGACATTATTGGATTATCAGAAATCTAACAAAAATGTCAATTTATTTAAATGATAATCTAAAATATATTTCATAAATGATGATAAAATTTTTGTAATGATAGAAATTTCTTTAAATGAGGATCAAAAAAAAGATTTTCAAAAAAATGGTTTTTTGATTATTGAGAGTTTTCTCGATACCACCGATTTTGAGCGATTGTATGAGAGGTTTCAGAGTTTATTTAATGGAAACTTTGAAACAGGTATTGAGCCTGACGAGTGGAATTGGAAGTTTGAAAGTGGACCGAAAGATGTTACTAGACAAATTTGTAACGCTTGGAAATCAGATAATTCTATAAAGAAAATAGTTTGCAATGAATTTTTAGGAAAAGCTTGTGCTGAACTCATGGGCTGGGGTGGTTCAAGACTTTTACAAGACAATGTTTTATGGAAACCACCTGGAGGTAAAACTCTAGCTTATCATCAAGATGCTGCATATGATGATTGGATTGTACCGCAAACTATGATGACATGTTGGATGCCCATCGATAATGTCGATAAAGAAAAAGGGACACTTGAATATGTAAAAGGATCACATCTTTGGGGATTAAGCCCTCCTAAAGGGCAGTTTCATTCTCCAAGAGATTATAAAAAAGAGTTAAATGAATATGCATCAAAATTAAATAAAGAAATTCAGATTCAATATGTTGAAGTCCCAGCAGGTGGAGTAGCATTTCATCATGGTTACACTTGGCACGGCTCAGGTATCAATAATACAAATAGTAATAGAAGAGCAATAGTTGCTCATTGCGTTCCCTCTGACTCAAAGTTTCATCCTACAAACACAGGGGGTACTGCGAGAATTTATAAAAAATATAAAAAATTAGAAACAGATGAATTAGATGAAAGTTTTTTTCCAATTATTTGGACAAAGGAAGGATATAGAACAAATGTTTGACGAAGAAGAGCCAAAAAAAATAAAACCAATTGATTTAGATGATTTGAGTGTTGAAGAAATTGAGGAGATGATTGGCAATCATAAATTAGAAATCAAAAACCTAGAGATTTTACTGAAAAAGAAAAAAGACAAACTCAAATTAGCCGATCAATTTTTTAAAAAGAATTAATATCCCTCTATCAATATAAGGTCACTTTTTGTACTATTTTGCCTAATTTTCATAGCCTTTGAGTATTCAACAGACTCATAACATTTTTTAGCACTTTCAAAGCTTTCAAACTCTACTACGGTAGTTCTGTCTACAGGCCATTCGCCTTCTAAAACATCAGTTTTTCCACCTCTAATTATGTACTTACCACCATACTTATTCATCACTTCTGATGATAAAGGAGGATATTGTTGAAATAGATTAGAGTCGAGGATAGAAACCCTTACAATAATGTATCCTTTTTTCATAATCCCAAAGAAGTTAATATTTTTAAACAGAGTTATCCACATATATTTAGAATGCATCTAGATTATTAAATTAATCATGATAGGTTTTTTAGCTTTTTTTTTTAAAAAAACTATATTTATCAAGTTTTTTTTGTAGTTTGTTATTTTTCAGCGAATTTTCTCAAATTGTTTGTGCAATTTTTGAGAAAAAACATTAATCTCTCAAAAGTTATGCACAGGCAAAAAGTTAATATTTTAAGGGTCCTTTATCTTGTTGCTTTTCAGGCTTTTTTTTTAATAAGTTACTCACATTCTGACCACCTTACAGCCAAGGTAACAGGATTTGTTGATGCTACCAGTCCAATTCATATCTTAGGATATGACAGGAAATATTATTTTGAAGAAAATTCTGCACCCCTATTTATTGTCGTAGAGCAGGATATAAATAATTTCAATATGATCAACTTAAAAGCATTCCCACATATCAATATTGGCTTATTTGTTTTTCAAGATACTGATGGAAATGGAGAATTTTCAAAAGATTTTAAAGGTCAACCTCTAGAACCATTCGGGTTTTCATTAAACCCTAATTTAAATTTTGAAGATGTTGTTTTTGAAAACATAGTTTTTGATATGACTAAATTTCAAGAATTGGAAATTCGACTTAATTAATTATATTTAATATATTTTTTACAGCCTTACTTAAAGAAACTTTAGAGGTATCAATTTCTAAGTCAGGGTTTGTAGGTTTTTCATAGATACTGTCTATCCCTGTGAAGTTTGGTATTTTACCCTGTCTTGCCTTTTTATATAAACCCTTTGGATCTCTTTTTTCAGCTACTTTTAAAGGAGTAGAAATATAAATTTCTTTAAAATCATTTTTTTCAAAAAGTGATCGTGCCATTTCTCTTTCTAATCTAAATGGTGATATAAAAGCAGTGATCACAATTAGTCCAGCGTCACACATAAGTTTTGCCACCTCTGCAACTCGTCTTATATTTTCAACTCTATCTTTGTCTGTAAAACCTAAATCTTTATTTAATCCGTGTCGGATATTGTCTCCATCAAGAATGTATGTTTTTTTACCTTGAGAATATAATATTTTTTCTAGTTCATTAGCTATAGTGGATTTTCCTGATCCCGAGAGGCCAGTCATCCACAGGACTTGACCTTTATGACCATTAATCTTCTCTCTTAAATTCTTATTGATGGTTAAGTTTTGAAGTTGAATATTTTGCGATCTACGAAGAGAAAAGTTTATCATTCCCATTCCCATAGTTTGATTATTAATTGGATCAATAATTATTAAAGATCCCAAAATTTTATTTTCTTTAAAAGTCGAAAAGGGAACAGTTTTACTAAATGAGATAGAAATTTCTGCAACATCATTGAGTTTAAGTTCATTTCCAGCAGCGAATTCTAGCGTATTTACATCATATATTTTTTTTATATTCATAATTTTAATACTGGTTGAGATATTATGAATTTTCGCTAAATAAGTTCTTCCAGTAAAACCCTTATCCTCTGACATCCAAATAACATTCATGTTAAATTGGTCAGCAACATCAACTGAGGAGTTTTTTGAGCAGAGTACATCGCCCCTAGAGGTATCTATCTCTTTGTCTATGGTAAGTGTAATACTTTTTTTAAAACTTGCAGTTTTAAGTGATCTTTCACCTACAAAAATATCTTTTACTTTTACTTTTTGATTTGACGGAAGAGAAATTAACTCATCACCCTTTCTAATTTTTCCCTCAGCGATGGTTCCTGAATATCCTCTGAAATTTAAATTAGGTCTATTGACACTTTGAACAGGAAGTACAAAACTGTCTGAGCTTTGTATTTTAGTTTTAGTAGTTTCTAAATAGTCAAATAGGGTTTTATCATTGTACCATTTCATGTGTTTAGATTTTTTGTGAATATTATCTCCTTTAAGTGCTGATATAGGAATACTTTGAATATTTTTAAAATTTAATTTTTTTGAGAATAATGTGTATTCGGAGCTTATTTTTTCGTAAATATTTTTATCATAGTTAACTAAATCCATCTTATTAATTGCCAAGATAATATTTTTAATTCCAAGAAGAGATACAATGAAAGAATGTCTCTTAGTTTGTGTAAGTATGCCATTACGGACATCAACAAGTAAGATAGCTAACTCAGCTGTTGAGGCCCCAGTCGCCATGTTTCTAGTATATTGTTCGTGACCTGGTGTGTCTGCTACAATAAACTTTCTTTTACTACTTGAAAAAAATCGATATGCAACATCTATAGTAATACCTTGTTCTCTCTCAGCTGATAAACCATCGACCAGTAATGCAAAATCTATATTCTCACCTTGTGTTCCATATTTTTTTGAGTCATTTTTTAAGGATGCAACTTGATCATCAAATATCATTTGAGATTCATAAAGCATCCTCCCAATTAAAGTACTTTTTCCATCATCAACAGATCCACAAGTAATAAACCTTAATAGATTAAGGGAGGCTTGACTTTTTAAGTATTTGCTAATTGTACCGGCTTTATACATTTAAAAATAACCATCAATTTTTTTGATTTCCATAGAGCTACTTGAATCTGTATCGATAGCTCTTCCTTGTCTTTCGGATGTTTTGGATTGAAGAAGTTCAAGAACAATGTCTTCAAGTGAATTTGCATTTGATTCAATAGCACCAGTTAAGGGATAACAACCTAGTGTTCTGAACCTAATTCTTTTTAATTCAATTTTTTCGTTAGATTGAATATTAAATCGATCATCATCGACCATAATAATCATTCCATCTCTCACGACTACAGGTCTAACTTTTGCAAAATATAAGGGAACAATTGGTATTTTTTCTTGGTAGATATATTGCCAAATATCTAATTCTGTCCAATTAGATAAGGGAAAAACCCTTGTGCTTTCACCCTTATTGACTTTAGAGTTATATAAAGACCAAAGCTCTGGACGCTGATTTTTGGGATCCCATTGATGAGAGGGGTTTCGGAATGAAATAACCCTTTCTTTAGCTCTTGATTTCTCTTCATCTCTTCTTGCTCCACCAAAAGCAGCATCGTATTTATACTTGTCCAAGGCTTGTTTTAGACTCTGAGTTTTCATTATATCAGTGTGGAGAGCAGAGCCATGATCAAAGGGATTTATATTTGATTTAATACCATCAGGATTAACATGTGTTATTAGCTTCATACCACTATTTTTTTCTACCCAATTTCTAAATAAATACATTTCTCTAAACTTCCATCGAGTATCAACATGTAGTAGTGGGAATGGGGGAAGACTAGGGTAAAAAGCTTTTTGAGCAAGCCTTAACATCACTGAACTATCTTTTCCTATTGAGTAAAGCATAACAGGATTTTTTGTTTCACTAACTACTTCTCTGATAATATGAATACTTTCCGCTTCTAGATCTGACAGATAACTGTTTGGAGGTAAATTAAATTTATTGTGTAGTTTTGTATCATGAATTTTGAGATCATTTAT
>CACBJQ010000019.1:0-6946 GCA_902539635.1 uncultured Alphaproteobacteria bacterium
AAGGCAAAAACATATATTAAGTCTTACTCTAAAATTGAAGACTCCATTATCACTGTAAATGATTTTTTAAATTATATTGAAAATCTTGATGAAGATCTTTTTAAACTATTCAAGGCATATACCTCTTCCTCAGACTCAAACACTTCAAATGACGAATCAGAAGAAGAAGAAAAATCAACTGGAGTTAAAAGCGATGATCCCGTCAGAATGTATCTTAAAGAAATGGGGAATGTTGAGTTGCTCTCTAGAGAGGGTGAAATAGCAATAGCAAAAAGAATTGAGTCCGGATTAGACAGAATGATGAATTCAATCCTTGAGTGCCCTGCTTCAATTGATATTTTAAAAAAATGGATTGAACAAGTAAAACATAGTGAGATTAATTTAAGAGAAATAGTTGATTTCGATGAATATTTTAATGAAGATAATGATCCTTACTCTAACTCTTCTAAAAGAAAAGAAATTCAAAAAATAATTAATGACAAAAAAAAAATTCTTTTAAAAGAAAAGCAACAATTGATGAAAGAGCAAGGAATTGAAATAGATAAAGAAAAACTTGAAGAAACCTCAAATGAGGAAGATATTGAAAATGAAAGTTTCTCTATTTCAATAATAGAAGAGTTTTATAAGCCTGAAATTTTAAAAAAATTAGATAGAGTTCTAGTTCTGTCAGAAAATATAACCAAAATTAAAAAAAATAAAAATATTACAAAAATTTCTGACTCAAAATCTCTCAAGGAACTAAAAAAATATCAGGATGAGATACTTAATTATTTTAATGAAATAAAAATTAAACCTCACAAATTAGAGGAGATTATTACTCATTTGTATTCAATAAATAAGGAGATACAGTCTAAAGAGGTAACCTTATTAACCTTAGCTACTCAAAATAAAATTAAAAGAGATGTATTTTTGAAATACCATAATTTAAAAGATACATACACAATTTACCAAAAACATATGATTTCTTCAGATGAGTCTTTTAAACCCTTTTTTCAGAAGAACAGTGTTAAATTAAAAGCCACTTATAAAGAAATCTTAAGTTTATCTAAAATAGCTAATCAAAATACCATAGAATTCAAAGAGAAAGTAAGAGAAATACAATCTGGTCAAAGAACTGCCAATCAGGCTAAAAAAGAAATGATTGAAGCGAACTTACGTTTGGTCATCTCAATTGCAAAAAAGTATACAAACAGAGGGCTTCAATTTTTAGATCTTATTCAAGAGGGAAATATTGGATTAATGAAGGCTGTTGACAAATTTGAATACAGAAGAGGTTATAAATTTTCAACTTATGCGACTTGGTGGATTAGACAGGCTATTACTAGATCTATCGCTGATCAAGCTAGAACTATTCGTATCCCAGTTCATATGATTGAAACAATTAATAAAATTGTTAGATCAAGTAGACAATTAATACTTGAGCTTGGAAGAGAACCTACTCCGGAAGAATTATCATTAAGATTAAAAATGCCTATCGAAAAAGTCCGAAAGGTTTTAAAAATAGCAAAAGAACCTGTAAGTTTAGAAACTCCAATTGGTGATGATGACGATAGTTTCCTTGGTGATTTTATCGAAGATAAAAATGCAGTTATACCTGAAGATGCAGTTATGCAACTAAACCTTAGGGAGACTACTACTAAAATCCTATCTACTTTGACACCTAGAGAAGAGAGGGTATTAAGGATGAGATTTGGTATCGGTATGTCATCAGACCATACTTTAGAAGAAGTAGGTCAACAATTTAGTGTAACCAGAGAAAGAATTAGACAGATTGAAGCAAAAGCTTTGAGAAAATTAAAACATCCAATTAGATCAAAAAAACTAAAGTCTTTTATGGACTCTTAATTTTTATTTTAAATACTTGTTTTTTTTTAATAAGGTTATAAAAGTTACGATCTAATCACGGGCCTGTAGTTCAGTTGGTTAGAACGCGGTGCTCATAACGCCGTTGTCGCAGGTTCGAGTCCTGCCGGGCCCACCAATATAAAAAAAAATTATATCTTTTGTATTTCGATTATCAAAGCTTCAAGACTTCCTTTATTTTTTCTTAATATCTTATTAAACTCTGATTTTTTCGTTACAAAGTATGATGTATTTTCAACTATAACATCGATAATTTTGAAAGATGACCCTGTGTCAATTACTTTCCAATAAAAATTAATTGATGTTTTTTTATCTGAAATATTTGATCTAATAATATAAATATTGTCTTTTATATCAACATCCTCAAGTGTTATTGAGCTCGAGGTATTTGAATTAGCAAGTTTATAGATAGTTTTTATAAGATAATCTGTAAAAACATCTAAATATGTTGATAGTTGTGTCTCTGAGCTTTTATTTACAATATTTTCTCCAATAAGACCATAAGCAATTGATTTAACTGCAAAATTTTTACTAACAAAATATTTATAATTTTTGTAACTTTCACTTTCTGTTCCCTCACTATTGTTAATTATTTCTAAAAATTGGTTTGACTCTTTTTCAAACCATTCGGAAACCTCAGATGCATTAAGTATTGAAAAGGAAAAAAAAACACCGATTAAAATTAGTAAATTTTTCATAAAGTAAATTAAATATGGTTTGACCAACTATTCAATATAAATTTTTGGCACAGGTAAGTTCTGTATATATTCCTCTTCTAGTTGTGCATTTCTATTCTGATAATAGATTGATTTTATCATTTCATATCTATCTGATGATGCTTCTCTGACTTTATCCAATTGTTTATCTATTTCAGCCCTTTCATTTAAACCGTTACCAATAGCTATATACTCTCTATTTGGAACATTATTTGATATTGGGTCAACGAAATATTCAACCACATCTCCACTAAAATCTCTTAAATTACTTGGGCCTATTATAGGTATAACAATATAGGGTCCACTCGATACACCTCCTTTGGCAAGAGTAATTCCAAAATCAGTTTCATTTTTTTCCATTCCCACTCTTGAGGCTAAATCAATAGTGCCTAAACTAGTAAAAGTATTTATGGTGAACCTTCCAATTGAATTTAAAGATTTATAGAACTCCCCTTGGAAGATAAATGACACTGTTCTAATTGGTTCTTTTAAATTACTAAAAAAATTAGATACTCCTTTTTCAACTGGCTCAGGTGCTATGAATTTGTATGTTTTTACTATTGGCCTAATAGCAATATCATCTATAAAAAAGTTAAAATTTAAAACTGCCCTGTTTATTGGCTCTATGGGGTCATATATCTTATCATATGAAATTCCTGATACAGATACATCCTCATTTGCATATAAAGTTAATATTTGAAGAAAATGTATAGATATTATTAAAAGAACTGCTTTCAAATATTTTTTCATTACATAAACTCTTGATTCATTATACTACAATCACTTTATGAATCTTACTAAATTAAATAAAGAACAAAAAAATGCTGTAGAACATAAAAAAGGACCACTTTTAGTTCTTTCTGGCGCTGGAACAGGAAAAACTAGAGTTTTAACTTCACGTTTTATTTACCTAGTAGAAAAATTAAATATAGATTTTAATAAAATTATAGCTGTGACTTTTACAAACAAGGCAGCGAATGAAATCAAGGAAAGAGTAAACATTGAGCTAAAAAGCAATATTGATACTCCATGGGTAGGTACATTTCACTCAATATTTGCAAAGTTTTTAAGAAAACACTCAGGTATAGTAAATTTAAAATCTAATTTTACAATATTAGATATAGAGGATCAAAAAAAACTACTAAAGCAAGTTTTAGATTATTGTAAAGTTGATAAAGATATAAATGAATTAATATATCATAATGAAATTCAAAACTTAAAAGACAATAAAATCCTTTCTAATGAAAATAAGAAAATTTTAAAATTCTCATCTATTGAAAGGTTAGATGATATTTACTCTTATTATCAGCAAAGATTAGTTGAAATTAATGCAGTAGACTTTGGTGATATTCTTTTACATAGTTACAAAATACTTTCTACTAATATAGACATCCAAAAATCTTATCAAAATTTTATCGAACATATCCTCATTGATGAATTTCAAGATACAAACTTGATTCAATACGATTTAATAAAATTAATATTAAATTCAGATAAAAATCTTTTCTGTGTTGGAGATGATGATCAATCAATCTATGCATGGCGTGGTGCAAACATAGAAAATATTATCAATTTCCCAAAAGAATTTAACTCTCCTGTAGTTCGTTTAACAAAAAATTATCGCTCAAATAGTTCTATTTTAGAGGCAGCAGATTGTATTATAAGTAATAATAAAAATAGACTAGGTAAGGACTTAGTTAGTTTTAACAAAAATATTCCTGAACAAAAAATTAATTTAAATTCATTTTACTCTCAAGAAGAAGAATCATTATGGATATCTGATGATATATCAAAGAAACTTAATGAAAATAATAGCATTGGTATTTTAGTTAGACTTACAGCCCAAATGAGAAGCATTGAAGACAAGCTGATAAAATATGCTTTACCATATGAAATTATTGGTGGACCAAGATTTTTTGAGAGAAAAGAAATCAAGGATATTCTTGCATACTTAAAACTTGCAAATAGTTTTCAAGATGATTTGTCATTTGAGAGGGTAATTAATTTGCCCAAAAGAGGAGTAGGTGATCAATCATTAAAATTAATTATTGATAACGCAAGAGATAATAAAATTTCATTTTTTAAGTCTTTAGATACATTGTCATTTGAAAATAAATTACCTGGATCTCTTATTTTAAAAACTAAATCATTTATTGATATCATTAAAAAAACATCTGACCTCATCAATAAAACTAGTCTTGAAGACATAGGAATTTTTATAATTGAGGAGTCTGGATATTTAAAAATGTTAGAAAATGAAAAAAATAAATTAAAACAAGTTGAAAATGAATCAAGGATTGACAATTTAAAAGAATTTGTAAACGCACTTTCAGAATTTGATAATTTGGATGATTTTTTAGAACATGTAGGTCTAGTTAATGAAAACCAAAAAAAAATTTACTCTAATTCTATAAAGCTAATGACATTACATGCCGCAAAAGGATTAGAATTTGATCATGTTTACTTACCAGGATGGGAAGAGGGAATTTTCCCTAGTTCTCGTGCATTAGAGCAAAATTCTCTGAAATCTTTAGAGGAGGAGAGGCGACTTGCTTATGTAGGAATTACTAGGGCAAAGTTTGATTTAAATATAAGCTATGCAACATCTAGATATACTTATGGTATGAATAACTACTCATTACCATCAAGATTTTTGAATGAAATTTCAAAAGTTGAGAAAAACTCAATAAATACAATCGAGACATATTCTGCATCTAATATAAAAAAGAAGATTACATCTGATAATATACAATTAAGTCCAGGAAAAAAAAGGATGCTAGAATTTTTAAAAAAAAATAGCAAATGAAAGTATCTGTAATAAAAAAATTTTTAAAAGAAAAAAAAATAGATTTTTATCTATTTACAAACAATGACTTACACCTTAATGAAAGTCCAAATTTAGATTTAAAAGATATTTTTAAATTATTTAAATTTGACTGTACAAGAGGATACTTACTTTTATTTGTTGATAAATTGGTCTTTTTTACTGACTCTCGTTATATCTTAGCAGCTAAAAATTTTTTCAAGAATAATTGTGAAATTTATAATTTAAGCAAAATAACTATTGCTGATTACTTAATTATGCAAAATAACAATTTATTGGGTGTTTTGGATTCTAAGTTAATTTCAGTTAAAGAATTTAAAGAAATAAATTCTCAATTAGAAAAAAACAAAATTTATATTCAACCACAGTCGAAAAATTTTTTAAAAAAGAATTACTATCCAAATTTTAATATTTCATACCCATTAAGTATGCCGAAATACTTAATACCAAGGTCATTTAGAGAAAATTTAAAAAAAATAAAAAATAAGATCAATACTGAGGGTATATTAATTTGGAACAATGCTCAGGTTGCATATCTATTAAATCTAAGATCATTTGAGCTAAATAATTCTACTAAACCATTCGCAGGATTGTTTATTTCAAAAAAAAATAGTAAACCTCTTTTAATAACAAATAATTTTAAATTAAATAAAATTAGTAAAATAAGAAATAATTTTAATATCTTTAGAGAGGAAAAATTTATTAAATTTATTCAATCTTCAAAATATAAAAATATTGAAACATCATATGAATTTTTAAATTTAGATATGTTTATACGATTATCTAAATTTGTAAACTTATCTGAAACAAAAATTAATATTTCTAAATATCTAGGTATTAAAACATCTAATGAGATTAAAAATATTGAGTCTTGTCATATAGAAGATGGTTTAGCTTTGATTAAATTTATTATTGATTTGAAATTAAAAAAAATAAATCCCAAAAACGAATATGAGGTTTCTGAACATTTATACAATAAAAGAAAGGAGGGTATTAATTTTTTTAGAAATTCATTTGATTACATAAGTGCATTTGATTCAAATGCTGCCATTATTCATTATAAACCACTTCCTAAGAAATCATTATCCTTCAGAAATAGAAATATATTATTAATTGACTCTGGTGCACAATATTTAGAGGGCACCACTGATATAACTAGGGTTATAAAAGTTGGACTTAAAAACTTTTCTAAAATAAAATACTTCTATACGTATTTACTAAAGTCTTTAATAAAAATAGAAAATAAAATCTTTCCAAGTAAAACTAGTGCATCAGAATTAGATCTATTTATTAGAAAATATTTATCTAGATTTAATATTTATTATAGTCATGGTACTGGCCATGGGGTTGGTAATTTTGGGGATGTTCACGAGAAATATCCAATTATTTCAGCAAAATCTAAAGATATTCTAACTAATAATAATTTATTTTCTATTGAACCAGGTCATTACGTTGAAGGAAAATTTGGAATAAGAATTGAAAATTTATATGTAACACAAATTAATAAAAATTTGATGTTAAAAAATATTACATTGGTGCCCTA
>CACBJQ010000020.1:0-6219 GCA_902539635.1 uncultured Alphaproteobacteria bacterium
GTATTTTTTACATCTTTAAAATATCTACTTATTACGTACTCACAGCTATTATTATCATTTTCAATATTCCAACTGATAGGACTTTCAAAATCTAATTTTGTAATTTTTTCATATTTTAGAGGTTTTAATTTTCCGATACCCTTAGCTGAAAGATCTCTGGCAACTCCTCTAACACCAAGGCAATCCCCTCTGTTAGGTGTGATACCTATTTCAAAAACAGGGTCGTTTAATTTTAGTGCATCAATCGCTGATGTTCCATTTTCAAAATTATTTGAAAGCTCAATAATGCCATCATGATCATCACTTAAATTAAGCTCTCTCTCGGATAAAAGCATACCCTCAGAAATTTCTCCACGAATTTTACCTTTTTTTAGATATATCTGTGTTCCTGGTATATACATTCCATCTTTAGCAAATATACCTTTTAGTCCTCTCTTGACATTACTTGCACCGCATATTACTTGGTAAGTCTTGGTACCATCGTCAACGGTACAGATATTCAACCTATCTGCGTTGGGATGTTTATGAAAATCTTTAATTGTTGCAACAACAAATTTTGAATATGAGGAGTAATCAGTTAAACTCTCAAGTTCCAGACCTAAATTTGTTAGTGCATCACCTATTTCAGTTGCATTTTTATCTGTTTCTAAATGATCACACAACCAACTATAACTAAACTTCACTAATAATCTCCTATGCTAAAACCGTTATTAGCAATCCAATTTAAATTTCCGCTAAAAAATGACCTGATATCTGTTAATCCATATTTTAACATTGTAATTCTGTCTAATCCCATTCCAAAAGCAAAACCTTGATAAATTTTTGTATCCACGTTGCAATTTTCTAAGACTGTTGGATTTACCATTCCACATCCTAAAATTTCAAGCCAAAGATCACCTGTGCCTAGGTGGATCTTGTTATTAACAATCTCATAAGCGATATCCATTTCAGCAGAAGGTTCTGTGAAAGGAAAATAACTAGGTCGAAACCTTACCTTTAAATTTTTTACATTAAAAAATTGTTTACAAAATTCAATCAAAGTTCCTTTTAAGTCACCCATGTTTGTATTCTCATTAATAAACAAACCCTCAACTTGATGAAACATTGGAGAATGAGTAGAGTCAGAGTCACATCTATAGGTTCTACCAGGAGCAATTATTTTAACTGGGGGTTTTTCATTTAATAAAGTTCTAATTTGAACTGGACTTGTATGTGTTCTTAGGACATATGGTTTATTATCTTTATCTGTGTCATCTATGTAGAATGTATCTTGCATTTCTCGAGCAGGGTGATTTTCAGGTATATTGAGTGCAGAAAAATTAAAATAATCAGTCTCAATATCTGGGCCTTCGGCTACAGAGTAACCCATTGATCCAAAAATACTTATGACCTCATCAAAAGTTTTTGATATTGGATGGACCTTAGAGGGAATTGAATTTGGTGGAGGAAAACTTATATCAAGAAATTCATTTTTTAATTTAGAATTTATTTCTTTAACTTTTAAACCATTAAATTTATTTTTGAAAAGATCATCAATATCTGTTCTCAATGAGTTTAATTTAGCACCAGTGGACTTTTTTTCCTCTAATGATAAATCTTTAAGACTTTTAAGTAACTCAGTTATTTTTCCTTTTTTTCCTAAATAAGCTACTTTGACATTTTGTAATTCTTGTTGACTAGAGCATCGCTCTATCAATTTTGTAGCTTCATTAAGGACTTTTTTAGTGTCCATTTTTTAATTTAGCTGGCTAGATTAGCCTTAGCTTTCTCAACTATTGATTTAAAAGCAGCTGGTTCATGAAATGCAATCTCAGAGAGAATTTTTCTATTAATTTCAATGTTTGCTTTTTTTAGTCCATCAATAAACTTTGCATAAGTTAGACCATGTTCTCTTACACCAGCGTTAATTCTTTGGATCCATAAACCTCTAAAATCTCTTTTCTTATTTCTTCTATCACGATAAGCATATTGAAGTGCTTTATCCATGCTTTGTGTTGCTACTCTATAAACATTTTTTCTTCTACCACGATGACCTTTTGTAAATTCAAATACTTTTTTATGTTTAGCTCTTGCTGTAACTCCTCTTTTGACTCTTGGCATAATATATCTCCTTTACCTATTTTGAGTATGGCATCATTGAATCAATTATTATTGATGCAGATTTTGATAAGACCCTAGTACCTTTAGAATTTCTGATAAAAGAGTTTGTTCTTTTAGACATGCCATGGCGTTTACCAACGTTACCGACAATTAATTTTCCAGACGAGGATGTTTTGAAGCGTTTTTTTACGCTACTTTTTGTTTTTAGTTTGGGCATTTTATCTCCTTTTGAGTAAATTAATAAGATCTTAAGGCATACCCTTTTAAAAGCCCCTTCGACCAACTGAGGTCAATTAAATATCATATAATTTATTTAGGTGCAACTACGAGGAAAGCTTGTCTTCCTTCAATTTTAGGTTCCATTTCAACTCTAATAAGTTCTCCTAAATCAGTTTTTACTCTTTTAAGCATATCAATACCTAAATTAGAATGTTCCATTTCTCTGCCCTTAAATCTCAAGCTAAATTTCACTCTGTTACCCTCTTTTAAAAACTTCTGAGCATTTCTTATTTTAACTTGGTAGTCATGCTCTCCTGTACCAGGTCTAATTTTAAGCTCTTTAGTTTCAATTACTTTTTGTTTCTTTTTTGCTTCATTTTTTTTCTTCTGTTCTTGATACTTAAATTTTCCATAATCAACTATTTTACAAACTGGGGGATTATTATTTGGAGCAATTTCAACTAAATCCATACCTCTGCCTTTTGCTATGTCTAAAGCTTCATTTTTTTTCATGACTCCTAATTGCTCCCCATCATCTAAAATAACTCTTACATCAGCTGCAGAAATAAAATTATTTATCTTATGAAGATCTTTTTTGCCACGAAAATTATTATTTCTTTGGAAGGGTTTATTCAAAATATTATGTGTAAAAGAAAAAAGAGAAGTTTTGCAATTATAAATGCCCTTGTGATTGCTTAAATAAAATCATCCTAGGATTATTAGCAAAGATAGATCAATTGTAAATACAAATTATTTTAATATTTGATCTATTTTATTAATAATACTACTAACACTAATATTTTTTACATTTGATGCTGTAATCTTATGTAAATTATCACCAAGTGGGTAACATGAACGTGAAATTTCGTTATCATTTGCTATCCAAATTACATTTTTATTTGTAAGACCAGCGATGTGTGCTGGTCCCGTATCATTTGTAAGGATTAATTCAGATGACAAACACAATTGATAAAAATCCTCAATCTTTGACTCATTAATTTTATTTTTAGACTCTGGACATAGTTTAATTATTTCATTAATTGTATTTAAATCCAAATCAGAACCTGTCAGATAAATTTCATAGTTTCTGCTAGCTAAATACTTAGCCACTTTAGCATATTTATCTGAAGGCCATTTTTTATATTCACCAGATTTGGATGCCCCTGGTATAAAAATCACTTTTTTTGACTGTATTGTATTACCTTTAAGCATCCAATTTAAATCAGGCTGTAAGTAGTTATTTATTTCCAAATATTTTAATTGTTCTTGATGATTTTTGGTGATGTGTTGAACACCAAGTTTTTTTTGCCGATACTTATAGTCCGAAAATTTTCTCGCAGACAAGATTTTACAATCAGTAAATATCTTAATGAACAAATTATAAATTTCAGTTCTAGTTGAATTTTGTAAATCAATTAATAAATCTATTTCTTTTTCTTTAACCGTCTTCAAAATATTTTTTACTGATGGGAAAATCGATATCCTATTATCAACTAAAATTTCATTCACATAAGGTAATTTTTTAAAAATTTGTTTATAGTTAGATTGTGTAAGCAAGTATATTTTGGAGTTTGGATAATTATTTCTTAGTGTTTTAATAGCCCCAAATGATAAGACTAAATCACCAAGTGATCCATGTTTAACAACTAAAATATTCATAAATTAACTATATTGTAATAAACACTCAGAGTCTTTCTACACATGAGATCAGATGAATAATTTTTTTTTACATAAGGTCTTCCTTTTTTTGAAATTGCTTCATAATTTTTCAAAGCATATTTAAAAGTTTTTTGAAAAGATTGAAAAGAATTTACATCAAATAACAAATTTTTATTAAAATGGAAAAGTTGCTCTTTAGTCCCACCTTGATTAGGGGCTATTACAACTTTAGACAAGGATAATGCCTCGGAAATAGTTCTACCAAACCCTTCAGGTCTTTTAGAGATATTTACAACTAAGTACGCCATTTGATAAAGTTTTTTGACATCCAATGTGGGTTTATGAATTATTATTTTTTTTGATATATTTAATTTATTGATAAGCAATTGTATTTTTTTTTCTTCTTTACTTTTATTAAAAGATACTATGTGAATATTGAATATATCTTTGTGCTTTTGCTGTAATAATGAGAAGTAATTTAGTAATAATTCATGTCCCTTCCAACTTGAGATCCTTGACGGTATAAAAATATTTTTACCAATAGGTTTTTTTCTTGATGGTGAAAAGTAATTGGTATCTACACCTCTTGGAATAACGTGTAGTTTAATTTTATCATTTAAATAGTTCTCATATGTTTTTTTTACAAAATTCGAGTTAAAAATTATAGCATCACCCTTCAATAAAAAACTATTATACCAATCTTTTAAAAATGACTTAGACTCATATTTGTTGTGAACACTTGTAACAACTTTTACATTTAAATTTTTTATGAAGTTAATAAGAAAAAAAGCCGGTGCTCTTGAGGATATATGCACTAAATTTATTCTTTTTTTTTTAATTAATTGTTTTATTTGCATTTTGATTTTTTTTTGATCGAAAATGTTTTTAAATTTTGAATTATCTAATTTTATTATTTTTAGACCTTTAATATTAAAATTTTTATTGCTGCTTTCACATAAAATATAGTTATCAATTTTTTTTTTATTAAGGTATTTTGCAATATCTCTCACGCCAGTCTCAATTCCTCCAATGCCCATGGATGGAATTATTTGTAAACAAGTTATTTTTTTTGTATTTTTAATCTGTGTCAAAACTAAGCTTTTATAAAAAAGATGATGTTAAAATATCTTATAGATATTACAAACGAAGTAAAAAAACTCTAATCTTTTTACATGGTTTATTATCAGATATGAGTGGTAAAAAGTCCAAATTTTTAAATGATTATTGTAAAAAAAATAAAATTTCATATTTGTGTTTTGACTTTCAAGGGCATGGTAGATCTAGTGGTGAATTCACTAACTTTGGTGTTAGTGATTGGTATAATAATTTAGACAGTATTATAGATTACTTGAAAATAAAAAATTTTATTCTAATTGGCAGTAGTATGGGTGGATGGGTTGCAATCATATATGCTTTGATTCATCCAAGAAAAGTTACAAAACTTATAGGCATTGCTCCTGCACCAGATTTTACTACAAAGTTAATTTGGAAAAATTTTAATATTCATCAAAAAAATAGAATTAAAAACAATAAGATTGTTAAACAAAAGGTGAGTTCTGATTTTGCTTATTATTACTCTCCCGCACTATTTAAAAGAAGTAAAAAGTATCTAATAAAAAATATTAAGGGTAATTTCTTAGGTGAAACTATTTTCCTTCATGGGGGCCAAGACAAAGCTGTTCCATATAGATATAATGATAGTTTCAATTTTAATAAAAAATTTAAAAACTTTAAAAATATTTACATTAAACATGCAGATCATAGTCTATCTGATAAAGATAGTTTAATAACCCTATCTAAATTTATTTAAGCAATTTTTGATTTTTTTGTAACTGGAAATTCTAGTTTATCAATCACTTCATTTGGAACGACGTGAGCAAATTTTTTTATCTCAGATTCATAATTTTCAATAATAAACTCTGCTCTTTTTGATTTAGTCTCTTTGTAGAAATCTTTTAAAAGATCTAGAAGATAGTTTTTCCAATCTTTGTTATCTATTTCATAAAGCCCTATCGTTTCCATGTTCATCAAATCAGAAATATTCTTTTGTTCAGAATAAATAAATGCAGAACCACCAGTCATCCCAGCACCGAAGTTATCACCAACATCTCCTAAAATAATAGCAGAGCCACCTGTCATATACTCACAGCCATTAGCACCACATCCTTCGACAATTGCCAGTGCACCTGAATTTCTGACACAAAATCTATCCCCTGCTTGACCAGAAGCATATAACCTTCC
>CACBJQ010000021.1:0-5339 GCA_902539635.1 uncultured Alphaproteobacteria bacterium
GCTAAATTCATATCAATTTTATTATTATAGTTTTGTTTAAGAAAACCCATTATTTTTCCAAAGTCTTTATTTTCTAAGTTATTTTCTTTTATGTGATTTGAAATAATATCAATTGTATTTTTCTCATCCATCATTGTCGGAAGAAAGTCATTAAGGTAATTGATATCAAATTTTAAGTCCTCTATTCTAATTTGATCCTTAGCTTTTGTTGCAAATTCTAAAGACTCTTTTTTTTGTTTTAATTGGGTCTTAACAATTTTGATTATATTCTCATCAGATAATTTAAGCACATCTCTATCTAGATTCTCTTTAATTAGAAAATTTTTTAACTCAGAATAGACATACCTTGCTATTGAAAGTTTTTTCTTATCTCCGCCTTTTAAAGCATTTTTGACGTCATCAGAAATTTTTTTTGCCAAACTCATTTGAAATTCCTCTCATATAATATACTAATACACATGATTTAATATGACCGTATTAGATAATAAAACTAAGCTTAATTATCAAAACGGTTATTTAATTTATAACAAAAAATATATTTTCAAAGGTAAGTTTCTATCAAAAGATCAATTTAAGATAGCAGAAATTTGCTTCAATACTAGTATGACGGGGTATCAGGAAATATTAACTGATCCCTCATATAAATCTCAGTTTATAAATTTTACCTTTCCATTGATTGGTATTGTTGGGTGTAATAATGAAGATTACGAGTCATGGAAAATACATGCATCTGGTTTAATATGTAATGAATTATTTGAATTAAGTTCAAATTGGAGAGCACAAACAAATTTTACAAATTGGATTATAAGTCAAAATTCTTGTGCTTTTTTTGATTTAGATACAAGAGCCGTAACTAAAATTGTAAGAAATTTTGGACCAAAAAACATAATGCTATGTACTGAGGAATATTTTGAAAACAAAGGAATAGAGCAAATTTGTAAACAAATAGATCAAAGTCTTTCTCTAGAAGAGAATGATGTAATCAAAGATTTTACATCTGAACTTAATATAGAAAAACAAGAAATAGGTAAAAAAAAGTACTCAATAGCTTTTTTAAATTTTGGAGCAAAAGACAACATTAAGAAAAACTTATACTCTAGAAATTGTAAGATTGAGGAATTTGATATGAATTTTAAAGCTGAAGATATTATTAATAAGAATTTTGATGGTTTTTTTTTAAGTAATGGCCCAGGTGATCCTAAAAAAGTATATGAAAATATAAAGCCTGAATTAAATAAATTATTAAATAAAAAAATACCCACTTTTGGTATATGCCTTGGTCATCAAATATTGAGTTTAGCATTTAATGCCTCCACTGCTCGAATGGAAAAAGGCCATCGAGGTGGTAATCACCCAGTAAAAAACTTGGAAACAAACAAAGTTGAAATTACATCTCAAAATCACGGTTTTGTAGTTTTAGATGAAAATTTTCCCTCTAATCTTCAAATAACACATAAATCATTGTTTGACAAAACTATTGATGGCATGAAAGCAAATGATCAACCTTTGTTTTCTGTTCAATATCATCCAGAATCTAGCCCTGGACCACATGACAGCAGATATCTTTTCGATGAATTTATAAATTTAATGGAAAAGAATGCCGGCTAGAAAAGATATATCTAAAATACTGGTTATTGGCTCTGGTCCTATAATTATAGGTCAAGCATGTGAATTTGATTACTCTGGCAGTCAAGCATGTAAGGCACTTAAAAAAGAAGGTTATGAAGTTGTTTTAATTAACTCTAATCCAGCTACTATAATGACAGACCCAGAATTCGCAGATAAAACATATATTGAACCTATTGATAAAGAAATTGTAAAAAAAATAATTGATAAAGAGAAACCCGATGCAATTTTACCAACAATGGGAGGTCAAACAGCTCTAAATATTATCAGAGAGTTAAACAAAGAGAATTATTTTAAAAATTGTTCAATCAAAATTTTAGGTGCTAGTCCAAGATCTATCGATGTAGCTGAAGATAGAAAATTATTTGCCGAAGCGATGTCTGAAATTGGACTCGAGACACCATTTAGTATAATAGTTGATGACAAGTCTGATCTAAATAAAATAGTTAATGAAGTAAGTTTTCCATTAATTTTACGACCTTTTTATACTCTTGGAGGAACTGGTGGCGGTATTGTATACGACAAAGATGAATTTATATCAAAGGTCAAAAATGCTATAGATTTAAGTCCTGTATCAAAAACTCTTGTTGAGGAGTCCTTAATTGGATGGAAAGAATTTGAATTTGAGGTAGTTAGAGATAATTTAGATAACTCAATAATAGTTTGTTCAATAGAAAACTTAGATCCAATGGGAGTGCATACTGGAGATAGTATTACAATAGCTCCAGCACTTACATTAACTGATAAAGAATATCAAAAACTAAGAAATCAAAGTATTGATATTCTAAGAAAAATTGGAGTAGAGACTGGTGGTTCAAATGTCCAATTTGCAGTAAATCCAGAAAATGGAAGGATATTGATTATTGAAATGAATCCTCGAGTTAGTAGGTCATCTGCATTAGCTTCTAAGGCTACGGGTTTCCCTATCGCTAAAATAGCAGCATTGTTAGCAGTTGGTTATACATTAGATGAATTAGAAAATGATATTACTAAGGTAACTCCAGCAAGTTTTGAACCAGTTATAGACTATATCGTGACCAAAATACCAAAATTTAATTTTGAAAAATTTCAAGGGACACCTAGTGAGTTAAATACTGCCATGAAATCTGTTGGTGAAATTATGTCTATAGGTAGAACTTTTAAAGAGTCTCTTTTAAAAGCTTTCTACTCAATAGAGTCAGATAACTTTGGTTTAGATATAAGTCATGAATTATTAAATATTAAAGATGAAAATTTAAAAAATTTACTAACAAAGCAAAGACCTGATAGATTATTAATAGTTGCAGAAGCTATAAGACGTAAGATACCTTTAACTGAAATAAACGAACTAACATATATTGATATGTTTTTTTTGAGAGAAATAAATGAGATCATAAAAATTGAGCAACAGTTAGTAAAGGCAGGTAGTAGTTTAGAAAAAAATTTATTTATTTTTGCCAAAAAAATTGGATTTTCTAATCATCATATAAGTAATTTAACCAAAATTAGTATAAATGAAATTTACGATCTTCAGGAAAAAAATAACTTAAAAATAGTATTTAAAAGAGTAGACACTTGCGGAAATGAATTTGACTCTTCTACTGCATATCTTTATTCAACATTTATCTCTGAATCAAATGAATTTAGTTGTGAGTCTAGACCAACGAATAAGAAAAAGATAATTATTCTTGGCTCTGGTCCCAATAGAATAGGTCAAGGTATAGAATTTGATTATTGTTGTGTGCAAGCTGTAAAATCTTTTCAGAAACTTGGTTATGAAACAATTATGATTAATTGTAATCCTGAAACAGTCTCAACTGATTATGATACTTCAGATAAACTATATTTTGAGCCTTTGGACTTTGAATATGTTAAAAATATAATTGATAAAGAAAACGAGAAAGGTGTTGTTGAGGGAGTTATTGTCCAATTCGGTGGGCAAACACCTTTGAGAATAGCTAATAAACTCAAAGAATATGGATATAAGATATTAGGCACATCTTTTGAAGCGATAGACATATCTGAAGACAGAGAGAGATTTCAAAAATTAATTCAAAAGGTAGGTTTAAAACAACCAAAGAGTGATATCTCTTTAGGAACAAAAGAACTTGTAACTAAATCCTCTAAGCTTAAGTTTCCTATTTTGTTAAGGCCCTCATATGTTCTGGGAGGAAGAATGATGGAAAAAATGGCTAATTTAGATGATGTGCAAGATTATATTGATCAAAATTATTGGGCACTAGAAAACAATGTGATTCTAATCGATGAGTTTCTACAGAATGCAAAAGAGGTAGATGTTGATGTATTAAGAGATAACCAAGGTAATACTATGATAGCTGGAATTATGGAACATATTGAAGAGGCTGGTATTCACTCAGGTGATAGTGCTTGTAGCATACCTCCCTTTTCTCTTAATGATAAGATTATATCAGATATAAAAAAATTTAGTATCTCTCTTGTGAATGAATTAAAGATACTTGGTTTAATGAATATTCAATATGCTATTAAAGATGATGAAATATTTATACTTGAAGCAAATCCTAGAGCTAGTAGAACGATTCCATTTCTGGCTAAAGCAATAGGAATACCATTCATTAAAATTGCTGCTGAATTAATTGTAGGTAAAACATTAACTGAAGATTATCAGAATTTTGATAATAATACTTTACCTTACTTTGCAATCAAGGAGGCTGTATTTCCATTCAATAAATTCCCAAACACCGATGTAATACTTGGCCCAGAGATGAAAAGCACTGGTGAGGTAATGGGCATAGACGAGGATTTTTATTTGGCTTATTTCAAAAGTCAAATTGGTGCAGGACAAAAACTAAATGACTTAAAAAATATATTCATCTCTGTTAAAAATGAAGATAAGCAAAGTATATCTGAAATAGCTAAATCTTTCATAGAAAATGGTTATAATTTATATACAACAAAAGGAACTCACGACTTTTTATTGAAAGAGGGAATTTCTTCAAATTTAGTTAACAAGGTGGCTGAAGGATCACCACATGTAGTAGAGTATATAAAGCAAAATAAAATTGATTTAGTTATAAATACAACAGAAAAAAAACAGGCAATAATTGATAGTTTTACTATAAGGAGAACGTCTGTTGATCTTAATATTCCATATTACACCAACCTTAGAAGTGCAGAAATACTCATTAAATCACTGATTACACTGAAAAATAAGCCTATTTCCGTAAAGCCTATACAAAATCATCATTCTATTTAGTATAAAAATTCATTTGTAATAACACATAAAATTCAATATTTTCTACAGCTTAATAAATATACTAATAATATGGAAAAGATACCAATGACAGAAGAGGGGCAAAAAAAACTCCTCGATGAACTAAAACATCTCAAAACAGTTGAAAGGCCAATTATTATTAAGGCCATAGCTGACGCCAGAAGTAATGGTGACCTTTCTGAGAACGCTGAATATCATGCAGCTAGAGAAAAACAAAGCTTCATTGAAGGACGAGTAGCTGAGATAGAGAGTATTATTGCTCAAGCAGAACTAATAGATGTATCAAAACTATCAGGAACGGTTGTAAAATTTGGAGCTACTGTTTCAATTATAAACTTAGATAATGATAAAGAGTCAAAGTATCAGTTAGTTGGAGAAGTGGAAGCTGACATTGAAAAGAAAAAAATATCTGTAACAAGCCCAATAGCAAGAGCGTTAATTGGAAAGAAAAAGGGTGATTACATAGAAGTATCAACCCCAA
>CACBJQ010000022.1:0-4848 GCA_902539635.1 uncultured Alphaproteobacteria bacterium
ATTTATAAATATTAAACATAAAGATCGATACCCACAGTATGGTATGAATATCTCTAAGACCCCCAATACCCTCTTTGATATTCGGCTCTAAATTACTTTTAATTCCTATTCGATAGTCATGTCTTTCAACCAACTCTATAAGCTTTAACTCGCTGAGCTTTAGGGGATTTTGTTTTCCAATTAAAATTTTAATAGACCGAACAAACTCACCGTATTGAATTTCATCACCAATGATAAAACGAGTCTCAACAAATTTTGTAATTGTCTTTATATCTTTCTTAGAATCGATTAATGCTTGTTTAATTGTTAAGAAAGATATTCCAACTTCTAATCCAATATCCCACAGTGTGTTATTTAATTGAGTAATAAAATCTCTTATATTTTTATTAGATTTTTTATAAATAAATAGTAAGTCAACATCACTTTTTGGTGACAAGTCATGTCTGCCGTACCCACCTACAGCGATTAAAGAGAAATCTTCTATTGGATAAATATTATAAATTCCTTTAACTATTTCTTTTACAACTGTATCCACAAGATCTGTATGATTTTTATTAAAATAGAAGCCATCATTAGTTGATGCTAATTTTTGAAATAATTTAACCTTATTTGATTGATACTTCTTTTTTATTTGAGAGATATCTTTCATTAATAAAACTTTAACATTGTATATATGTAATGGTCTCAAGAATCAATTTATGTCATCAATAACTGTTTCAGACGTAATTAGTACTATTCTTCGAGGGCTGAGAGATGTTTATTTTTTGATTAGCTTATATGAATCTACCTCATCAAATAAAAAAAAAATAATCTGTTACCCTAGAAGGCCTTTGAATCCACTTTATACTTTAGCTAAAGTTAGATGGGGCTTGCCAGTTAGGTTTACGTCCTCCCCAGAACTAGCTGACATAGAATTATATTTTTATGACAAAACTAATAGTAACTACCAAGTCTCTGGAAATCCAAAAAAAATAGTAATAAATAAAAATTGCACTGACATCAGTAAATCTAATGTTGATAAAGTTTTCTTAGAGATTTTTGGTTATTCTCTGAGCTTAGATCCAAAAAACTTTCATGGTTCAATTTTAGAAAAATCAGAGCAAAATGCAAAACATGACGGGAAGATTATAAATAGTTCTTCGTTAGGATTTAAAATTTTTAAAAATAAGGTTTACCAAAAATTAATTAATAATATTTATAACGAATTTGCTATCGATTATAGGGTCGTATGGGTTAAAGATGAAATTGTATTAGCTTACGTGAAATTTGCTCAAAAAGAATATCGCTTTAAATCTAAAACTGTTTATTCAAAAATAGTCTCAATTTGTTCTTTATTTGAAAATGAAGAGATTAGTTTAATAAATGAATTTTGTAAAAAATTTAAACTAGATTTTGGGGAGTTAGACATTTTAAGAGATAGGGATACGAAAAAAATTTACATTGTTGATGTCAATAAAACTGCTTGGGGTCCGCCAGATAAGATTTCACTTGAGGATGGAAAAAAAGCTATTGCACTTATTAATGACAAGTTTAGAAAAAGCTATTTAATCTAACCCTCCCTATTAATTTAGAGAGGGTAAAATAAATATTACTAATCAATTATAACTTCGTAAATAGCAGTTGAACCCGAAAGTTCATAGGCTCCAATCAATAAAGGAGTTCCTTTTCTGACATGATAAAGTGGAGGTGTCTTGTCGGCAGGTATAAAAACTAATGATTCAGGAGATATGTCACCACCAGTTTGTTTTGTACCATCTCCAAAAAAGTTTCTACCATTAAAATATCCAAGAAATTTTGGTTTTACCATACCAGTAATATCGTACATCATGATACCGCCCTGTCTTTCAAGACCTACAAAAGCTATTGTTCTTCCATCAATTTCTCCAACTGTAAGAGCCTCTGGCTCTGCACCTTTATCGTCACTTCTGTCATCAAAAGATCCCGCATCCTCATTCCAGTTAAAAAAACCTGAAAACGCTGTTCTAACAGCAATATCATTACCGCTATCATAAATAATTTGTCCGGTATTACCGTCTAAAATTGAAAAAGATCTTCCGCCGTAGGTATAGATTTCTTCATAAAAACCGTCACCATCAGCATCTCCCATAGTAGTAGTTGTTTTTAACCTACCGAGATTTGATTTTTTTTGTAGCTCTGAGGCATTAGGAAAGACTGAAGGGTCTAAAGTTAAATCAGCGACCCTTACCTCTTCTGAGAATCCATCGTAATCTTTTGCATCTCCCTCATTAGCCATTAAAACATAATCATACATTTCACCATTAATCTCTTTACTGACAACTACCATGGTGTCTGGTTGATACATTCCTTTAACCGGCCAAGGCTGTATATTAACTCTGTTATCCTTATTCGAAGCATCAAGAGCGGACTGAGACCAATCTTTATAGCCTAAACCAAAGTAATCAGTAACTATGCCCAAACTAATATCTATCTTTGCAATAACGTTATTTTCTTGAAGAGCTACATAAGCTCTTTTAGAGTCACCGCTAACTGCTATAAACTCTGGTTCAGCATCATACAAAAAAGATGATCCAGGTTTTACAATTCTGCCACCCTCTGGAGCCCCATTGTAATAAAAGTTTATATTTCTGATTTTATCTTCACTAGGGCCAACAAACCATTTGTTTAAATCAATAATTGAAACAGATCCTTTGGGATCAACAGTGTAGTCATCATTTGGCTCACCCTCATTGGCGACCAATGCATATTTCCCATCCGGAGTAAATACAACATTATCAGGCAGCGCACCTACTGAGTACCCAAAAGCCAATTTTAATGTATTAAGATTATAGAACAAAACAGCACCATTATCTTGTTTGTCTTCTGCCTCGATTGCTAAAGCAAGCAAACCTGCTTGTTCTGAAACAGCAACACTGTTTATTCCACCAACACCTGCTCTTGGTTTGATTGAAATTAATTTTTCTGTATATGGTAATCTTGTAATATCTAAAACATCTATAGATTTTGTTAGATTGTTTGTTACAAATATTCTGTTTCTTTGAGAGTCGTAAGCTAAAATTTCTGATCCACCTTCGTCCCATGAAAAAGTTGAATAGCCTGAGATTTTATTAAGTTCCAATGCATTTACATTGAAAAAAACAAAGCTTAAAAGCATTGATAATAATAATTTCATTATTTTTTCTCCAAATACCAAAGAATATTAGATTTATTGATTATGTAATTTTAATTAAAAAAATATTAATCTAATATTAAAATTTTCTAATTAGGTTATAAAGCTGTTCAGTTTTGCCTGATTTTGGTACTTTTTGAATAGACGAAACCTTTTTTTGCTCTGCCAATGTTAAAGATTTAAGATCAAGCTGTTTTAATAAAAAAGAAGAACCCTTAGTTATAGAGTATAAAAAATTTAATACACACCCAATCTGATAAGCTAACTTTTTTTCGTCACTTGATAAATAAGATAAATAGGTACTTAATTCTTTTTCAATAACCCTTTGGTCTAAGATATTTTTCGTGTGCCTTAAATACACTAAATATGCAATAAATACTTTTTCTGATTGTTCTATTCCTACTAGAGGACTATTTAATATTAGGTTGAATGCATAAGAAGCTCTAATTTTGGCTGTTTGCTCCCATCCCAAATCTGAAATAATGCATGAGAGTTTTATTACTCTCAGTTGGTTAGGGGACATTTTTAAATTTATAAATTTTAAATAAACATTTTTAATCCAAGCAAAAGTCTTTTTATTAAATATTAAAAAACGACATCTACTTTTAGCTATTAATTCTAAAGAAATTTCAGTTGGATCTAAAAGCCTTTGCTTTTTGGGAAGATTTTCGTAAATGAAACCCTCTCTAATCCCGTATCTTGGATAAATAAACTGCTCGCAGTTTGATAATTTTAACACCTTGTCCAATACTTCTATTGCAATATGAATATGTTTTATTCTGTCGACAGAAATTTTCGGAATTTTTTGTAGGTCGTCAATCCCAATTTTTTGTAATTCTGATTTTAATTCATAAAAATTTTTCCGAGAGATACTCAAGTTGTGTATTTCATTAAAGGGCAATTTATTAAAATAAATATAACATCTTGCAATTGTCCTAAATGCTCCACCAATTAAATAGAAGATTTTTTGATTTTTATGTTTTGAATTTATTTCTTTGTTAATTTTTTTATGCTCTTTATGTTCTTTAGTGAAGTTTAATATACCCAAAGGAAAAGAAGATATATTTTTAATTTTATGTGGTGTTATTTGTGCTAATTCAAGACTGCCACCTCCCATATCAATAATGGTCCCATTGGCCCTAGGTATTGCAGAACGAACGCCTAGTGTGGCATAGGAGGCCTCTTGTCTTCCAGATAAAGTTAAAACTTTTCCCTTAAAAACTTTTTGTATCTTATTTGTAATTTGTTTTTTGTTAGAAGCATTTCGAATTGCTGCAGTACACAAAGCGACAGAGTGGTTAGGTTTTATTTCTTCAATTATTGAGTTAAAAAAAATTATTGAGTTGATACATTTTTTTTCAGCCTCTTTGCTGATCAATTTTGTTTTTGGAAGGTATTCACCTAACCCACAAAAAAATTTTTTATTATAGAGCACATCAGGGCTTCTCATATTGCCCCTAAATACACACAATCTTACTGAATTTGACCCTATATCTATTACTGCAATAGAATCTTTTTTATTAAGCATATTATATTGCATATATTTAACAGATGATTGAAAAAAAACTATTTTTATTACGTCACGCTAAATCCTCTTGGAAAAATTTAGAATTAGACGATCATGAAAGACCATTATCTGAGAGGGGGATTTTTAGTTGCAAAGTAATGGCAACGCATATTTTTAAAAAACTAAATTTTAA
>CACBJQ010000023.1:0-4536 GCA_902539635.1 uncultured Alphaproteobacteria bacterium
ATACTTTTACAATTTAGACATTAATAATTTTCAATTTACTGAGTCAGATAGAGATAATTTAAATAATTTTTTTATCAAAGCTGTCGATAGATTATCTAATGAAAAAAATTAGATATTTATTCCTCATCATAATATTGACCTCTTGTAATCAATATGTGGGAACAATTGATCCTGATTATATTCCGAAAAATGAGGTAACTAAAATTTTCTCAAATATTAAGAACGATAATCAAAATTTATATATTGAATTTGGTAATATTATTTACCCAAAAGTTAATACAGTTACAAATATAAAAAGTTTTAAAATTAATAAATACTTGATACAGACAAAAAATCTGTTGTAAATTTTTTTAATAATAAAATTCTTTTAAGTAAAGGAAAAAGTATTTACGTTTTTGATATTATTGATGAAAAAAATAATTTTAATCATGAATTGAATCTTAAGAAAGATGAGTATGTAACATTTTTTTTTGAATTTAGGGATAATATTTATTTGACTACAAATTACACTAGTATCTTTATGTTAGATGGCAAAAATATTTCTTTGATTAAAGATTATAGTCTTTATTCAAATTCAATTCCAATAATCACAGATGAAACTCTAATTATTTTTAGCGTTTTTGGAGATATTTACGAAGTAAACTTGAATGATAGTTCGATATTTAAGAAAGCTAATTTTAATCCAAACCCTGGTACAAAAATAAAATCACAATTTTTTGAGGATAATTCAAATATATATTACCTCTTTAACACAGGCACTTTAATAACATTTAATAAAATTGATTATGAAATTGAGGAAAATTATATCTTAGAGGATCTCAATATTCTTTCATCATTGGGATTTTTTAGAGAAATAGCAAGCGCTCCATTTATTTATAATGATCATTTATATTTCTTAGATCGCTCTGGGAAAATTGCAGTATTTAACCCTATTTCTTTAAATTTACTTTGGGAGTATGATATTGGTGAAACTATTGTCTATTATCTTTTCTCCGATAATGGGAACTTATTTATACTTTCTAATAGTGACATTTATGTAATATCAAACGATGGAATAATAATTAATACATATACTCATAATAAAGAGCTACCGATATTAATTTTTAATACTAATGAAAATTTATATTTAGTATCAGATGATGGTATAACTTCAATTAATTTAAATAAAAAATCTGAAGAGAAATTCTATAAAAATAAATTTACAGCAAATTTAGATATTTACTATCAAGGTCAAACTATATATCTAAAAGATGGAAAAAATCTTTTTAAATTAAGTGAATAACTACTTTATAATTGGCAAAGTTAATGAGGGAAAATCATACCTTTTTAATATTTTTTCGAAAAACCATAGAACTATATCTAATCCAAAAGCAAATACCACAATTGATGTGATTAGGAAAAATATCTTATCAGAAAAATTTGAATATAATATATACGATACACCAGGATTTTATAAGCTAAGAGACTTCACCAACCTTCTGAATAAAATTTCAATTCTAAGATTAAATAATATCTACTTTATTTATTTAATCTCATCATTCACAAATGAAGATTTAAAAATATGTAAAAAAATACATTCAAAAAAATTTAAAATATTTCTTTTTTCATTTAAAAAAATCGATGAAAATCAATTCATATCAAATTTATTCGATAAAACCTTCACAAATTATTCTGATAATTTATCAATGTTGAAAAATCATCTATCTAATGAGAATAAAAAAGAAATTAGAAAACTTAACAGTTCAAATAAAAAAACAATAACAATTTTTGGTAAAGAAAATACAGGAAAATCAACACTTTTTAATAAAATAATGGATATGTCTTTATCAAAGACATCATCTCATCTTCACACAACTCGTGACTCAGTAAATTGGGATATTCAGTACAAAAATCAAACACTAGAATTCATTGATACTGCTGGTTTTATTAGAAGTAGATCTAACAGAAAAAAATTAGATTTTGAAAAACTTTCAATCGAGCAATCTGAATATTTTATTAAAAAATCTTCACTAATTGTTCTACTACTAGATGCTAAATCTGAGTCAAGATTAGACTTATCTTTAATAGGATCCTTATCTAAAAGAGGCAAACCTTTTTTAGTGCTAGTCAATAAAATTGACTTAATAGATAATAAAACTTTATATCAGAAGAGATTTCTTCAATATTTATCATCAAATCATAATTATTATTCCTCTTTGAATATATATTTTATTTCTGCATTGAAATCCTCTAAATCTAAAATACTTCAAATAGTAAGTAATCAATTACACAATAAGTTTTTTTTTTAAAACTTCGTATCTTAATAAAATAATTAAATCAATTAATGGAGAGTTAGGGAAGATACAAAAAAATTCTAAAGAATTTAAAATATATTTTATTACTGCTTTTACAGTAAATCAAAAAAATTATTTCAAAATTTCATGTAATTTTCAAAAAAAAAATGTCAAACCTCATATAAAGAGTTTTTTATCAAAATTATTAATAAGAGAATTAAATCTTAAAGGAGTAAATTTTAGTTTAATATTTTGATGTTAATGTTGGTAGATTTAGCTAAATCTACTTTTAATGTTTCTAGATATCTTATCAATGAAATTTTAAAATTATTAAAATGAACCTTATAATGACTATCTTTTTCAAGAGATAAAATAATGCTAAATTCATTTTTGAGTAATGGAACAAGTAAATTTATAAAATAGATAATATTCATTAGCGTTTGATAATTCTGTTTAATATGATTGTAGTCGTACTGATATGAGATCATATTTAGATCAATATTCCTATAAACAATAATCAATTCATCTATTTTTGAAAATTGACTTTTTATTATTGTATTTGCTTTAATTAAATCTTCTAAAGAGTTGAAATTTGTCTGAAGTAGGGTGTGGTCATGAGAAATATTCTCTTGTTTTTTTTTCGCCAAGATTATTTTATTCGAATTCTCAGATAAAATTGTTTGATTTTCACCATTTAAAATAATTAAGACTTGATTATGTGACAATTAAATATTTGATCCAGAGCTTAGTAAAGATAGCTGAGTAATTTTGTTGTCACCTAATTGATCAATTAATTTGATTGGATAATCGCCTGTAAAGTAGTGATCTGTCAATTGAGGCCTATTATTATCTCTTTTTATATAACCTAGAGCTATATATAGCCCATCTAAAGATAAAAATTTTAAACTTTTTGCTTTGACATAATCACATATTTCATCAACACTTTTATTTGCTGCCAATAATTCCTTTTTTGTAGGCATATCTACTCCGTAAAAATCAGGGAATTTAATTTCAGGACAGGCTATTCTCAAGTGAACTTCTTTAGCTCCAGCATCATATAACATCTTAACAATCTTATGTGATGTTGTGCCACGGACTAACGAATCATCTACTAATATAATTTTTTTATTTTCAATAGAACTTCTATTAGCATTTAATTTTAGTTTAACACCTAAACTTCTTATTTGCTGTCCAGGTTCTATAAAAGTTCTTCCAACATAATGATTCCTAATTAAACCCAAATCAAAATTAATTTTCTTTTGCTGACTATACCCTATCGCAGCTGCATTTCCTGAGTCTGGAACTGGTACAACCAACTCTGCATCTACTTCATCCTCTTTTGCTAATTCTCTTCCTAAATTTTTTCTATACTCATATGCTGTTTTACCTTTTAAAATACTATCTGGTCTTGCAAAATATATATATTCAAATACACAAGGACGTGGTTTGTGATTACCAAATGGTTTTAGACTATTTAATTTATTATCTTCGATATATACAATTTCACCATTTTCAACTTCCCTCACAAATTCAGCACCTATAATATCAAGGGCACATGTTTCAGATGCCAAAACATATGAATTATTTATTGTACCTATAACTAAAGGTCTGATTCCATATATATCTCTTGCTCCAATGAGAACGTCTTTAGTAAGCATCACTAAAGCGTAGCCCCCCTGAATTTGTGAAATTGCCTCAATAATTTTATCAATATTTTTTTCTTTTTTTGACCTTGCTATTAGCTGTACTATTGTTTCAGAGTCTGAAGTTGTATAAAAAATTGCTCCGTCTTTGACTAACTCTTTCCTTAGTGTAATAGCATTTGTAAAATTACCATTATGAGATACTCCAATACCACCAGCATTAGTATCTGCAAAAAAGGGTTGTACATTTCTTAATATTTTACCCCCAGTTGTACTATATCTGTTATGCCCAATCGCATAATTACCAGGTAATTTTTTAATTGTATCCTCGTTATTAAAATTATCTCCTACAAGTCCAAATCTTTTTTCAGAATAATAATTTTTACCATCATATGAAACTATACCACAACCCTCTTGCCCTCTATGTTGAAGTGCATGTAAACCTAAAGCTGCCAAAGCTGAAGCATCATTGATATTAGAAATACCAAAAACACCACACTCTTCTCTAACTTTAGTAGAGTTCTTCTTTATCATTCTTAATTTCTTTACTATTAGAGTCTTTTTTAATTTTTTTTTCTACCTTTGGGTCTTTATACATAAGGTTTTCATATATTGAAATA
>CACBJQ010000024.1:0-4462 GCA_902539635.1 uncultured Alphaproteobacteria bacterium
GACGAACAAACACAAGGGTACGTACAAAGTGCACCATCAGAATTCCCACAAGCAAGTCAATTAATTGGCATTAGAATTGATGATGTTACATTAATGGCAGTTACAATTTATCCTGATGCTGAAACTATGAAAGCAGCAGATGCAGCACGAGAAAAAAGATTAAATACTAATATAGAAAATAGAGTCTCAGTCGAGACTGTAGTTGGCGAAGTTACATTAGATCATCATAATCACTAATGGTGAAGGTAATCAGACAAATATAAAAGCCTTTAGATCTGTCTAAAGGCTTTATGATTTTTAGACACCCCATCTCATAGCTGCTGTGTGAACAGATGAGTCCCAATGCTTTAAAAGCTCTTCGTCAAGTTTTGTAAGAGTAATTGAAGCGCCCTGCATTTCAAGAGAGGTGCAATAATTTCCAACAAGAGACCTTGATATCTTTTTCTAATTATAACGGCCAATATTAAACCAATTACTAATCCTATCCATGCAGCACCACCAATCATTGCAGAAGTAGAGATAAAAATTAAGGTCGTTAAAGTTCCTTTCTTTATTCCTGCTAGAGTATCTTTTGAGAAAAATTTTTTGTTTTTCTGTTTGTTGTAGTGCCTACCAAAATAAATAGTGGCGATAATTAACGTTAAGGGATTTCCTGCAAATGCACCTGCTATAGTCAAAGAAGACATTAAATCACCAAACTTTTCTTTATCTTCGGTGTTCCAATTAAATATTAATGCTAATACACCTATAGATGACCCTATAAGCTCTGCGCCATTGAGAGTTTGGATATCTGCAAACCAATTTTTGGGAATATGAAAAGTACTACTTAATTGTCCTGCTATTTTATCATAACTATCTTTAGTGACAGAAAATAAAGGTAGACCTGCATAAGTATTAAAATCTTTTAGAAAAGTTTCTAAAAAAGCAATTAACTCCTCTTTTCTGGTATCATCAAGCTTTGTATCTTTGACAATGTTCCACATAGATACAGGGTCATGACTTCCGTCAAATAGTCGATGGAGCCACCCACCTTCATGAGTTGTGTTATAAGCTTCATCTACAGCCTTGTCATAAATTGTAGCTGTACTCTCTGTTAATTCACCAAACCAATTTTCAAATTTTTTACTATAATCAGTAGCTAAAAAAGAATTATACCAAACAGCAATTTCAGAAATAATTTTATTAGTTAATTTCATTTTAATTGTCTAAAAATGAATTCACTAATATTGATTTTCTCTCTTTAATAAAATTAATATTACTTAACACCCAACTTTCTTCTAAATTAACAGTTGCTCCACCATTAGATAGCCAATTAAAACTACCACAAACTGTAAAATTAAAATCAACTATTAGAAGTTTTGAATGATTTGGAAAATATTTAACTTTAATTTTACCTTTTGTTTTATTTTCAATAGACCAATCTTTTATTTTAGATAATTCAAACTCTCCTGCCATTTCAGAGTGGCTTTGTTGATTATTATTTTGTTTAGATGATTGATATCCATATCCAAAATAAAAATTCACACCCTCATGCAGTTTTCTTTTAACGAGAGAGATAAAATCTAAGTTTATTACATAATCATTTGCCCAACCAGAGCGAACCAAAACATCTATTTTTGCAGTTCTAATCGAATCTATAAGAAAAGAATTATGTTCTTTAGAGTCAATTAAGACTCTTATTTCATTACTTTTAATACTTTGAATGTGTTTATTTAAAGTATCATCATTAATTTTATCAAGTTTATCTTTAAGTTTATTTAATTCACCCTTTTGAAGATTAATGACGCTCTCTTGATGTGAAATTTTATCTAAATTTGAAGATAAATTACTATATCTAAAACAAGCAAATATAAAAACAAATGTAACATTCAACATTTGAAAATAAAATAGTGGGCTACCTGGCCTAATTTTCACTCCTACAAAAACTTCAGATAGGCCCAAAACCCATAAAATACAAAATGCATATGCTATTAAACCTATTTTGAAAGTTGTTTTAAAATTTTTAGAAAATTCAAAGGTTAATGAAAAAACTGAATATAAACTTATTGCAAATAAAGCATTCCAAATTAAGCCTTTCATTTAAATAAAATTTTATATCTTTCATTAAAATGAGTAAAGTTTTGGTATTTTTTAGAATTTAATTTTATTGATACTAAATAATTGTGACAACATTTGTGGCAACATAGAGAAACTCTGAGATTAAATCATTGATAATAAATGCTTATTTGAGCAAAAGAACAACTCTGCCAGCGTAGCGCTCTCCCAGCTGAGCTATGGCCCCTAAAATAGTATGAGTATAATTACATTTTTTCTAATTTATATACATCATCTACATTATTAAATTTAGCATCAAATTCCTTTGATCTTGGATCTTCAAATAAAGCATAAAACTTTTCCTCATCGGTGACATTTGCTACAATTATTACTTTTCCATCTCTGACAAATCCCATCTCAAATCCATCAGTGTATTTTGCAATATCATCTTTAAAAGACTCGTACAATTTTAAGTAGTCTTCTTTAGTTCCGTTATAAGTAGATACAACACATAAGTTCATAATCACTTCCTCCCATTTATAATTATACTAATAGTCCAATTTTAGAGATCAATATCTTTTGAATGAATTATTTTTAAATAAATTTTATAATAATTAATAGAAAGGATAATTATGAAAATTATTACAAATGCAAAAATAACTAAAGGTTATGAACATTGGAAACAAATGTTTGAAGAAAATGAAAATCTGAGACAGGAATATGGTCTTAATGTATTAGCCTATGGACATCCAAAAGATAACAATGGTGAAATTTATACGGTTATAGAAGTAGAGTCGATGGATAAAATGCAAGAAATGTTAAAACTTCCTGAAATGATAAAACTTAGAACAGAAGCAGGAGTTGATCTAGATTCACAAAAATTTATTTTACTTGAGGGTGGAAACTAAGATTGTGTAAGTAAGAAATATAAGCTTAGAAATATTAAAATTATTGTTACAGATAAACCCAATTTGAAGGTTTTATCTATAATAGAATATTCCTTTTTACCAACATACCTCTTTTTCATAATGTAAATAGCTGCTGTAAAAATCGAAAAAAACCAAAATGTATTTACCACTAATTCTATGTTCATGTGCTCTTGTATGAATTTCTCTCTAAATATTGTTCACCGTTCTCAGACAAATACCAAAGATATCGCTTTTCATTATTTTGATCATCTTCCCACATAATTTTATTTGCTAGATTCATTCTTATAAGTTTTGCCCCTGTATCACTAACAATATTGAAATTTAATCCTGTCAGAAATGAAATTTCATCCAAGTCAAAAGCATTAATCACATTTTTCGAAATTAAAGACTCATCGTTTATCTGTTTATCTGTTGTTTTTAATGTGACATGTCTTTTACATATTTTTTCCTGAAGACACTTCATGAATATGTAATCTTGAGTTTCAATATCATCACTATTCATAAGTTTCGATTATTTAAACCAATCGCCATAAACACTAATTAAAACTAGTGAGAAAGTCCCGTAACCTAAAACGATTATAATAAAATATTTTATATATATTCTTTTGGAACTAACATTTTTTGTTAATTTACCAAACCTTTTTTGAGTATAGATAAAAGCTGCCCATAGTAGAATTGCAAAGCCGTATGAGGATAATAATACTTTAATTACTTCTGACATTTAAAAAGACAATGATCCTGACAATAAGTTTTCATTCAAGGGGCCTAAATTTTTAGGGTAGGTTAGTATACCATCAGATATATATTTATCATCAAATTGTGATACACACCAAGATAGCGAAGCTGGTTTGGGGACTAGAGTTTTATTATCTCTAATAGAGTAAAGTAAATTATCTCTAACAGCTAAGTCACCCATATATACTAAATAAGCAACTTTTGTCCGCCTTGTAATAAAGTTACTTTCGCCTTGGTTGAGACTTTTAGGAGGATTGTAGATCACTGGCTTTTTTTTGACATATTCATCTTTGAGTCTCTTTATTAACCAATTTCTCATTATTTTTCTGACCGCATGATAAGCTGCAAATTGTGGTTTAATTAAATATGTGGTTTGGTGCCCAATATTCAAAATTGTATTATTTTCAGAAAACTTGTAAGAGTAGCCGTCTTTATATCTTTGATGAAACTTTGAGAATTCTTTAGCCCAAGTTACTCCCTCAATTACCCTATCTTTAGTTTGAGAGGTGTACTTTTCTCTAGTTGAGGTGTCATGTAAAACTACGTCCCGGAAAAAAGATAAGTAATCTGACTCATTTTTAAATTTTTCCTTATGAATTTGTTTTAATTCTTCCCAAGGTTTGATTTTTATATCTTTCACTTCTATTGAACTTATATTATTTTCAATTTATACACAAACTATTATATAATCTATGTGTAATTTATGATAAAAATAGAAAAATTATCAATAAAATCAACAATTTTTCAATAAAATCGAAAAATTA
>CACBJQ010000025.1:0-4404 GCA_902539635.1 uncultured Alphaproteobacteria bacterium
AAGCTGAGGCTGCTATGCTTGGCCAATCTGTATCAATGCTTTTACCAGAAGTTGTTGGTTTTGAAGTATCAGGGAAAATGAAAGAGGGTGTTACAGCAACAGATCTAGTTTTAACAATTGTACAAATGCTAAGAGAAAAAGGAGTAGTTGGAAAATTTGTTGAATTCTACGGTGATGGTTTAAAGAATTTATCACTCGCTGACAGAGCAACTATTGCCAACATGGCTCCAGAATATGGTGCAACTTGTGGATTTTTTGCAGTTGATAATGAAACTATCAAATACTTGAAGTTGACATCTAGAGGCTCCGATCTGATAAATACTGTTGAAAAATATAACAGAATTCAAGGTTTGTGGGCCGATGACACATGTAATTATAATGATACCGTTCATTTAGAATTAGAAAATGTTCAAGCATCATTAGCAGGGCCTAAAAGACCTCAAGATAGAATTAATCTTGAAAGCGTGAATTTAAATTTTAAAGAATTTTCAAAAAACAAACCTATTGAAAAAGAAATTAAAAATCACAATTACAAAATGCAAGACGGTAACGTTGTAATTGCTGCTATTACTTCATGTACTAATACCTCTAATCCAGATGTTTTAGTTGCAGCAGGCTTAGTCGCAAAAAAGGCTTGTGAATTAGGTCTACAAGTAAAACCTTGGGTTAAGACTTCTTTAGCACCTGGTTCAAAAGTTGTTACTGATTATTTGGCTAAATCGGGTTTGAATAAATATTTAGACCAACTTGGTTTTCATCTAGTTGGTTATGGGTGCACTACGTGTATAGGAAACTCAGGGCCACTTGATAAAGATATTGCTGAGTGTATCTCAAAAAATGATTTAACAGTTGCTTCAGTACTTTCAGGTAATAGAAATTTTGAAGGCAGAGTTAATCCACACGTTAAAGCTAATTATCTTGCCTCACCACCTTTAGTTGTGGCATATGCTTTAGCAGGGTCTGTACTTATTAATTTGACAAGTGATCCCATTGGTATTGACACAGATGGTAATGAAGTATTTTTAAAAGACATTTGGCCAAGCAATAGCGAAATCCAAAATGCTGTTGAAAAAAATGTATCGCCTGAAATGTTTAAAAAACAATACACTAATGCTTTAGATGGGCCAAAAGAATGGCAAAAAATTAATACTTCTGCAGAAGACCTATATACTTGGAATTCTTCATCAACTTACGTACAGAAACCTCCGTTTTTTGATAATCAATCAAATGATGATAAAGAGATTAAGCCAATTGAGAATGCAAGACCTTTATTACTTCTAGGCAATAGTGTTACAACAGATCACATTTCACCTGCAGGGGCTATTAAAGTTGATAGTCCTGCTGGCAACTACTTCATGGAAAGGCAAATACGTCAAAATGATTTTAATTCATATGGTGCTAGAAGGGGCAATCATGAAGTAATGGTAAGGGGTACTTTTGCCAATATAAGAATTAAAAACCAACTGCTATTAAACGTTGAGGGCGGATACTCAATTTTAGAACCTGATAAGAAAAAAATGAGTGTTTACGATGTTGCTATGGAGTATGCAAAAAGGTCTGAAAATGTTGTAGTTTTTGCAGGAGAAGAATACGGAACTGGATCATCGCGTGATTGGGCTGCAAAAGGTACGAAGTTATTAGGTATTAAAGCAGTTATTGCTGAAAGTTTTGAAAGAATACACCGATCAAATTTGGTTGGAATGGGAGTTCTGCCTATTCAACTTAAAAATCACACAATAAATGATTTAAATATTCAATCGTCTGATTTAATAAATATAAAACTTACTGAAGACCTGAATCCTTTACAAGAATTAGAAGTAATTATACATAGTAATGTGAGAAATATAAAAATAGATTGTATTTTACGAATTGATACTATCAATGAGCTCCAATATTATAAAGCGGACGGCATATTAAATTTTGTTTTAAAAAATATTCTAAAAAATTAAATAATTTTTGGATTTTCTAATAGTTCTTTCAGTCTAACTAAAAACGTTACTGCTTGTTTACCATCAATTAATCTGTGGTCATAACTTAATGCAATGTACATCATTGGTTTTATAACAATCCTCTTTTTTACAGCGATAGGTCTATCAATTATTGAGTGCATACCTAATATAGCACTTTGAGGTGGGTTGATAATTGGGGTGCTCATCATAGAGCCATATATTCCTCCATTTGTAATTGAGAATGTTCCTCCTGATAAATCACTCATGGAAAGTTTATTTGAATTTGCTTTCTCAGATAATTCAATAATATACTTTTCAATTTCTGCATTTGATAAATCTCCAGCATTTCTAATTATTGGAACAACAAGCCCCTTTTCAGATCCAATTGCAATACCTATATCAAAGTAGTTTTTATAAATTATTTTATCTTCGTGAATTTCTGAATTAATCTCTGGTATTTCTTTTAAAACTTCTGTGCAGGCTTTAACAAAAAAAGACATAATGCCAAGTTTCACACCATGTTTTTTTTGAAAACTTGTTTGTTCTTTTTTTCTAAGAGACATAATTGCTGACATATCGACTTCGTTAAATGTTGTGAGAATGGCGGCTGTATTTTGAGCTTCTTTTAACCTTCTGGCAATTGTTTGCCTTAATTTTGACATTGGGATAGTTTTTTCATCTAACGTAGAGTCATCTTTGTCGAAGTTTGGAAGATCAACTACCTTAGCTGGAGTTTTTGTTTGATTTTCGCTAACTTTAGAGACATTAGATGGGTCAATTGTTTGTTTTTCTTCATTTATTTCTTCGATTTGACTTGTTTCTAGTTTGGGTTTTTGTTCAGTAGTCGTATTTTCTGATATTTCAGCAATAGATTGACCAACATTCACAGTAGATCCCTCTGGGGTTATTATCTTTGTTAATTTTCCAGAGGTTTGAGCAGGAATTTCAATTGTGATTTTCTCTGTTTCAATTTCAGCTAAATTATCGCCAGACTCAAAGCTATCTCCCTCTTTGATCAACCAAGATGTAAGCGTGCCTTCAATGATCGACTCTCCAAGCTCAGGTACTGTTATGTTTTTCATTACTCTTTCGGTAAGTTTTTAAATTTCATAAAACTGACACCACTTCTTTCTTTTATAACACGTTTTAGTGATGATTTAAGAGCTAATTCTTTTATTAGTTGCTGATTAGTACTATGTCTTTTTGATATGCCTGTAGCAGGAGCTGCTGCAGGGCGTCTTCCAACATAATGAACTTTTTTGGTTAAATTATTTTTTACTAAAACATGTCTAATACGACTTTTAACAAAACTCCATGCACCCATATTTTTTGGCTCCTCTTGAACCCATAAAATCTCACTTTCTTTATGTTTTAATATAACATCTCCTATGGCATCAAATGGAAATGGATAAATTTGCTCAATACGAACTATTTTTACATCTTTAATATTATTCTTTGTTCTAAAATCATCTAATTCATAAAATATTTTTCCAGAGCAGAAAATTATCCTTTTTGGGTTTTTGATTTCATCTTCAATGAGGCGATGAAAAGATGAGCGTCCAGTAAATTCACTAATAGATGATACATTATTTGGGTGGCGCAGTGTGGATTTAGGGGTAAATACTATTAGTGGTTTTCTAAAATTTCTATGTATTTGCCTTCTCAAAGCATGAAAGTAGCTCGCAGGAGTGGTGCAGTTTACAATCTGAACGTTATCTTCTGCTGCCATTTGAAGAAATCTTTCTATTCTTGCACTGGAGTGTTCAGGACCCATACCCTCATGACCATGAGGTAATAACATGACTAATCCACTCATTTGCATCCATTTTCTCTCACTTGAAGCAATAAACTGGTCAATGATAATTTGGGCACCGTTGGCAAAATCTCCAAATTGGGCCTCCCATAAAACCAAAGTATTTGGGTCTGCTAACGAGTACCCATATTCAAAACCTAGGACACCTAATTCAGAGAGAAAACTATCAATTACTTCAAACTGTTTTTGATTTTTTGCAATGTGATTGAGTGGAATATATCTCTCTTCTGATTTTTGATCATAAAAAACTGAGTGTCTCTGACTGAAAGTTCCCCTTCCAGAATCTTGACCTGCAAGCCTCACTCTATATCCTTCCTTTAACAATGCTCCAAATGCTAAAGCCTCAGCAAAAGACCAGTCAATATTCTTTCCTGATTTTATTGAAGTTAATCTATATTTATTAAACTTTTCTAATTTCGGATGAAGATTAAATCCTTTAGGTATTTGTGAAATTTTTGTGCCAATTTCCTTTAAGGATTTTTCTGACTCAGCTGTTCTACCTCTTCTAAGTGGATCTTTTGGTGCAAGGCTTAATCCACTCCATTGTCCACCCATCCAAGATTTTGTTTTTAATTTATAGTTTTTTGCTTTTTCAAATTTCTTCTCGAGATCAGACCATATTCTGTCTTTGATGAAGTCTAC
>CACBJQ010000026.1:0-4258 GCA_902539635.1 uncultured Alphaproteobacteria bacterium
ATAACTTTTTTAAAAGAAGAAATAGATTTCAAGAGTATTGTCCTATTACCTCAGAAATATTTCTAAATCCTTGTTGTTGAATTAAATTTATTAGATCGTAAGTCATTTTTTTAACATGATAAGGGCCTTCATATGTAAAACTACTATATATTTGGATTAAGGAGGCCCCTAATTTCATTTTAGTTAAAATATCATTGGCATCAAAAATACCCCCTACTCCTATAATTTTAATCTTTCCTGAAGTAAGAGTATAAAAATCTCTAATTAATTCATTTGACTTAAGAAATAGTGGTCTACCACTTACTCCTCCCTCTAACTTTTCATTAACCATAGATTTATTAATTGTTGTGTTAGTCAGTATTAGCCCATCCACATCATTTGCCAGTGAAATCAATGAAATATCCTTTTTATCCTGATCAGAAATATCTGGTGAAATCTTGAATAAAACAGGGATTTTTGAGTTATTCTCATCTCTTAGCCTATGAATATTTGTAACAATCTTTTCAAAATTTTGAGATTTAAGATTATCTCTCAATCCAGGTGTATTTGGTGAAGATAAATTGATTACAATGTAATCACCAAGTCTATACAGTCTATCGAAAAGCTTTTTGAGATCATCTAAAATTTCTACGGTATCTTTATTGTTACCGATGTTTATGCCAATGATTTTATCTTGGAAGTTTTCTTTTAGGTTTGAGTTATTGATATTTTTTTCAAATACATCCATACCTTTATTATTAAACCCTAAAGAATTTATTAATGCATTTTGTGCAGGGAACCTATGAATTCTAGGTTTTGGGTTGCCACTTTGAGGCAAAGGAGTCACTGTTCCCAACTCAGTAAAACTAAATCCCAAATTTAAAATTGGATTTATCACCTCTGCATTTTTATCAAAACCTGCCGATAACCCTATGGGAGTTTTGAAAGTTCTTCCCCATATTGTTTGTTCAAGGATTTCTGTATTTTTACAAATAATTTTTGGATAAATACCTAATTTGAGAGCTTTTATAGATATATTATGCGATAATTCTGGATCTAGCTTTTTAAGAATACGATGAGCTAAATTATACATTTAGCTTCGAGTTGAACAACTCCAGAGTTTTATCTTTTGTATAAATTTTAGTAAATGAGCCCAATCTTGGCCCATTCTCTTGACCAAAAACAACTTGATAAATAAGTTTAAAAAATTCTTTAATATTCTCTTTATACACAGAATTTTTTCCTACACTAAAAATTGCAGTTTGAAATTCATCTGCATCAGCCGAAGACTCTACTTCTTTTAATTTAGACACAACTTCTTTAAGTATAATTAATTCTTCAGAATTTGGAATTTTAAAGTTTAAATTTGGTTGTATAAAGTCCCTAAAATAATTAATACCACAATCAATCATTCTATTAATAAGATCAGTTTCCGCTTTGCTAAAATTAGATTGATAATTTTTTATTAAACCAAAAATCACATTAGGGTCCTCAGACTTGCAAACTGATATAATATTTAGGATTAAACTATAATTAATTTTAGATTTATATGATGGGTTTTCAGCTTTATGAATATGCCAAGCAGGGTTATCTGGGTTCAGATCGTCGGACTCTAATTTGTTGACATGCGATAAGTATTCATCAGTGTTTTTAGGAATCACATCAAAATAAAGTTTCTTTGCAGTTGTTGGTCTCTGATACATAAACATGGCCAAGCTCTCTTCAATAGAATATTTGAGCCAATCATCGATGCTTATACCATTGCCTTTTGACTTACTAATTTTTTCAGCATTTTCATCGAGAAATAGTTCATAAATTAAATTTTCAGGAGGCTTAGAACCGATTATCTTGCATATCTTTGATGATAAGGTATAGCTCTCTGTTAAATCCTTACCACACATTTCATAGTCCACACCGAAAGCAGACCACCTCATTGCCCAATCAACTTTCCATTGAAGTTTACAATTGCCATCTAAAACTGATTTAGACTTCAATACACCGTCCTCATAATATGAAACAGAGAATTCTTCATTATTAATTTCTTCAATTGGAACTTGCAAAATTTTACCAGTTATTTCACTGATTGGAAAAAATGGACTATAAGATTTTCTTCTTTCTTCACCAAGTGTCGGAAGAACTACATTAATAATTTCATCATAATTTTTTATAATTTTCTTTATTGTTTCATTAAACAATCCTGATTTATAAGCATCTGTTGAACTTTGAAAAGAAAAAGGCAAATTAAATCTATTTAAAAAATCTTTAAGTTTTGAATTATTATGTTCACCAAAACTATTAAACAAATCAAAAGGATCTGGGACGGATGTCAAAGGGTAATCAAGGTAGTTAGATAATTTTTCTTTGTTCGGGATGTTATCAGGGACTTTTCTAAAGCCATCCATATCATCAGAAAATGCTATGAGGTCAGTCTCTTTACCAGTCAATTTTTCATAACAAAATCTTACCATATTTGTCCTTAGCACTTCCCCAAAAGTACCTATATGAGGTAAGCCGGATGGGCCGTACCCAGTTTCAAAGATTATTTTGTCTTTGGTATTATTTTTTTCAAAGCGTTTTATAATTTTTTTTGCTTCATTAAATGGCCAGGATTTGTATGAGTTATAATCAGTCAAAATTTAGGTGCTAATGTTAGAGTAATACCATTGAGCTCTTCTGTAAATGGAATTTGACATGAGAGTCTTGAATTTTTTTTTATATCCATAGCTTGGTCAAGCATAGATTCCTCATCGTCATCAGCTTTTGATATTTTTTCTAACCAATTTTCATCGACATAACAATGGCAGGTAGCACAAGCGCAACAACCCCCACATATAGCTTCAATATCTAATCCAGCGTCTCTAATAATCTCCATTATTGAAAAACCAACTGTTGCTTCAATTTTATGAGGTGAACCCTCATGATCTATAACGTTAATATGATATGTCATTTTGAAATTTTTAAATATTTAGACTATAAGATCTATCAGTTAGACAGGCTTAATGCGACTAAAATTAATATACTAAATATATTCTAAAAAATTATAAATTTAGATTAGATGTATAAATCCGAGAATTTTCAGATAAGTCTTTGGCTTGTAAGTCTCATGTCAATTATATTGCTGATGATCATTGTTGGTGGTTTGACAAGATTAACTGAGTCTGGTTTGTCCATGGTTGATTGGAGATTATTTATGGGAACAATACCCCCTTTATCCCATGGAGATTGGTTAAAAGTTTTTGAAGACTATAAGCAATATCCTGAATATCAAATAAAAAATATAAACATGACACTATCAGAGTTTAAATACATCTTTTGGTGGGAATATGGACATAGAGTATTGGGAAGACTAATAGGAATTATTTTTATCATCCCTTTTATTTACTTTGCTTTGAAAAAATACTTTTCTAATGAAGAGTTATACTCATATTCATTCCTTCTTTTTCTTGGAGGGGCACAAGGTATTATCGGATGGTGGATGGTAAAAAGTGGATTAGATGTTAATCCATACGTTAGCCATTTAAGACTTGCCGTTCACTTAATTATAGCTCAAATAATTCTCTCTTTAATTGCTTATCTTTTCTTGAAAAGGCTTGATATTGGAATTTATAAAAATAATTTTAGCTCACATAAAACTTTTTTTATTTTTTTTAATATAATAATCTTTTTTACAGTAATTTACGGTGCTTTTATGGCTGGTTTAGATGCTGGAAAATCATTTAATACTTGGCCCAAAATGGGAGATAATTACATTCCTGAAAATTTAATTTTTATTGAGGATCGACTTTTTGGTTTTTTTGATAACAGTGTCTTCATACATTTTTTTCATAGAGCCTTAGCTTATTTATCATTTTTAACAATTCTTTATATGTGCTTTAAACATTTTAAGGGAATTGAAAATAAATATCAAAAAATCCATTTCCTGATTGTGCTATTTCTAGTTTTAATTCAGTTATTTATTGGTGTTTTTGTTGTTTTGAGTAATGTTCAAGTCTCTTTGGGTTCTATCCATCAAATAATAGGCACTTTATTGTTTGTATCAGCTACTTGTTATAGCCTTCAAATACTTAAGAATTAAATCTAATTAGGGTTACATTTTGTATAAACTGCATGGGTAAAATTCTAGTTATTGGTGCAAATGGTTCTGTTGGCAAATCATGTGTTAACAACCTAAAAGATGATAATGATTTAGTTCTAATATCAAGAAGCGAATTTGATAGTGATGTTGAAGGTAATTTTGAAAAAAATGTTCTAGATATTAATGATTACACGAATACAGAAA
>CACBJQ010000027.1:0-3193 GCA_902539635.1 uncultured Alphaproteobacteria bacterium
ATAAAATAGGTGAAGTTCATGATGGTGCTGCAACAATGGACTGGATGGAACAAGAGCAAGAAAGAGGTATAACAATAACTTCAGCTGCCACAACCTGTTTTTGGAATGATCACAGAATAAATATTATTGATACGCCAGGTCACGTTGATTTTACAATTGAAGTTGAGAGGTCACTTAGAGTTTTAGATGGAGCCGTAGCCTGTTTTGACGGGGTTGCAGGTGTTGAACCACAATCAGAGACAGTTTGGAGACAAGCTGATAGATATAAAGTTCCGAGGATTTGTTTTTGTAATAAAATGGACAGACTTGGTGCAGATTTTGAGATGAACGTTCAATCTATCAAAGATAGATTGGGAGCTAATCCTCTTGTTTTACAAATGGCAATTGGAAAAGAGGCTGATTTCAAAGGTGTTGTTGACCTTGTAAATTTTAAATCAATTATTTGGAAAGACGATAGTCTCGGAGCAGAATATGATGTTACTGATATTAGTGATGATTTAATTGATGAAGCCAAGAAAAAAAGAGAAGAGTTAATAGAAAATGCAGTTGAAGCAGATGATAAAGCTCTAGAGGATTATCTAGAGGGAAAAGAAATATCTGTTGATACTTTAAAAGCCTGCATAAGAAAAGGAACAATTGATTTTAAATTTGTTCCTGTTTTATGCGGAACTGCTTTTAAAAATAAAGGTGTCCAACCATTACTTGATGCTGTTGTAGATTACTTACCCTCTCCTAAAGACATAGGTTATGTTGAAGGAATAAAAGAAGGCTCAGATGATAAATTACAAATTCCTAATACCCCAGAAGAACCTTTTGCGGCCTTGGCGTTTAAAGTAGCAGCTGATCCTTTTGTTGGTCAAATAACTTTTTGTAGACTTTATTGTGGAAACCTAAGCTCAGGTTCAACCATACTTAATTCATCTAAAAATCAAAAAGAAAGAATTGGAAGAATGCTTTTAATGCACTCAAATACAAGAGAAGAAATCAAAGATGCAAAGGCAGGAGATATAGTTGCTTTAGTCGGTTTAAAGAATGTCACTACTGGTGATACTTTATGTGATCCATCAAAAAAAGTTATCTTAGAAAAAATGGAATTCCCTGATCCTGTTATTGAAGTTGCAGTTGAACCTAAAACAAAAGCTGACTATGAAAAAATGGGACAAGCTTTAGGAAGGTTAGCTCAAGAGGATCCAAGTTTCAGAGTTACTTCAGATGAAGAGTCTGGACAAACAATTATTAAAGGTATGGGCGAACTTCATTTAGAAATTTTGGTTGATAGAATGAAAAGAGAATTCAAAGTTGAAGCAGATGTTGGAGCTCCTCAAGTCGCATATAGAGAGACAATTACTAAAGATGTTGAAGTAGATTATACACATAAAAAACAATCTGGCGGTGCTGGCCAATTTGCGAGAGTAAAAATGAAATTCAAACCGTTAGAGAGAAATTCTGGTGTTAAATTTGTTAACACAGTAGTTGGAGGAAATATTCCAAAAGAATATATCCCTGGAGTAGAAAAAGGTATTAATTTTGCCGCTCAAAATGGAGTTATAGCTGGCTATAATGTTATAGACTTTGAAGCAGAAGTTTATGATGGCGCATTCCATGATGTTGACTCCTCTGTATTAGCTTTTGAGATAGCTTCAAGAGCTGCATTCAGAGAAGCTGTTGGAAAAGCTGGACCAAAATTACTTGAGCCAATGATGAAAGTTGAAGTAGTTACCCCAGAAGATTACATGGGCGATATTATTGGTGATTTAAATTCAAGAAGAGGTCAAATTGAAAAAATGGAAGACAGAGGTAATGCAAAAGTCGTATCGTCTGTAGTTCCTCTTGCTAATATGTTTGGTTATGTTAATAATCTACGCTCAATGAGCCAAGGAAGAGCAAGTTATACAATGTTATTCTCACACTATGATGTAGTACCTTCAAATGTGGAAGAGGAAATTAAATCTAAACTGGCATAATCATGATAAATCAAAATATTAGAATAAGATTAAAATCGTTTGATCATAATATTTTAGATAGAAGTTCAATTGATATTCTTCAGACAGCTAAAAGAACTGGTGCTAAAGTAATTGGACCAATTCCTATGCCATCTAAAATTGAAAGAGTTACGGTAAATAAATCACCGCATGTAGATAAAAAAAGTAGGGAGCAGTTTGAATTAAGAACACACATTAGGATGATGGATATCATTGAACCTACACCACAAACAGTAGACGCACTTATGAAGCTTGACCTAGCATCTGGTGTTAATGTCGATATAAAAATAAAAAAATAATTAAATATGATTATCAGCACTAAAATTGGCCAAACTTCATTTGTTAATGAAAACGGCACTAGAGTTTCTGCAACAGTTCTTGATTACAATAGTTGTACTGTAGTTGGTAATAGAACTATTGATAGAGATGGTTATCTTGCAAATATTATAGGTTTTCTTAAACCAAAAAAACTTAATAAACCTCAATTAAAAGAATTCAATAAATTAAAATTAGAGCCAAAAAAAATAATTAAGGAACAAAGAATAAATTCTGACGAGGAACTCCTAGAGGTTGGTTCTTTAATTGACCCTAAATTTAAAGTTGGTGATAAAGTTTCGGTACAGTCAAAATCAACTGGTAAAGGTTTTGCCGGTGCTATGAAGAGACACAATTTTAGTGGTATGAGAGCAACACATGGTGTTTCTATTTCTCATAGAGCTCATGGTTCAACAGGTCAAAATCAGAATCCAGGTAAGGTGTTCAAAGGAAAAAAAATGGCTGGTCACTTAGGTAATCAATTAACAACTACTAAAAATTTAGAGGTACTTTTAATTGATCAAGATAAAAAATTAATATTTATCAAAGGATCTGTTCCTGGAAAAAATAAATCTATAGTTAAGGTCTTTAAATAAATGTTTGAACAAATTACATTAAAAGATAAAAATATATCCGAAAAAGCTTTACATTTATCATTACAAAAAATCTATTCCCATAAACAAGGAAATAATCATAGTCTTGATAGATCTGAAGTTGCTGGCTCAGGAAAAAAACTTTTTAAACAAAAAGGAACTGGAAATGCAAGAGCTGGTAACAAAAAAACAACTCAAAGAAGAGGTGGGGGAAAAGCTTTTGGACCAAAATTTCATGTGGTTTCTTATAAAGTTAATAAAAAAGTCAAAAAAAGCGCCATAGTTTCATCAATAGTTAGTAAA
>CACBJQ010000028.1:0-2581 GCA_902539635.1 uncultured Alphaproteobacteria bacterium
TTTTGAAACAGCATCACGCATTGCTGCTAAATCTGCAATAGCAGGCACTCCAGTAAAGTCTTGCATTAACACTCTTGAAGGAAGAAAAAATATTTCATGTTTTTTCTCAGGATTTTCTAATACATTTTCGATAAGGTCTTTATTTACATCTTTGCCATCTTCTAATCTAAGTAAATTTTCAATGAGTATTTTTTTTGATTTAGGTACATTTTTTATTTTAGGAAAATTATCCTCCAATTTAGATAGGTTATAGAAAATGTACTTTTTTCCATTACTTGAAAATTGATCAAGTGTTTTAAAACTATCTACTGACAACATACTTTTATTATAAACATTAATTAGTAAATTTATTTATGCATTATACTAATTAATTATTTTTTAAATTTTTCTTTTAAAAGGTCATATAATTTTTGAGAGTCATAGCTTAAATCTCTTCCAGATCTCTTTATTAATCCAATCGTCCTAGTTACAGAGGGATCAATTAGAGGCCTATATGACAGAGAAGAATAATCCTTTGAAATAGCTAATTTTGGGGCAAGAGTAATTCCAAGACCTTGCTCAACCATATTTAATGCAGTTGGTATGTGCCTTACTTCATACGCCCAATCGATATCTTCTTCTTGGAGCGCAAGTGCATTCTCAATATAAATTCTACTCCCAGAACCTTTCCATATTGAAATAAAATTCCTACCTTTAATTTCAGATATCTTTATTTTTCTTTTTTTCTCTAACTTGTCTCCTTTTGGAAATACAACAACGTAATCTTCTACAAATAAATTTTCAAAGCTAATTCCAGGTTCTTGTTTACCAGTAAAATTAATACCAAAATCACATTCTCCTCCCAAAACACTATCAACAACATTATTAGATGATCTTTCAATGATTTGAACTTTACACCTTGGTTCAATTTCTTTGAATTGTTTGAGTGATGAAAATAAAATATTTCTTAGCGCCGAATGAACCACCCCAATTTTAATTATTGAGGGAAAACTATATTTTTCATTTAGAGTTTTTGTTGCTGTTTTGACTGCCTCAATTATTCCTCTTGCTCGATCATAAAAATTTCTCCCAGAATATGAAAGTTGAACTTTTCTAGTGGTCCTATCAAATAGAGTAGTTCCTAATTCGTGCTCTAACTTTTGAATTCTTCTTGAAAGAGCGGGTTGAGATAAATTTAAATTATTTGCAGCTTTAGCAAAAGAGTTAGTCTCAGTTAATTCAATAAATGCTTCAATATCACCAATTTCAATATTAATGCGCATATAACATAAATATCAAAAATTTTTTTATTTGCTATTCTTTTTTGTTGTTGTTTTCTTAACAGCTTTTAGCCACCCTTCGTAAAGATATTTAACCTCTTTCTTGTGAAGTTTTGGTTTAAATATTTTATCACTTTGCCATTTTTTAGAGATTTCCTCAGTATTTTTAATAAATCCTGAAGAAAGTCCAGCAAGATAGGCTGCTCCCAATGCAGTTGTTTCTGTTACTTTTGGTCTATCACAATTTAAAATTAAAATATTTGACAAAAATTGCAGGAAATCTTCATTTGCTACCATTCCACCATCGACTTTAAGCTGTTTAATTGGAACACCACTATCCTTCTGCATGGCAATGACCAAGTCTTTAGTTTGGTATGCAACACTATCTATAGCGGCTTTGACAAACTCTGCTATTCCAGTATTTCTTGTCATTCCAAAAATTGCACCTCTGGCTTCCCCATCCCAATAAGGAGCCCCTAACCCAACAAAAGCGGGAACAAAGTAAATTTTTTGACTTTGATCACTCTTTGAATAAAAAATCTCTGTTTCTTGTGCTGTTTTGATAACTTTAAGTGAGTCTCTTAACCACTGAACAGCAGCCCCAGCAATGAAGATAGAACCTTCTAATGCATAAGTGGTCTTATTATTGATTTTATATGCAATGGTCGTAAGCAAATTATTTTTTGATATTTTAAGTTTTTGTCCAATATTCATGATCATAAAACAACCAGTCCCATATGTAGACTTAATAGATCCAGGTTTAAAACAGGCCTGTCCAATTGTTGCTGCTTGTTGGTCACCAGCCATACCTCCTATTTTGATTTTATCTCCAAAAAGAGTTGTGTACCCAAAATCATCTGCACTATCTTTTACATCGGGAAGAATTTTATAAGGGATATTAAAAATTTTTAGTAATTCCTTTGACCAACAGTTTTTTTTGATGTCATATAACATAGTTCTTGAAGCATTCGTAGCCTCAGTAAAAAAAGACCTTCCTTCTGTTAACTTCCACAGAAGCCAAGTATCAATTGTCCCAAATAAAAGTCTATCCTCTTTTAACAGTTTTTTTGATGACTCTATATTGTCAAGTATCCATTTTATTTTAGTTGCTGAAAAATATGCATCAATTATAAGTCCAGTAATTTTTTGTATTTTTTTTGCAAACCCTTTCCTAGTCAAATCTTTGCAATAATTTACTGTTCTTCTATCTTGCCAAACAATAGCTTTGTAAATAGGCTTACCTGTTTGTTTGTCCCAAATGACTACAGTTTCTCTTTGATTAGTTATTCCTATACCTAATATTTGGCTGGAATTAACTTTTG
>CACBJQ010000029.1:0-2440 GCA_902539635.1 uncultured Alphaproteobacteria bacterium
GCTAATATAAGGATCATTTTCAAAAAAATTTGAATGTTTTTTTGATAATTTAATTGGCCCATTATAAAAACTCTCATCTGTAGAGGACCTTATCAGTTTCCACGCACTGTGATTTTTTGGATTTTTAAAAATACTTCCACAGCAATTTACTTTTTGAGGTTGAGTTTGTTTTCTTATAAGATCATATTCTTGCATTAAACTTTTAATTTTATTTTGATCTTTGTGAAAAATTTTAAATTTTCCATATAAAATTATTGAATTATTATTTTGGAAACCCCTTCGATATTCAAATTGAAGTTCACTTATATTTTTTTCGCAGAGTTTGTTTTCATCTATGTCATAATAGATGACACTAATTAATTTATCTTTTATCTCCTGATTGTAACAACCAGCATTCATAAATATATTACCTCCAATTGAACCTGGAATTGTATATAAAAACTCATAACCTGAAATGGATTTTTGATAACAAAATTTTGAAAAGTAATTATCTAAAACTGCTGCACCAACAAGCATGTGATCAGAATTTATTTGAATATTGGTAAAATCACCTAAAAGTTTTATACCTATTCCTTTGAAGCAATCATCTTTTATTAAGGTATTTGATAGATTACCAATTACTAATAATGGTTTCGTTTTGTAATCGTCTATGCTAAATAGTTCATTTAGATCGTTCAGATTGTAAATTTTATAAAGGCAGCTAATCTTTCCACCAGATTTTAACCATGAAAATTTAGCTGTTGAATAATTAGTAATTAATTTTTTATTTTCTAGAGTCATAAAAAAAACGGATTTGGTTTGAAATTTCACCAGCTCCAGCAGATATAATTATACTATCTCTTTGGTTCTTCACATACTCATCTAGTAAACTAAATAGATCACTATAATTATCAATATATTTTGTTTTTTGATTGTATAAAACATTCAAATCATTGACTAAGTTTTTTGAATTTCTCATACCTTTCTTATAGCTTTCTCCAGCCTCATATGTTTTTAGTATAATTAAATTATTTATTTTTTTTAATACACTCAAATATTCACCATATAAATCATTTAATCTAGAGTATCTATGTGGCTCTATGATCAAAAAAATATGCTTCTTTTTATACAAAGGTATGGTGTTAATTAACATTTCTATTTCAGTTGGATGATGTGCATAATCGTCAATAAACATTGTTTTTTTTAATTTACCAAGAATATTCATTCTTCTTTTTGTTCCTTTAAAACTAAGTATATGTGTTTTTTTTATTTTGTATCCTAAGTCGTCTAAAATGGAAAGAACTGCAGTTAAATTTTGAACATTATGTTCTCCCAATAAATTAGTGGATAAATTTTTAGATAAGATTTTTCTACCTAATAAAAAATCAAATGATGATTTTTTATTAGTCAAATTTATCAATTTATAACTATAATTTGCATCTGAATTTGAACCAAATGTTTTTATATTTCCAGAATATTTTTTTAATGAGGATAGAAAATAATCATCATTATTAATAAAAATTTTACAGTCTTTTTTACTTTGACTTAAAATATATTTTTTTATTTTTGATTTAAAATTAGAATATGACTTATAAAAATCAATGTGCTCCCTATCAACATTTAAATATAATAAATATCTTGGACTTAACTGAAATACTGTTCCATCACTTTCATCTGCTTCAACAACAACATATTTACTATTAGTAAGGTAAATATTTTGACCAAAATTCTGCATAACACCTCCTGAGATCACAGTTGGATTTAGACCAGCACATACTAATAAATGACCTAAAAAAGAAGTAGTTGAGGTTTTTCCATGTGATCCAGATACCACAATTGTAAATTTATCTTTACAAATAATCTGGAGAAGTCTGGATCTATTGTAGCAAGGTATTTTATTTTTTTTTGCCTCTTTTATCTCAGGATTATTTTTAATTGCAGTGGAATAAAATATTATTTCTCTATTTTCAATATTTGAGATTTTGTGTCCAATATGAACAGGTATCTTATATTTTTCTAAGTTAATAGTGTTTGCATTATAAGTAATATCACTACCCGTGATATCTACATTATTTTTTTTTAAATAAATAGCTAAAGCACTCATACCAATTCCATTAATACCAATAATATGAACTTTTTTCGAAGAAAGATCTGAGAGTTTCATCTTGTCGTGTAACAAATAATTTTATTAATAGAATGAGGATTGATAAGTGGATTAAAATAAAATTGACTTGGTAAGTTTTTTTTATTTGGAATAAAAAAATTTTTTTGACTCATATTATGATAGAGAAAATAGTCTAGATTAAATTTTTGATGTTGATCTCTTGATATTAAATGAGGAGAAAAATAGACATTGTTTGTATAGTACAATATTTCATTAATGGAACCTGAGCCAGACCTTGAGAGTATAATATCGTATTCCTTAGGATTTAAATCATATTTAAAAGAAAAGAATACAAAA
>CACBJQ010000030.1:0-2425 GCA_902539635.1 uncultured Alphaproteobacteria bacterium
TTGTTTTAAATAAATTTTTCCTTAAAAGGAATTTATAATGACTATCGCTATCCCATGCAGGAAATTTTATTGATGGGTTAATTTTAAAAAATAAAGTATGATTCATTATAATTGACCATTTGTCGTATTATTTGAAAAATACAAAAAATAATCCAAATGTATATAAAAAAAAGTAAAATTTTAAAAAAATGACAAATAATAACATAATACGACAATTTGAGTTTTTCAATGAAATCAGTGAAAATCTTGAGTTATGTTCCCAAAAAATTCTTAATATTTATGATAACTATGATCAAAGTATTGAATTAAAAGACGATAAAAGTCCATTAACAGAAGCAGATTTAGCATCACATGAACATATTTTTGATTTATTATCATCTATTTCAGCTTACCCCATAATTTCAGAGGAGGGTGAGCAAAAGTATACTGATGAGCCAAAATACTGGTTAGTTGATCCTTTGGATGGTACTAAAGAATTTATTAATAAGAATGGTGAATTTACAATTAATATTGCTTTGATTAACAACAATTATCCCACCCAAGGGTTTGTCTACATTCCAAAAGATAAGACATTATTTTTTGGGGGTCTTAACAAAGGTTCATACAAGTTATTAAATGACAATATCAAACCTATTTCTGTGCAATCGCCATCCGATAAATTAAAGATTGTTACGAGCAGAAGTCATCTCAATCATGAGACTAAAACTTATTTATCTCAGTTTAATAATTTTGATACTCTTCAAGCCGGTAGTTCTTTAAAGTTTTGTTTGATAGCAGAGGGTTTGGCAGACTTATATCCTAGGCTGGGACCTACTTCTGAATGGGACACTGCAGCAGCACAAGCGGTTGTAGAGGGAGCAGGTGGTACTGTAAAAGACCTAAAAGGTAATAGGTTAAAATATTCAAAGAAAGATATAATCAATTCTCATTTTATAGTTAGAGGTAAAATCTAAATTTACTTACTAGGGTTTTTTTCTTTATAAGTTTTTTCTAAACTTATGTCATCTACTTCAGTGTATATTTGAGTTGTAGATAACGAACTATGTCCTAGTAATTCTTGAATTATTCTTAAATCCCCACCATTTTTTAATAGGTGAGTTGCAAAACTATGTCTTAATGAGTGAGGTGTTGCTGTTTTTGGTAGCCCCAAATTAACTCTGGCATTCTTCAAATCTCTTTGGAAAGCCGAGGCTTTAAGCGGATTACCTCTATCTCCCACAAATATCGAAACATCGCTTGGCAAATCATATGGTATTTCTTTTAGATAATTTTCTAATGAGTTAGCTACAATATCAAGAACTGGCACTAATCTTTCTTTATTACCTTTGCCCAAGATTGTAAGAGAACTTTTATCAATTAATTGGCTTTTAGTAATAGATAGCGCTTCATTTATTCGTAGCCCACATCCGTACAAAAGATAAAGCAAAGCTATATTTCTTTTTTGAACCCAGCTTTTTTTTGATATTTTTTTTAACTCTTCAATTAAAAGCTCAATATCTCCCTCTGCTATAGGTTTAGGAAGGGATCTTGGAATTTTTGGATTTTTTAATAATTGAACCTCGCTATAAGCAACTTTATATAAATCATTATTTAGAGATGAATACTTAAAAAAATTTTTAATAGAACTAATCGCTCTTCTCCTTGACCTTGCCGATAATGGTTTTTTATATATATTTTTATATTTTCTATTCTCACTGAGATCTGCCAACCAAGCCCTAAATGTCTGCAAATTTAAATCTTTTAAATTTGATAAAGATACTGAATTTCCGTTATAGAATTTAAAGAAAATTAAAAAATCACATACATCAAAGCAGTACGATCTATATGTGTTTTCCGAGTGGCCTTTTATGTCTTTTAAATAAGTAGCCCATTTATCAAAGTCTTGAATTGAGGATTTATCTATTTTTAACTGTTCTAACAGTTCAATAAAATTCATTACATTATATTATAAATTAGAATCAAAATTTAAAATGGATTATTACTACCAAGTTATGCCAATAGGGCAAATAAATGAGAGCCTAACTTATAAATACTCGCATTCTATTGAGGTAGGCTCTATCGTTGAAATTCCTTTAAGAAAAAGAAAATCTGCAGGAGTAATTATATCTCAAACAAACATTAAAGATTTAAAATTTGATTTCAAAAAAGTACTTTCAATAAGTAATTATTATCAATTTGCTATTTGCACAGAAAACATTGTTTTTTACAAGTATGTATCAATACATTGCTTCATAGATTTAGGTATGGTTTTGAAGATGGCAATACAACAATTTCCTAACACACAATTAAAAAATTATTATTTTTTTGAAAATAAAATTTATGAAACTCAAAAAAATCTCATTCATCAATACAATCTATCAAAAAAAGATTGGCTGAAATTATTAAAAGAATTTAAAGACTATTTATAAGGTGGATTATTTACCAC
>CACBJQ010000031.1:0-2346 GCA_902539635.1 uncultured Alphaproteobacteria bacterium
CGCCCCAAAAAACCTCATTTTCAACGGTAAATGTGGGGCTTCCAAAAATGCCTTTATTTTTAGCCATTTCTGTGTTTTTTAAATATTTTTGTTCAATTTCGTCTGTTTGAGCTTGTTTTATTAAACTATCTGAATCAAGTCCAATTTCTTTAAGAGTAGAACTCAAATTTGGTTCTAATCCAGGCTCCAAATGCTCTAAAAACCACTTTTTATAAGTTAAAATAGTATATTCTTTGATCCACCCTTGATCTTTTCCCAAAATTGCAACTTTGTTGGCTAAATCGAACTCTTTAAGTGGGTAGGGTGCAGGTACTTTTGCATCAAATCCATAGAAGTTAGCTCTTCTCTGAACATCCCGCCACATATAATCAATCTTATCTCTTTTTTTTTCAGCCATAAAAGGGACATTCTCCATTTCAATCATTCTTGATCTCACACTGAAAGGACACCATTCAAATACAACTTCATTTTCAGTCTCTATCTGCGCTAATCTTTGCGTGGAGAGGTAAGTATATGTACTTCCAATTGAGTACCAGAATTCTATTTTTCTCATAGGTTCTATTTTAACTGAAATAATTGAAATTATTATTAAAAATAAGTGATCTGGTCACATCTGTCGCATGTATAAAAGGCCATGAAAAACATGTTTATGCAAATTTACAGTGGAGTGATGGACGCTGATTGGAATCCTCTAAGAAAAATACCTAGTGTGGCTCTGAGACACCTCATTATGCAACTTTTAGCATGGATGTGGTGTATCATTTTTTCACTATATTTTGGCTCTTTTTTGATTTTTGGCATCACAGCTAGTGCTCATTTTCTACTTATTTTTGGAACTTTTATGACAGCGGCTACTTTTGCAACTGCTCCAAAAATTGTAAAATCTAAGTATAATAACAGTAAATAATATACTGATTTTACTTACTTTTTACATACATCAACTTCAAAAGCACTAGTTAATTCTATAAGCCTTTTTGTTTGAACTTTTACAGAACTATTAGTAGATCCTGCTGCTGGTATAACGATTTCAAAGTTATTTAAGGACTTATCGTAATATATATCTAATTTATTTGGTAATCCAAAGGGACAAACCCCTCCAATAGGGTGAGAGGTGATTTGCAATGTCTCATCAGCAGTCAACATTTTTGCCTTTTTTTTGAAGAAATTCTTATATTTTTTATTATCGATTTTTACATTTCCAGAAGTCATTAACAAAATTGGTTTTTCTATGGTTAAAGCAATTGTTTTGACTATTTGTCCTTTCTCAACATTATGAGCATTTGCAGCTTGTTCAACAGTTGCTGTAGACTCTTTAAATTCTGATATCTCTAGGTCAGGGGCTATAATACTAAGATGATCTTTGACAGATTTTATTGACATTTACACATTTATTTGTTGCATAATATATATTATAAGAATCTAGATTGTTATTTTAAGGCCATCGTAAGCTGGATATATATGATAATTAAACAGTTTTTTATACTCAGTTTCATAATCAATATGGGCAGTCATATGGCTAAGAAATGTTTGTTTTGCGTTAACTTTTTTTGCCCAATCAATTACTTCAGAATAACTGGCATGAGATGGGTGTTCATCATATCTCAAACAACCAAGAAACCAGCATTGAATACCTTTGATTCTATCTAAATAATCCTCATCATAAAAATACTTAATGTCTAAATTATAAGCTATTTTATTATCAAAAATGAAACCATAGGAGTCAATATTTCCATGATTTTGTCGAATAATCTCAATTTTAAAACCCTCAATTTCAGTATTATTCTCGTTAAGAACGTTTGCATTTAAAATGGGTTCATAACCATGGGTGGATGACTTTGAAAACAAATAAGAAAAGCTATTTTGAAGAGTTTCTAAAGTTATTTTATCGGCAAAAATTGGTATTTTTTTTCTATTTATCAGTGAAATAGTCCTTAAATCATTAATTCCATGTATGTGATCAGCATGGGAATGTGTGTAAATGACTGAACCAACATTATCAATTTTATTGTCAATTAACTGTTTCCTTAAATCAGGGCTAGTATCAATTAGTATTGATTTTCCTGCTTTTTTTAAAAGTATTGAAGGTCGTGTTCTTTGGTTTTTAGGATTTGATTTATCACAATTACCCCATATGTCATGAGATAAAGGGACTCCAAAACTTGAACCACATCCTAATACATTTATTTCAGTTTTATCAATCATTTATTTTAAAAAGCTTTTTATAATTATAAGTACTAATTTTGCATGTATTAATGTAGTCGTTTCCAGTAATTTCACAATATTTTTCAACTATAATTCTTAAATAGCTTGGTTTATTAATTTTACCTCTTAAAGGGACAGGCGTAA
>CACBJQ010000032.1:0-2297 GCA_902539635.1 uncultured Alphaproteobacteria bacterium
TTTTACAATCACCCTTATCTTGAATAATTCCTTTATTTATAAAATAATAGTGATCTCCAGTTTTAATTGCGCTTTTTATATCATGAGTAATGGTTACAGCAGTTATTTTTCTCTTTGTTATGACCTTCAAAATTAATTCATTAATTTTATCACTATTTACCGGATCTAAGCCTGTAGTTGGTTCATCAAGAAAAATCACTTTAGGATTTTTATAAAGTGCTCTAGCTAACGCCACTCTTTTTTTCATACCCCCAGATATCTCTGATGGGTATTTGTTAAAAATAGATTTATCTAAACCTACATCGTTCATAAGTGAGTTAACCTTCTTTTCAAATTTTGTTTTATTATTAATAAAATCAGTAAACGCTATATTTTCAGATATTTTTAAACTATCAAATAGAGCGCCATATTGAAATAACATACTAAATTTATCAATATCAACTTCTGACTTTCCGTCATATAAAATGGACCCACTATCGAAATAAAATAATTTATAAATTGTTTTAATTAATACAGATTTTCCACAACCAGATTGACCAAGAATTATTGTAGATTTATTTTTTCTCTATTGTAAGACTAATATCCTTCAAAACAAATTCATCACTAAATTTTTTTTTTAAATTTTTAACTTCTATTTTCATTAAAAGAATAATTCTGTTAGAATATAATTTGATGACAAAATTAGAATTGAGGATATTACAACTGCATTTGTTGTAGCTGAGCCAACACCAAATGCACCTTTATCAGAAAATAAACCACAATAACAACTGACTATTGATATTATAAAACCAAATGCAAAAGCTTTAAAAATTCCTGATAAATAATCACCTAAGCTTAAAAAATCAATTGTGTTTAATAAGTATAAATTATCATTAAATCCAAGCCTATGTACTGAAACTATATAACCCCCCATTACTCCTATAAAATCTACTAAAGTTACAAATATTGGCAAAGCTAAAGTTAAAGATAGGACACGTGGTGTAACTAGATAATTATAATAATTTGTGTTAAGTGTCTTAAGTGCATCGATTTGTTCTGTAACCCTCATTGTTGCTATCTCTGCTGCAATAGAAGAACCAACTCTAGCCGAAATCATAAGACCTGTTAAGACAGGTCCTAATTCTCTAGTTAGGGTCAAAACAACTATGTTAGGTATAGCAGACTCTGCAGAAAATCTTGAAAAGCCAGTATAAGACTGCAAAGCAAGAACCATCCCAGAAAAAATTCCAGTTAAAGCTATTATTGGTATTGATGAGATAAGTATATCTACAAAGTATCTTATATTATTTTTAAAATAGAATTTGGGTTTAAATAAATGTTTAAAAAAAAATAGAATAAATAAAATGAATTTCCCTAAATTAGAGATTGAGATAATTAAAACTTGCCCAATATTTTCAATAAATTTCATTTGAAGTCTTAATTTGATGCATTTTTTTCAATTCCCAAGAATTTGGTATATTTATCATCAAAGTATAACTCAATCTTTCCAGTAGGACCATTTCTTTGTTTTGCTACAATTAATTCAGCTTTATTAAAAACCTCCTCATTTCTGTCTTTCCATGAGTCATGCTTTTTTTGATATGACTCTTGAGTTTCATCAGCACCCCTAGTTGGCTCGTTTCTTTGGAGGTAATAACTTTCTCTATAAATAAACATAACAACATCTGCATCTTGTTCGATGCTACCTGACTCTCTTAAATCAGATAGTAGAGGTCTTTTGTCATCTCTATTTTCAACCTGACGAGAGAGTTGAGAAAGTGAAATTACAGGTAAATCAAATTCTTTAGCAAGCTGCTTTAAGTTTCTAGTTATCTCTGATAATTCATTCACCCTATTATCTTTATTACTTTCAGGTTTTATTAATTGAAGATAATCAATAACAACTAGTTTAATATCAAAACTATTTTTATATCTTCTAAGCTTAGATCTTAGTTCTGAAACAGTTAAATTTGGGCTATCATCGAAAAAAAAGTTTAAATTATTAATTTCTTGATATGTACTTGAGAGTTTAACTGAGTCTTTTTCATTGAGTTCGCCTTTTCGAAGTTTGTCACTTGGTATTCTAGATTGTTCAGCTAAAATTCTTAATCCAATTTGCTCAGCAGACATCTCTAATGAGAACATTACCACTGAACCTTTGTCCTCTTCTTTTAAAAAATATTTAGCAGCATTAAAGGCAATATTTGTTGCAAGTGCAGTTTTGCCCATTGATGGTCTACCAGCAAGTATAATTAAATCAGAATTTTGTAAACCTCCTAACATATTATCTAAGTCAACAAAACCTGAAACAATTCCAG